>JANOJN010000259.1:0-12396 GCA_031418775.1 Acidimicrobiia bacterium
CTGACGGTGTCATCGGGCAGGGCCAGGGCCGCGGTGTGTGAGGTAGCCGCGCCGGCAGCGACCTCACTCCGTCCGGACTTGATCGCCAAGACAGGCTTCGAGAGGGCCGTCTGTGGGGCGATGCGAGCAAAGGCGCGAGGGTTGCCGAAGGACTCCAGGTACAGCACGATCTGACGCGTGGCCGGGTCCTGCTCCCAGTAGGTGAGCAAATCGTTGCCGCTCACATCGGCCTTGTTTCCGACCGACGCGAACGACGACACGCCGAGTCCCCGCGCCCGCAGTCCGTCGACCACCGCGATGCCGATGGCTCCTGATTGCGTCATGACGGCGACCGAGCCGGCCGGGAGTTCAGCGGACGCGAACGTGGCGTTCATCCGGATGTCCGGCGCCATGTTGGCGATGCCGAGACAGTTCGGACCGACGATGCGCATCCCCGCGCTGCGGGCGAGTGCGACCACCCGACGCTGACGCTCGGCGCCCTCGGCGCCCACCTCGGCGAATCCGGCCGAGAGGATGACGAGCGCACCGACACCTGCGGCAGCGCACTCCGCGACGGCGTGCTCCACCGCATCGGCGGGGACGACGATGACGGCGAGGTCCACCGGATAGGGCGCGTCGCCGATGGCAGGAACCGCCGGAAGACCGCACACGTATTCGGCGTGAGGGTTGACCGGCAGGACCGGCCCACGGAAGTCGGAGCGGACGAGGTTGGCAACGAGCTGATGCCCAGGCGTTCCCGGATGCTCCCCCGCGCCGATCACTGCGATCGACTCCGGCTCGAAGAGCCGCTTCATCGAGGCGACGGTCGCCGCCCGGTCCGTGTTCGTAACGACGGTCATGGTGAGACTCCTTCGGGTTTCGACGGGCGCCGACCGAGCAGTACGAGCTCGTCGTCGCTCGGAACGATCGCCCGCCATCCGAGACGGTCGTGGATCGCGTCGGCCAGCGCGGCGGAGGCGCCAGGTTCACCGTGGACGACGAAGCAGGTTCGCGGCGGGCCGGGGGCTGTGGCCAACCATTCGACGAGCTCGGCCTGATCGGCATGGACGCTGAACCCCTCGAGCGGAACGATCTCCGCGCGCACGTCGATGTACTCGCCGAAGATCTTCACCTGGCGCGCCCCGGTGGCCAGTTGCCAGCCACGGGTGCCGGCCACCTGGAAGCCCGGGAGGACCACGGTGTCGCGCGAATCGGGCAGATGGTCGACGAGGTGGTGGAGCACTCGTCCACCGGTGGCCATGCCCGATGCGGAGATGATGATCGACGGGTACCGCAGCTTTGCGATCGCCTTCGATTCCTCGACCGTCCGGCACTCGCGCAGCTGTCCGGTGTCGAACGGATCATCGGCGACGAAGGCCTCGGGCCTGATCTCCGGCCAGCGTTCGTCGATCGCCCGACGATACGCGCGCAGAGCTTCCAGGGCCATCGGTGAGTCGACGAACACCGGGAGCTCAGGGATCGCGCCGACCCGCATCAGCTGACGAAGCTTCATGAGGAGCACCTCGGTGCGGTCGACGGCGAAGCTCGGGATGACGATCGAGCCCCCACGTGCCGCAGTGCGCGTTACGGCGTCGGCCAGTTGCTGTGCAGAATCGTCGACATCGTGCAGGCGGTCACCGTAGGTGGACTCGACGAGCACGGTCTCGACCGCCACCAGCGGTTCCGGCGGGAGCAGCAGCGGATGGTGGGCCCGGCCGAGATCGCCGCTGACCGCGATCGCCCCGAACCCGTCGACCTCGATCAGCACCCAGGACGAACCGAGGATGTGGCCGCTCCTGCGGAACGTGACGGTCACGTCGCCCGCAACCTCGACAGGCACGCCGAACGGTGTCGCCACGATCGACTCCAGGGAGCGCATCGCATCTTCTTCCGTGAAGAGCGGCTTCGCCGGATGGTGGCGGCTCGAGCCGACACGATTGGCGTGCTCGGCCTCTTCTTCCTGGAGCCGACCGGCGTCGGGCAGGACCACCGCGGCCAACGCCTGCGACCCGGGCGTCATGTGGACCGATGCACGCAGTCCGGCGCGGGTGAGTGCCGGCAGATAGCCGAGATGATCGATGTGCGCGTGCGTGACCACGACGGCGTCGAGCGACCCCACCTCAAAGGGCAGCTCTGCCCGGTTTCGCAGTCGCAGCTCCTTGTGACCCTGGAAGAGCCCGCAGTCGATCAGGACGGTCGACCCCGCCGTAGTGAGAAGGAACTTGCTGCCGGTGACGGTTCCGACGCCGCTGAGGAACCTGAGCGACGGACGTCGGTCGGCCCGAACAGCGCTCGCGCCAACCGCGGCAACTGGCTGTGTTGCGACCGGGGTCATGCCTGGACACTGGCACAAGCGATGGTGCGGTGCCCCGGTCGAAGGCCGGTGCCAGTGGTGACCAAAGTCCCGACATTCGGGGATGCTCGCCCCTCGCTCTCCCCCGGCGCACGCCGCAATCTGGGAGCTCACGCAGTGCGTGAGAACGAGAGGAGCATCATGGAAACGATCGTGGTAGGTCTCGACGGGTCGGAAGGAAGCATCGAGGCGTTGCGCTGGGCCGTCAACGAGGCCGCGTTGCGCGGAGCGAAGCTTCGTGCCGTCGCCGTGTGGGAGTACTCCTATGCGTACGGGGGCATCGAGCCGGCCTTCGTGATCCCTCCGCAGACGCTCGAGGAGGAGGCCCGGGCGACGTTGGAGGCAGCGATCGCGGCGGGCGTCCCCGACCCCAAGGTTGCCGAGTCCATCGAACGCGTCGTGACGTCGGGCAGCCCGTCGAAGGCGATGATCGAGGAGTCCGAACATGCCGACCTCCTCGTCGTCGGCGCCCGAGGCCACGGCGGGTTCATCGGTCTGCTCCTCGGCTCCACGTCGGACCAAGTCGTGAAGCATGCGGCGTGTCCGGTCGTGGTCGTCCGCAACCCAACCAGCCCGTGACGGATCTCGGAACGATCTCCGCCGAGCCGATGACGAGACCAAAGGACGAGCAATGATGATCCGTTCGGACCCCGCTCCCATGACGTTCGTCGGGTGCCTCCGCCCCGCTGAACTGGGCAGGGTGAGCACATGGAATCGATAAGCGAAACCACGTCCCCGGCAGTGGGTGTGTCCTTCGACCGGATCATCGTGCCGGTGAGCTTCTACCCGCCCAACAACCGATCGATCCGGGTGGCCGAGTATCTCGCCGCGCAGTTCGGATGCAGCATCGAGCTCACCTCGATGCTCTATGACCGGGCCAACGAGGCCGACCGCCGACGCCTGCTCGACGAGCTCGCCTCAGGTATCCAGCACCGAACCGTTCGGGTCACCCTCGACCACGGCACCGATCCCTCACCGTTCATCCTCGATCTGATCAACACACCGGATTCACTCGTGGTCCTGGCCGGCGGCACCACCGTGCTCGGCATCCCCGGATCGATCACCTCCGACGTGCTGCGGTTCGCATCGCGCCCGGCGATCATCGTCGGCCCCAAGGTGTCCACGGACTGGCATGGCCCGGTGAGGAACCTCGTCGTCCCTCTCGACGCATCCCATGCGGCCGAGACGGTGCTGGAGACAGCGTCGGGGTGGGCGGCAGCAACCGGGGCGACGCTCGACCTCGTCCAGGTCATCACCCCGAAGGAGGCCGCCGCGGTGAGCGAACTGGGCGAGGATGTCGAGGAGGCCGCCTACCTCGAGCAGATGAGTGATTCGCTGGAGCACACATCGTCGGCGCGCATCACGTGGGACGTGCTCCACGGCACGGCCCTTCACAAGGCCACGGTTATCTGCGACCGCGCCAAGGAGCATCCCGCCTCGATGATCTGCATGGCCACCCATGGATCGCGCCACACCCACTCGATGATCGCCTCGACGACCATGCGGGTCATTCACCATTCGACCGTACCGGTGATGGTGGTGCGCTCGTAGGCAACCCGGGGTGGGGCCGGCCTGGTCGACCGGACGACGTCATACCGAGAGCGGAAGGCTCCAGACGATCCGGGTGCCACTGCCCGGCGCGGTCAACAGTTCGCAGGTCCCGCCGAGGCTCACGGCCCGCTCCTTGAGGTTGCGGAGTCCCTGCCCGGAGACCACGCTGGTCTCCGCGAAACCGATACCGTCGTCGTTGATGTGCACCATCAGGTGACCGTCCTCGATGTCGACCGTCAGCGCCACGGTTCGCGCTGACGCGTGCTTTGCGACGTTGGTCAACGACTCCCTCACCACCGCCACGAGATCGCCCCGGAGCCTCGGGGGCACGTGACGATCGACCTCGGGCGAGATGTCGACGAGCAACGGGCAGTCGAGAATCCGACGGGCCTCTTCGGCTGTGGTCCGGATGGAATCCGCCACGCCCATGTCGAGGACCGGTTGACGAAGGGTGAAGATCGACGTCCGCAGGTCACGGATGGCTTCGTCGATGCCGATGACGGCCCGCTCGATCCGCTCACGCACGTCGCTTCGCTCGGCCGCACCCTGCAGGCCGAGCCCCGTGGCGAACAGACGTTGGATGACGGTGTCGTGGAGGTCACGGGCAATCCGATCGTGTTCATCGGCGACTGCCACACGGGCCTGCGCATTCGACAACGTTTGGGCGGCGGCAAGGTCAGCAGTGAGGTCGTGGAACACGGCGACGAACGTCGGGCGCTCGGTCGCGGAGCCCATCCGTGCAAGCGTCAGCGCCGCCGGGTACTTCGCACCGCGTCGGTGGCGGAGCGTCACATCGATGCGACCGGGACCGATCGCTGAACGCGCCTGCAACTCGTCGATGTCGGGCTTGGCCAGCCATGTGCCGGACGCGCCGTCGGAGATGATCTCCTCGCGCGAATAGCCGACCATTTCGCAGAAGCGGTCGTTCACGAGCAACACCGAGCCGCTGGCGAGGTCGACTTCGATGAGACCGTCACCGAGCGCGTCGACGATCGTCGCCAGATGATCACGTTGGGCGCCGAGCTGCTCGATCAGACCTTGGCGCTCCGTGACATCCCGGATCACGGCCACCACGAATTCGTGGGCTTCGCCGACGACCGGCGCCAAGCTGATCTCGACCGGGATCTCGTGGCCGTCGCGGTGCAAGGCGGTGAGAGCGAGTCCGGCACCCATCGGTCGGCTCGCCGGTTCGGCGAGGAACTGGTTCCGATCGTCGACATGCGCCGTCTGAAGTCGCTCCGGAACGAGCAGCTCCACCGGCTGGCCGAGCAGCTCCTCGCGTCGGTAGCCGAGCATCGTTTCGGCCGTGGCGTTGGCGTGCCGGATGATCCCCGCACCGTCGCAGACGATCATTGCATCAGGCGCCTGCTCGAGCGCCTGCCAGACGATCGCCGCGCTCAGACGCGGGTCGATGCCGGCTTCGTCCGTCAGCTGTTGCGGGCCGAGTTCTGTGCTGCCCATTCGTTGCCCCCGATCTGCAGCCAGACGACGACCCTAGTGGTCTGGTCGGAACGAGGCGAAGAGAGCTCTCGCAACAAGCGACCGACCGCGCGAACGCCGTGTCTCGAACAGGTCCATCCCGAACGATTGCCGACCCGAACGGTCAGTGATCCGCCTCGGCGGCCCGCTTGTCGGCAAGACGGGCCGCGAACACCGCTGCTTCCGTTCGACGCTCCATCCCGAGCTTGGCGAGAACCGACGACACGTAGTTCTTCACGGTCTTCTCCGAGAGGAACAGCCGCTCGCCGATCTGACGGTTCGTAAGTCCTTCGGCGATCAGCGTGAGGATCTGGCGCTCCTGTGGCGAGAGCGACTCGAGTGGGTCCGGTTCGGTCTTCGGAGGAGTCCGAAGTCGGTCGAGCACCCGTGAGGTGACGGCGGGATCGAGGAGTTGCTCGCCTCGGGCGACCCGCCGGATGGAGTCGACCAGGTCGTTGCCTCGGATCTGCTTGAGGACGTAGCCGCGGGCGCCGGCCATGATCGCCGAGAACAGGGCGTCGTCGTCGGAGAAGGCCGTGAGCATAAGGCTGGCGACGTTCGGATGGAGATCGCGGATCTCCCGGCACACTTCCACACCGTTGCCGTCCGGCAGCTGGTAGTCGAGGACGGCTACATCGGGGGAGGTGGCGGCGATGCGGTGCAGGGCCTCGTCGACACGGCCCGCCTCGCCGCACACGACCATGTCGTCCTCGGAGTTGATGAGCTCGGCCAGGCCACGGCGAACGATCTCGTGGTCATCGAGGAGGAACACCTTGATCGTCATCTTCCCAGTGTGGCCGGTTGCCCAAGGTCGTGCCGTTCCCCTTGGTCCCGACGTCACCGGGACAAAGGTCGCCTTCTTGACGGGCAAGAGGCCTTGAGGCCTGACCGGGAACGGCTCCGCACGGTCGATCGGGCCTGTCCTCGTCGGAACCGATACCTTGCTGAGATGGCGTTCGATCTTCCGCAGGTGGACCATCTGCTCACCACGACTCGTGCGGTCCGCAAACGACTCGATCTCACCCGCCCGGTTCCTCGCGAATTGTTGGTGGACTGCATTCGCATCGCCACCCAGGCCCCCGCGGGAGGCAACTACCAGAAATGGCGCTGGCTCGTGGTCGACGATGCGGACAAGCGGGCGGCGATCGCGGACGCCTACCAGCGGGCCTACGCGCCGTACATCGAGAAGCAACGCCATGCCGTTGCCACGCGCACACCCGACAACACGACCTCTGGTCGCATCATGAGCTCGAGCGACTACCTGGCCGAGCACCTCGCCGAGGTTCCCGTACACGTGATCCCGTGCGCCCTCGGGGCCCCCGGTGACGACGGCTTCGGTACCGGAGCCGGCTGGTGGGGTTCGGCCCTCCCCGCGGTGTGGAGCTTCATGCTCGCCGCCCGCTCCCGGGGCCTCGGTACCGCGTGGACCACGCTGCACCTGCGTCACGAACGCGAGGTCGGCGAGCTCCTCGGGATCCCCGAAACCGTCACGCAGCTCTGCCTTGTCCCCACCGCCTTCTACACCGGCGACGACTTCCGCTCCGCCGACCGGCGGCCGGCCGAGGAAGTGACGTACTGGAACACCTGGAAGCACCTGGGCTGACCGCAGATCCGAACCCTTCTTCGCTCACGGACCAGCCCACCTGCGGGGAGGGCGCATCCCAGATGCCCCGCTTACGGCGGGCACGAAAACTGCTCGTTTCGGCCGATGTGGGATGGCGAAACTCGTGGGCTCGGACGTGGACGCGTGTGCGTTGCTACCGTCGCATCCATGCCTCGCCTGCTCTCGCTCACCGTCTCCGATGCGCCCGGCACCTGGGCCGGGCTCGGCTTCACGCTCGACGGGATCGCCGCGCGCATCGGGGCCACAGCCGTTCTGTGCTCGGGAGACGAGGCAGGCACCGAGTCGCCGGGTGGGCGCGGCATCACCGACTGGATGCTGACGGCCGACGACGGTCCGCTCCCCGAGCGGATCGACGGCCTGCTCACCGGATCCATGACGCTCGGCGATGCCGCGCCTGTCGCTCCACCCACGGCCCCGCGTCACGTGAACGGCGTCGAGGCAATCGATCACCTTGTGGTGATGACCCCGGATCTCGACCGCACGGTCTCGGCGCTCGAGGACCTCGACATCGAGTGCCGCCGCCGACGTGAGGCGGCCGCGTACGGGAGGACGGCGATGAGACAGGCGTTCTTCTGGCTCGGCAACCCCGACGGCGCCCCGCACGAGCGGGTGATCCTCGAAGTCGTCGGTCCCGAGATCATCGACCCCGCGAAAGCGAACGATCCGGCGAAGTTCTTCGGCATCGCGTTGACCTGCCGGGACCTCGACGAGACCGCAGCGTTTTTCGGCGACCTCATGAAGCCGCCTGCCGATGCCGTGCAGTCGGGGCGGCGGATCGCCACGCTCAGCTCACGGGCGGGTTCGCAGGTGGCAATCGCGTTCATGAGCCCGCACGTTTCCTAGTACCTCGCGGCCGTCACCGCGTCTCAGGCAGTCCGCCCGGACACCGAGGGGCGCACGACAAGTAGCGATCGAACGAAGACGACCGGCCGGACCCACTCCCCCATTTGGGCATCGACCTCGTCGACCTGTTCGGGCGTGATCGATTTCCACTTCTGCATCGTCTCCCACCAGATCATCACCACGATCAGCTCAGGGTCATCGTCGACAACCCAGACCTGCTTGTCCACGAATCCGTCGCACGTCCGCAGGAACCCCGTCCACACCTCGGTCTCCTTCGCCAGAAAGGCGTCCTGTTCGCCCGGAGCGACGCGGAAGTGGAGCTCTTCGATAACCATCACCCGAGTCTGGTCTCTGTCGGACGCCCTCCACAGGAAGGACCCGGGCGACTGCCAACACGTTGCTAACACGCCCTCATCACCGGCTCACGGTGTTGGCGAGCGCCGTTCACACCCGTCCGGTCAAGTAGGTGGCAACAACTCGTCGGGTCCGGTTTTGAATCGTCGCCCGCCGGGTAGGGAAACACCGACGACGACCGAGGAGCCAGCGATGTTCAACGCCCTGCAAACCACCACCACCAGTGCCGGCCCGGTCCAGATCTCCGGCGCCGTCCTCGTGCCCACGGCAACGCCCCGACGGGCTGCTGTCCACGCCCCTGCACCCACTCGGGTGGTGGTCACGGCCCACCCCGACGACGCCGCCTGGCTCGAACTCGAACGGGTCATGGCGGCCCGCGCCGCGTCGATGGCCGCGCACCCCACAGCCCGGCCGGTGCCCCTGCAACTCGCCTCCTGAGCCGCCCCTTTGGTCGGTTGCGCGACAGGGCCGGTAACGTTCTCCGGCTGTTACCCGCACTCAGGAGAATCCCGTGGCTGATCTGTCGTTCGAAAACCGTGTTGCCGTCATCACCGGAGCCGGGGGTGGACTCGGCCGCGAGCACGCCCTTCTCCTCGCGTCCCGCGGTGCCCAGATCGTTGTGAACGACCTCGGAGGGGCGGTCGACGGCAGCGGTGGCGACCTCGGGCCGGCGGCGAAAACCGCCAAAGAGATCAACGACCTCGGCGGCGTAGCTGTTGCGGACGGCAACTCCGTGTCAACCATGGAGGGCGGAGCCGGCATCATCAAGACGGCGGTCGATGCCTTCGGACGCGTCGACATCGTGATCAACAACGCGGGCATCCTGCGCGACAAGTCGTTCCACAACATGGACGAGGCGATGATCGACGCGGTGCTCGCCGTGCACCTCAAGGGCGCGTTCAACGTGACGAAGGCCGCCTGGCCGATCATGCGCGAGCAGAGCTACGGCCGGATCGTCAACACCTCCTCGAACTCCGGCATCCTCGGCAACTTCGGCCAGGCGAACTACGGCGCGGCAAAGATGGGCCTTGTCGGCCTAACCCGCGTCCTCGCCGCCGAAGGCGCCAAGGCCAACATCAAGGTCAACGCGCTCGCACCGATCGCCCGCACCCGCATGACCGAGGAACTCCTCGGAGGTCTGGCCGAGAAGCTCGATCCGAAGCTCGTGTCGCCGATCGTCGCCTGGCTCGTCCACGAGGACTGCCCGGTCACCGGCGAGATCTACTCCGCCGCCGGAGGACGCATCGCCCGGTTCTTCATCGGTCTCACCGAGGGCTACTACAACCCCGAGCTGACCCTGGAAGATGTCCGCGACCACTTCGCCGAGATCCGGAACGAAGAGGGCTACATCGTTCCCGCCGGCCCCGGCGACGAGCTCAAGGCCTTGCTCAAGCATCTCGCCGGCTGAGTCGCCGATCGCGGCTGCGCGCCATGGCGATCATTCCGCTCATCATCGACACGGACGGCGGCATCGACGATGCCGTCGCTCTGTGGTGGGCCCTCACCAACCCGGACGTCGACGTCCGGGCAATCACCACGGTGCACGGCAACGTCGAGCTTGATCGCGTCGTCGCCAACATCGCCATCGTCCTGCACGCGGTCGGGCGCACCGACATCCCCGTCGGTGTCGGTGAAGCGCACGCCGTGGGCCCGGCCCCTGACCTTCTTCGTGCCAGCTTCATCCATGGCTTCGATGGGCTCGGCGACTGTGGGCACGGTCCGGACCGTCCCGACGCCGACATCCCAGCGGCGCTCAGCATCACCGTCACGACCGCAGCGTCGCTCTTCGATCGTTTCGCGGACGACGCAACGATCGTGACCCTCGGCCCGCTTTCGACCCTCGCCGCTGCGCTCGAACGCGACCCGGCGATCGCATCACGGGCCCGACGCCTCGTGGTGATGGGAGGAGCGTTCGCCTCGCCCGGAAATGCCTACCCGGCGAGCGAGGCCAACATCGCCCACGATCCGATCGCCGCCCAACGGGTTCTCTCCGCCGCATGGAACGAGCCGCTACTCCTCGTCGGTCTTGACGTAACGCACGAAGCGACGATGACAGCAACCGAAGTGTCCTTGGTTGCTGAGCATCGAAGCGCCGCTGCCGCGTTCTGCGACGGTCCGCTCAAGACATATGCGCGCTTCGGTGGTGCCTTCTGCGACGAGGGTGAGTTCCCCTGCCACGACCTTCTCGCCACCATGGCCGCAGTGCTGGATGACATCGTGACCGGACCCGTTCTACCGGTGGCCGTGCAAACCGCGCCCGGGCCAGCGTGGGGAATGACCGTCGGCGACTTCCGTCAGCCGTTCTTCGAGCGGGCGGGCAGCGCCCAGGCGGCACCGGCCGGATTCGTGGCGTGCCGGGTCGCCCTTGAGCTGAACCATGCGTTGTGGCGTCGCGAGGTTCACCGCTTGTTCGGAGACTGAAGTGCAACGGCCTCCAGGTCGCTTCCGGCATTTTGGCGAACGGGTCGGCCGTTGTCGAGGGAAGGCGCTTGATAAGTGCGCTTGCTAATGCCACCCGCGGCGGATCGCTCAGGGCGGCGTCGAGGAATCGTTGGACGATCACCGACGTGTTGGATGTCGCAACTGGTCCAATTGTTCCGACCTCGAACGAGGTCCCCAACGAACGAAGGAGATCTCCGATCGAGGGCGCATCGGTGAAATCGTAGTGTCATGCGTTCAGCAGCCCAACGGCCACGATGTTGGCATTGACGCGTAGGATCTGCTGGTACACCTCGCGGAACGTCTCGAAGTTTTTGCTAGGTCGCAAGCAGTGCGGGAACCTTCACGGCTTTGGGGGATGCCTCACCTTCGACGGCACCGTCGAGGTCGAACACGGCCGCGACTCGGGGTTCGTGGAGACTGAAATTGAAAGCCGTCGAGCCGGCATAGGAGTGGCCACCGACCCCGATCCTGTTCGGATTGACAGGACCTACGAGGTTCTCAAACGCTGCGCTGGCGATGAACTCGAATGACGAGTGGAGGAGCGCGATGCGTGCCGGGTCGATGGCGGCGATGGGCTTGTCGCCAAGCTCGTTCTCCGTTGTCATGTCGGTCTGCAACGCGACGACGACGTATCCGTGGCTGGCGAGATGTTCGGCGAGCGACGTCGAGAGGGCGATGGGCGACGACGAGTCCCGGTTGGAGGACAACGACCGTGCGCGGAGGGCCTTCCACCAGGGGAACGGCGTCAATTCGACTACTGCTCGTCAACGGGCAGGGTCAGGTCTGATGGGCCTAACGCTTCCGTCGATGGAGGCTGCCGCGCGACCTCGCACGGTTGGACCAGCACGGTATCGGGTCGATAGTTGTATCGGCTCACGGTGCTCTGCAGCCCAAACGGCGCGGATCGGCCCAACCGGTCGAGAGATCAGATCCCGAGAATGGCTCGGAGCCCTTCGTCGATGTCGTCGATCAAGACCCTGGGGAGGCGGCCGGCTCGCTCGCCGAGCAACGATCGGTCGATCAGTTCCAGACCGAGGGGAACCGCAACGGAGTCGCTCGGCAACCCGCTCGCGTTGGCCGGAAGGAAGACATTGCCGGCGATGCCCGCTCGGGCCACATTTGAGGTCACGGGCACCACGTGGGTCTGCCAGACATCTACGCCGAGCACTTCCTCGGAGGACACGACAACGCACGGTCTGCGTTTGTCGAAGTCGATCCAGTGAACCGAGCCCCTCACTACCACGGCGCGGAACGCTCCATCCGTTCCATCGCCCGCAACGACTCCGCCGCGTTTGGGGGCGTGACTCCCGCCAACTCGGCGTCGGCCAGCTGAATTGCCTGGCCGGCAAAGCGTCGGCCGGCGTCGCCGAAGCCGAGTAGCGAACGACCTTCGTCGACAACCTGCGCTACGCCGCCAGCGAGCTGAAAAAGGCCGGCATCCGCCTGTTGATCGAGCCGATCAACACCTACGACATTCCCGGCTTCTACCTGAACCGCACCGCGCAGGCGCTCGCGCTGATCGACGAGGTGGGCTCGGACAACCTGTACCTGCAGTACGACATCTACCATGCGCAGCGCATGGAAGGCGAGTTGGCCGCGACCTTGGGCAAACACTTGGCGCGCATCGCGCATGTGCAATTGGCCGACAATCCGGGTCGCAACGAACCCGGCACGGGAGAGATCAACTACCCGTTCCTGTTCCAGCATCTCGATGCGCTGGGCTACAAGGGCACGGTCGGGTGCGAATACAAACCCGCGAGCAGCACCGAAG
>JANOJN010000260.1:0-4643 GCA_031418775.1 Acidimicrobiia bacterium
TGATGCTGGAGTACTCGCTCATCAAGCAGTTCCGGCCCCGGTTCAACATCCGGCTCCGCGACGACAAGAGCTACCCGTACCTGGCCGTGACGCTGAGCGATCAGTGGCCGAGGGCCATGGTGCGTCGAGGCACGAAGGACAAGGGGACGAAATACTTCGGGCCCTACGGCAACGCCTACGCGATCCGCGAGACGCTCGACCTGCTGCTGCGCAGCTTCCCGATCCGTACGTGCAGTGACAATAAGCTCGCGTATCACAACAAGCTCGGGCGACCGTGTCTGCTCTTTCACATCGAGAAGTGCTCCGGCCCGTGCGTGAACGAGATTGATAAGCCGGCATACGACGTGTTGGTGCGCGACCTCGTCGACTTCCTCGACGGGGAGACGGGTCCGATGGTCAAGCGCCTCGAAGCCGACATGACCGCAGCCGCCGAGACGCTGGAGTTCGAGCGTGCGGCGCGCCTGCGTGATCGCCTCCAGAGCGTCCGTCGAGCCATCGAGAAGCAGCAGCTCGTGGCCGAGTCGACCGACGATCTCGACGTCATCGGGATGGTCGAGGACGAGCTCGAGGCGGCCGTGCAGATGTTCTTCGTGCGCCGCGGCCGTGTGGTCGGGCGCAAAGGATTCATCATCGACAAGGTCGAGGAGTTGAGCGCGGGAGCCCTGATGGGCCAGATCCTCGAGGAGCTCTACTACGACGCGCCGCCGGTGGGGTACCCGAAAGAGGTCCTGCTCCCGTCGATGCCCGACGACGTCGACATCTACGAGGAGTTCCTCGCCCACCGCCGCAATGAAGTCCGGGTCGCCGGGCCCGGTCGCATGACCCAGCGTGTTGCCATCAGGGTTCCGGAGCGGGGTGAGAAGAAGGCCCTGATGGAGATGGTCACATCGAACGCGAAGGACGAGTTCACGCGTCACCGTCTCCGTCGCAGCTCCGACCACAACGCCCGGGCACGGGCGCTCAATGAGTTGCAGGACTGGCTCGGGCTCCCCGATGCCCCGCTGCGCATCGAGTGCTATGACAACAGCCACATCCAGGGCAGCGACTACGTCTCTTCGATGGTCGTCTTCGAAGACGCCCTGCCCAACAAACGTGAATACCGTCGGTTCAAGGTTCGTCGCGCCGACGACGGTTCCTCGATGGGTAACGACGATTTCGCGGCGATGGAGGAGGTGCTGACCCGCCGACTGACTGCCTATCTCCGCGATCGCGAGGCACCGACCTCCGAGCGCGGCAAGTTCCGGTACCCGCCGAACCTGTTGGTCATCGACGGTGGCAGGGGCCAGTTGAGCGCCGTGGTCAAGGTCCTCGAAGATCTCGGTCTCGACGACGAGATCAGCGTCTGCTCACTGGCCAAGCAGTTCGAGGAGGTGTTCGTCCGCGGACAGGTGGACCCGATCCGCATCCCCCGCCAGTCCGAGGCGCTCTATCTGCTCCAGCGCCTGCGCGACGAGGCGCACCGCTTCGCCATCTCCTACCACCGCGAACTGCGGGGAAAGCGAATGACGGTCAGTGCTCTCGATGACATCCCAGGTCTGGGGGAGACCCGGAAGAAGCGCCTCTCCAAGGAGCTGGGCGGCGTCACTGCGGTGAAGAAGGCGACGCTTGATGAGCTCCGCGCGCTCACGTGGCTGCCCGACGCCGTGGCCACGGCCGTGTTCGAGAAGATGCATCCGGTGCCATAAGCTGGACAGTTGGCGCGCTGCGTCGCTCCAGGAGCGACCCAGCGCACCATTTCTGGCGGCAAGACTGGCGGCGTGCGATCTGAACGCGAAGAACTCTGGGAGATCAACGCCACGTGGTGGATCGAGGGTTTCACCGACGGCGCTGACGTCGAATACGTCGAGCAGATCGTTCCGATGGCGGCCGAGCGGCTCATCGGGGCCAAGCGGGTGCTCGATGTCGGTACGGGTGACGGGCAGTTGGCCCGGGTGGCCTACGGGCTCGGCGCCGACGTCGTCGGTATCGATCCGACCATGGCCCAGATCTCCGTCGCCGCTCAGAAGGCCGGTGGACCGGACTACATCCGGGCCGAGGCAGCCGATCTCCCGTTCCCTGATGCCTCCTTCGATGTCGTCCTGGCGTGTCTGGTGTTCGAGCACATCAGTGCGGTCGACGCAGCCATCGCCGAGGTCGCACGTGTGCTCGAGCCGGGCGGGCGGTTCGTGTTCTTCCTGAACCACCCGCTGCTGCAGACACCGGGCAGCGGCTGGATCGACGATCACATCCTCGAGGAGCAGTATTGGCGGATCGGCCCGTATCTCCTCGAGGCCGACGAGATCGAGGAAGTGGAGAAGAACGTGTTCATTCCGTTCGTCCACCGGCCGATGTCTCGGTACGTGAATGCGATGGCGGCCAATGGGCTGCACCTGATCGAAATGCAGGAGCCGGCTCCGCCTCAGGGGTTCCTCGACAAGGCGGGTGAGTACGGCGAGGCCGGAACCATTCCGCGGCTTCTCTTGCTACACGCCCGCAAGGTGAACGTTTGATGACCGTAGGTCCGGCATGCGCCCTGCGCTGCTCGGCAGGGGAGAGAATCGGGCATGGCTGAGTTCGTCTTCCTGTGCGGGATGTCCGGCGCCGGTCGCTCCACGGCGGCCGACGTGTTCGAGGACCAGGGTTGGTTCGTCATCGACAATCTGCCACTCACGCTGGTCGGCAAGGTGGCGGAACTCGTCGACTCGCCGGGCGGTGCGATCGACCGGGTCGCCTTCGTCGTGTCGCGTAACACCGCAGACGAGCTCGCGGTCGGGGGACCCTTCGAGCAAGCGTTAGAACAGTTGCGTCGATCGGGAGCGCGCGTCCGCATCGTCGTGCTCGAGGCTTCCGACGAAGTGCTCATCCGTCGCTACGAGGGCACGCGCCGACGCCATCCGTCGGCGGAGAACGATCGAGTCGTCGACGGGATCGATCGGGAGCGCCGCTTGTTGGAGTTGCTCAAGGCGCAGGCCGATCTGGTGATCGACACCACGACGCTGAACGTGCACGAGCTGAAGAGCCGTATCGTTGCCGCGTTCACCGAGGACGCCTCGACGATGGTGGTCACGGTGGTGTCGTTCGGTTTCAAGCACGGATTGCCGACCGACGTGGACCTGGTCTTTGACCTCCGGTTCCTTCCGAACCCTCACTGGGTCGACGAGCTGCGGCCGTTCACGGGTCTTGACGAACCGGTCCGCGAGTATGTGCTCGGTAATCCGATGACGCAGGATTTCCTCGAGCATCTCCGCTCCCTCTTCGAGCTCCTCCTGCCGGCGTATGCCAAGGAGGGCAAGAGCTACCTGTCCATCGGTGTGGGCTGCACGGGTGGTCAGCATCGCTCGGTCGCGGTGAGCCATGAGCTCGGCTCCATGATCACCGGCTTCGGCTTCAACGCCAACGTGCGACATCGGGACCTGGACAAACGGTGACCGATCCGATGGTGACCGCGCCCCGCGAAATGGACGGAACGTTTGTGCCCCGCCAGTCCGGCGATCGGCGCGGCCGCACCGGTGTTCTCGGCGGCCCGTCGGTCGTTGCGCTGGGCGGTGGCTACGGGCTCTCCGCGAGCCTTCGAGCGGCTCGCCGCTATGCCGGGGAGGTGACCGGCATCGTGTCGGTGGCCGACGACGGAGGTTCGAGTGGTCGACTGCGTCGAGCGTTCGGCATCCCGGCTCCGGGCGATCTGCGTCGGTGCCTGGTAGCGGTCGCCGCGGAAGGAAGCGTCTGGGCCGACGCGTTCGAGCATCGCTTCGACGGTGCGGAACTCGACGGTCATCCCGTCGGCAACATCATTCTTGCCGGTCTGACCGAGACACTCGGAAGTTTCGGCGCGGCCATCGACGAGTGTCTTCGTCTGCTCGGCAGTGTCGGCCGTGTCGTGCCGGCCACGGTGGAGCCGGTGATCCTGAAGGCGGTGTTCCGGGATCCCGAATCGCCTGAGGGCCACAACACCGTGGAAGGCGAAGTCGAGGTCGGTCGCACGTCGAATCTGATGTCGATCGCTGTGGTGCCGGAGAATCCGACCGTGCCCGACGAGGCTCTCGACGCGATAGCGCGCGCCGATCAGCTGATCCTCGGTCCGGGTTCGCTGTTCACCAGCGTCCTCGCGGTGCTTGCCGTGCCGTCCATACGTGAGGCTGTGCACGAGGCTCACGGCGAACGTATCTACGTCGCGAACCTCGGCGAGCAGCATCCCGAGACCACCGGCTTCGATGTCGCTGATCACGTTGCCGCCCTGAGGCTGCACGGGGTCGAGGTCGATACGGTCCTCGTCGATCCCCAAGGGCTCCCGCTGGGCGACCTGCGCGTGCCGAAGGTCGTTACGCATCCGCTTGCCGGGGCCCATCGGCTACATGATCCGGGACTGTTGGCACTGGCGCTGCAGTCGTTGTGGAGTGGTTGCGAAGCGAGCTGAGGCCGAGAGGAATCGACGATGCGAAACGTCCTGGACACATCGTCAATGAATCTCGGAATACCCGTTCGGAATGCGCGCGAGGGTCCGTCGAACGGTGACACGATGGGCGGGCCGATCAACGGGTCGGACATGGTCCCGGACACGGATAACCGGGCTTCACGAGGAGCGTCAGGAACGTCATGACAGTGCGAGTCGGCATCAACGGATTCGGCCGGATCGGTCGCAACTTCCTTCGGGCGGTGATGGAGCA
>JANOJN010000261.1:0-28426 GCA_031418775.1 Acidimicrobiia bacterium
CGGCGATGACCTTGTCCTCACCGTCGGGGTCGAAATCGACGAGCTGCACCTGCGGGGGTGCCGTCTCGTCCAGCGCATCGTCGAGCTCGACGGCGAAGAGCTCCGATGCCACGAGAGCGGTGTCCTCGCGTGAGGTCGCCAGATAGTCGACCCAGGCTCCGCCCCGCTCGGGTCGGTCAAGTCGGGTCAGGAACGACGGGATCACCTTGCGGAGCTCCTGGAGCATGAGCTCGGCGTAGGCCTGGGCCTCGGGGAGCGGGTGAGCGCGCATCCGCAGGATGAGCGCCTCGTACGCCTGCCCCGATGCGTAGATCCCGACATTGGAGAGCGCCGCAGCGGGAAGAATGCCGCGGCTGGCGTCGAGCGCCTTGGCCCGGATGGCGGAGCGCCACACCATGTCGGAGTCGTCGGGATCCTTCGGGAATGCCCGACGGGAGTGCTCGACGACGCCTGCGAACACCTCGCTGTAGGTGTCGAACAGACGATCCATGTCGCCGACGTAGCGCGTGCCGAGTGACGATGCGAGCACGTCGGCATCGCGGTGGTAGCGGTACCGACCTTCGAGCCGGGCGTCGTAGGCGATATAGCGCGTGCTCTGCTCGAGATAGCTCATCAGGCGACCACGCTCGAGGATCTTCGTGAGCAGGTTCGACGCCTGCTCACACGCCAGGTGCACGCCGCCGAGCTGGGCGACGGAGTCGTCTCCGTACTCCAGGAACACCTTCTCGTAGAGCTTCTCGGCCCGGTCCAAACCGACGGTGGCGTCGACGCCCCGGTCGCCGCTGACGTCGAGCTCGTCGACGAACTCGTCGAGAAAGAGCCGTCGGAGACTCTTCGCCGAGCGTGAGTAGCGGGCGAACAACGCTCCCTTCACGACCTCGGGGAGGTTGACGAGCGCGAAGACGGGCTCGTCCAGGTTCGTGAAGTACCGCCGCAGGATGTCCTGTTCGGCGGCAGAGAACGTCTCGGGAGTCGTGATCAACACCGGGATCGACTCTAGGGATGGGGTGCGAGACGGGTGGTGGATGGGAGGTCCGCTTCCCGCCGCCGCGCGCGTGCTACCCCTGCGTCTCTTCGCTCAGACGACCACGGTGAGCGCGTCGGGTTCGACCTCGACGGCGAGACGCCGGACCCGGCCGACAGACTGCCCGTCGATCACGAGCCGTCGAGGACGATCGAACTCCCAGCGCGCCTCGCCGGTCCGCGTCTCCTGGAGCTTCGGGTGGGGCAGATGGGCTCCGTGGCGGGCACGCGGGACGATGCGCCGCAGGTCGTCGAGTCGCAGCCCGGCACCTACGACGATGTCGAGGAGAGCGTCACCGGGGTGGGCGCGGTGCCCGAGGCGAAGTCCCCGAACCCACGGGGTGTTCATCACGGCGACGAAGTCTCGCCACGACCGAGCGCGGGCAACGAGCGTGCCGACGAACCAACGCGACGTGCCATCGATGTCGGCGCGCACGACGTCCACCGGGTAGCGCCGGGCCCGGTCGCTGCGAAGCCGTCCGACGACGCTGCTCCCACCGATGGTGTCGAAGAGCGTGCCCCCGGTGAGTCCGACGATCGGAAGGGGCTCCCCGCCGCTCCGACGCGCATGAACGAACTCGGACAGCGACGCGTCGCTGGCAAAGGTCGGAGCCCCGGCCGGAAGGAGCCCGGGCTCGCTCCACTCGGTCCCCGGTCCGATGGTCACGGAGCGGGCTCCGTCGCCTCGGGGACTTCGACCGTTACCGCCTTCGCCGCGGTCGGAACCGACGACGCGGTGATCACGCCCCGGGTGAGCGCATCGGCGGCCGATCGGGCCGCGGCGGCTGTTTCGACGAGCGGAGCCACGATGCCGATCTGGCGGAGCAGGTCGATGAGGGTCCTCGTGGTCCGGACGAAGTCACCGCCGCTGATTTCTTCGTCCTCGAGAACGACCTCCAACTCATCACCGCGGGCCCACCGCTGCGCGAGATGGACGAAGCCCGGGTCGACGCGCCGGGTCAACGGCACCCCGATGGTCGCCTCGGTGCTCGCAAGCGACTCCGCGAGGTCGGACAACTTCCACCAGCGGGAAGCGAGTTGGCGCGGGAACGAGTCGGGAAGGTCGCCGTCACGATTGCGCCGTCCGTCTTCGCCCCGCCCTCGCTCGTGCGCGACTTCCCGTCCGGTCCGTCGGGCGGCCGCCGCTCCCGGTCCGCGTGCCTCGTAGACGAACACCGACGCGAGCCCTGCGAGTGCCGCCGGCTGCAGCCCGTCGAACAGGCCGGTCCGAAGAGCCTCGGCGATCAGCAGGTCCGACTCGTGGTAAAGACCGGCGAGCATGGAGCCGGCTGAGGTGAGCGACCATCCGTCGACGTAGCCCATCGTCGAGAGCAGCTGGAGCACGCGGTCGAACTGGTCCGTCAACGAATGCTCGCGGCTGATGGTGGTTGCGTCGATCCTGGCCAGCTCCGCCCGCAATCGGTCGGCGTGGTTCGCGGCTACGAGATGCCCTCGAAGATCGGGACAGCGCTCCACAGGATGCTTCGTCGCACGCGAGTTGCTCTCGTCGTGGTCACGACGCCGATGCGTCGTTCCTTCGCCGACGCGTGCCGCTCGCGAGATCGCCTTGGACAGTGATCCGGCGGCCTGTTGTTGGAACACACGGCTGTTGGGCTGGAACGGGATCGGAAGCTTCACGTGCGCCACGACTTCCGGCACGGCACCGAAATCCGCCGGGGTGAACGAGAGCATGCGGGCGTTCGGGGTGAGCACGCGCAGCGTCGTGTCCCGTCCACGTCGCTTGGTGGTCGTGACAACCAGTGACCAACCGTCGCCGGGCCGGCCGTTGCGAAGCGGCGCCGCGTCGGTGCCACCACCGATCGGCCCGATGACGTCGCCCGGCCTCATTCCATCGAGAGCAGCTGCGACCTCGCGCTCGCTGACGTCTCGCGCGGGGCGCTTCCTCTCCGACGCCTTGCGATACGCCTCCACGTCGCCGAACTCACAGGCGATCCGCTTGTCGGTCTCGGCCAATTCGGCGCTCAGTCGGTGACGGCGTGCCCGTTGGACGACGAGCGATGCGTCGATCTGGAACTGGGCGAACGAGAGCGACAGCAAATGGTGGGCGTTGTCGCGCTGATAACGGCGGACCATGTTGACGGCCATGTTGGCCGTTGGTCGAAACGCAGAACGGAGTTCATAGGAGCGTTGCGATGCGAGGTCCGCCACCTGATCGAAGGAGGCGTAAGGCGTGTACAGCGTCGCGGCGAAGCCGACCGGATCGATGCCCCGGCGACCGGCCCGTCCCGTGAGCTGGGTGTACTCCCCCGGGGTGAGCATCTCGTGGCGCTCGCCGGTGAACTTCGTGAGCTTTTCGATAACAACAGTGCGCGCTGGCATGTTGACGCCGAGCGCCAGCGTCTCGGTGGCAAAGACAACCTTGACCAGTCCTTCGAGGAAACATGCCTCCACCGCCTCCTTGAACGGCGGGATGAGGCCGGCGTGGTGTGCGGCGAAACCGTTCTGCAGGCAGCTCAGGAACCGCTGGTAGTCGAGGACGCGCAGATCGTCGACGGTGAGCGATCCGATCTTGCTCTCCACGATTGCCCGGATCTCGCGGCGTTCTGCCGGGAGGGTGAGCTTCACTTTCGAATGGAGCAGGTGATGCATGGCGTCGGTACAGGCGGCCCGACTGAAGATGAAGTAGATCGCCGGGAGCATGTCGTCGTCACGGAGCGCCTCGACGATGTCGAGGCGACGCGGCGTGCTGATCGCCGACCCTCGTCCGCCTCGCGAACCCGG
This sequence comes from Acidimicrobiia bacterium, assembly GCA_031418775.1. GTDB lineage: Bacteria > Actinomycetota > Acidimicrobiia > Acidimicrobiales > JANYDT01 > JANLQX01. The sequence goes on from JANOJN010000261.1 coordinate 3,766, forward strand.
CATCGTCGCCTCGTGTTCGAGGCGCTGTGCTCGCGGATTGGGCCGACCGTCGACGAACGTCGGGAACATGGTCACGGTGCCGTCGCGTGTGCCGGCGAGATAGAGCTGGCGGAGCTCGATCGGGCGTTCCTCGTGGATGACGGCTTCGGTCCTTCCTCGTACCGACGTCACCCACGAAGCCAACTCGTTGGCATTCGACACGGTGGCCGACAGACACACCAGGTCGACCTCGGGCGGCGTGTGGATGATGACCTCCTCCCACACCGGGCCCCGGTAGGCGTCCTGGAGGTAATGCACTTCGTCGAGCACGACGTAGCGAAGCCCGGCCAACGTCGGTGAGTTCGCGTAGAGCATGTTGCGCAGCACTTCGGTCGTCATGATCAAGATCGGCGCAGTGGCGTTGATCGACGTGTCACCGGTCAGCAGACCGACGTTGGCATTGCCGTGCTGCGCGACGAAGTCGGCGTACTTCTGATTGGACAGGGCCTTGATCGGCGCGGTGTAGAAGGCCTTGAATCCCTCGTGGAGCGCGCAATGCACGGCGTACTCGGCAACGATCGTCTTGCCCGATCCCGTGGGCGCGGCGACAACAACGGACGAGCCGCGATCGACGGCATCGAGCGCCTCGATCTGGAACTCGTCGAGTCGGAAGGGCAGCCGAGCCTCGAACGCGGTTCGGGCCAAGGAGGCCGACATCGTCGGTGGTGGCGTCGGAAGTTCGGTGTCGGGGTGTCGCGGCCCCGTTGAGCGCTCCGTCATTTCTTCAGGAGTTTTCCGACCCCGATCGCACCGAAGTAGAAGATGACCATCGGGCCCGCCATTCCGAAGAGAGTGAACGGGTCCTGGCTCGGCGTGATGACTGCGGCGATCACGAAGATGATGACGATGGCGTAACGCCACGCCCGGAGCAGCCGGCCCGGAGTCACCGCGCCCACGAGTTGGAGGAACACCAAGACAACCGGGAAGAGGAACGCGAAGCCGAATGCGAGCACGATGAGGGTGAGCAGGTTGACGAATTTGTCCTGGGTGAACGCCGGATCCTGGCCGGGCCCGGCGATTTCGACCAAGAAGGCGAGACCGGCCGGAAGGGTGATCAGCGCGACCGCCGCACCGAGCAGAAAGAGGAAGACGCTCGACAGCAGAAAGGGGATCGCGTACTTCTTCTCGGTCGCCTTCAGGCCGGGGGCGATGAAGCGCCAGCCTTGCCAGATCCATACCGGTGATGCGCCGAACAGGCCGATGTAGGACGACAGGGTCAGACGGATGCCGAATCCGTCGAGCGGACCGAGCGTGATGAACTTCCGTGTCGGTTCATCCACCGCATCGCGGTAATAGTCCAGAATCCACAGCTGTACCCGGCCGTATTGGGTGAATGCGACGATCGACACGATGACGATGGCCAGCGCGGCACGGAAGAGACGCGTGCGGAGTTCGGTGAGATGCCCGACGAGCGTCATCCGCCCGTCGGAGTCCGCGGGGTTCGCCGTGGTCACCGTCCCGGACCGAACTCGTCGTCGACGGACAACGCCGGCGCGGGAACATCGACGCCGATCGGACTGCTGTTCACGTCACCGACGAATACGCCGTCCGGTGCCGGAATGGACGTGTCGCCGACCGGTGTCACTGCATCGGCGGACGCAGGGTCGGGCTTCGAGCCGAGGGTGCCCACTGCGGTGGTGCCGACTGCGGTGGTGCCGACCGACGAGATCGCCGACGCAACTTCGTTGCGGATGGCCCTGGGTACGTCGAGTGCGTCTCTGACCTGGTTGACGGTTTCCCGCACGCCCTCGACGTTCATCGCCTCTCGAAGGTCCTCCTGGACGCCGCTCGACATGCGCCGGAACTCCGCCAGAGCCCGGCCGATCTGGCGGCCTGCCCCGGGAAGGCGGCTCGGTCCGAGAACGAGCAGAGCGATCATGAGGATGACGAGGATCTCGCCGCCTCCAAGGTTCAACACGCCTCAGAGCATACCCGGGGGTCCGCAGTGGTCCCTTCCGCTCGGCTCAGCAGACGTGACCGTGCGAGAGGGAGTTGAAGCGGCACGCCCTACGGATTCGCCTCGTCACCGGTGCGCATCGCCGACTGCAGCCGATCCCACACGAAGTCGGAGTCGAGGAGGCGACGGAAGGACTCGACGTCGACCTCGGTGAGTCGGGGCTCGGGCGATGCGGCCGCGGTTTCTTCCCGGACGCCGGCGCTGCGCAGCAGGGCGAGGACATCGGGGACAGCGGAACGGGAGACCTGGTCACCGCAGGTCGGGCAGCAGAACCGGTAGGCGGTCGAGGAGCCGGATTCGGTGAGGACGACGATGCTCGCCACACCGAATTCAACGTCTCCGCATCGTGGACAACGAGCTCGAATTTTGGTCATGTGCTGCACCTCGGCTGAACGGACGACGAACCCGGCAGAAGTGCACTGGTGACACTGCTGCGTTTGACGATGAGGTCATCGGGGACCGCACTGGAGTGCTGAAGCGAGAAGGGCCTTACGTTCCCTGGAATGAGTCGCGGGGCCCACGGACTCGCCGGATCCACCGCGCACACCGCTGTCGGCCCGATGGGTACGGTGGAGCGCGTGTTCGCCCGACGTTTTCCACCTATCGCGTTCGCTCACCGGGGGGCTCGGGCGCACGCACCGGAGAACACGCTCGAGGCCTTTCGACTCGCCCTGCGCCTCGGAGCCACCGGGCTCGAGAGCGATGTGTGGCTCACCTCCGATGGTGAACCGGTTCTCGACCATGACGGCCTCGTCAAGACGACGTTTCGCAAGCGGCCGATCAGCGAAGTGAAGCGCAACGCCCTGCCACCCCATATCCCGACGTTGGCCGACCTCTACGAGGTCTGTGGTCCGGACATCCCGCTCTCACTGGACGTGAAGGACCCGGAGGCCTACGACGCCACGGTCGCCGTCGCCCGGAACGTCGGCGGAAATGCGCCCGCCCATATGTGGTTGTGCGATCCACGCTGGGAACGGCTGGCTTCCCACCGCTCGACCTACGTCGACGTGAAGCTCATCGATTCGACCCGGCTGAAGCGACTGACCGATGGGGCCGAACGCCACGCGTCTCGGCTGTACGAGGCCGGGATCGACGGGATCAACATGCACCACACCGACTGGACGCTCGGCCTGACCACGCTGTTCCATCGATTCTCGCTGTTCACGTTCGGCTGGGATGCCCAGCACGAGCGCGTCCTGCGCTCGCTGCAGACCATGGAGATCGACGCTCTCTACAGCGACGATGTCGAGCTGATGATGGCGACGGTCGGTCGAAGCGACGGTGCGCCAGCGTTCGACCCCTGAGGCCCGCGGTCAGATCGGACCGAACCGGGTGGGCGGCCAGACCCGGAGCAGGGCGCGCCCGATGATCTTCTCGCGCTCGACGGTGCCCCAGAACCGGGAGTCGAAGGATTCCGGGCGGTTGTCGCCCATCACGAAGTAGTGGTCGACTGCCACCTTCACCGGGGCGAAGTCGCTCGTGGTGACACCCTTCACCAGGTAGGGCTCGTCAAGACGTTTGCCGTTGACCCAAACGGCTCCGTCGCGACCTTCGAGCGTCTCACCGGGAAGGCCGACCACTCGTTTGATCAGATCCTTGATCGTGGTGTCGGTGAAGGTCTCGGGCCGCTCGAACACCACGATGTCGCCTCGGCGGACGTCACGCGTGCGCAGCGTGATCTTGTCGACGAGAAGGCGATCATCGACCTTTAGCGTTGGCACCATCGACGGCGTGGGGATGAAGAAGGTCTGTACGACCGTCGCCCGCACCAGAAGGGCGACAGTGAGCGCCAACGCGAGAATGACCAACCATTCGATGGCGACGGCGGCGCCACTCCGCTTTCGGTGGGCACGGCCGCGAAGACGCGGCTCGGCGTCGATGTCGCCGGTCGGTCCCGCCTCGGCGGACGGAGTACCGGTCTCCGCGCCGGGCTGGTCGAGCACAGCGTCAGGGGAAGGCACGGGCTTCGACGCTAGCCAACGAAGGCACCTACGACGGGGAGGCAGGCGTGGCGCCGCCCGGGTACCGGGCGAGAACTCGTTCGGCCGGCGCGACGATGCCCGTCCATCCGGGTGGCGACTCCAACACTTCGGCTGCTGGGCCGAGTTGGAGGACGAGACGATCGAGCCAGGCGAACTCCGAAACGCCGAGCCGTACCCGCAACCTGCCATCGGGCATCTCCGCCCGTGACTCCACCGGGTACTGTTCCGCGACCCAGCGAACCGTCGGACCCAGCGCGAGCACGACGGAGCCGGACTCGGGTGAGCGAACGAACAGCCCGGTGCTCGGGATGATCTCGGGGCCGGAACGCCCGGTGTCGAGCAGCGTTGCCCGTTCGATTCGGTCGATCCGAAAGGTGCGCTCGTCGCGAGCGCGGTGGCACCATGCGTGTACATACCATTCGCCCACCGAACGGAATACGCTCACCGGCTCGATGATGCGTTCGTCGACATCGTCGCGACCGAAGGAGTAGTACCGGATCCGAACCTGCCGTCGCCGATCGACCGCATCTCGCAGCATCGAGAGAACCACCGGGTCGGTGCTGCCGAGGTCGACATCGATGGTTCCGTCGAACGCCGATTCGTCGCCGCCGAGAGCGGCGGCAAGCTTCGCCAGCCCTCGAGCGAGTGGACCGTTGACGTCGGTGCCCGGTGCGGCGAGGAGGGTCGACGCGGCGGCGACAAGTCCGAGCCCTTCACCTGGTGTCAGGCGGAGCGGACGGCTGAAGTACTCGGCGTACTCGATGTACACGCGACCGTCGGAGACAGAGGCCTCGATCAGCACGTCGGGCGTGTACGGGTAGAGACCGCACATGTAAAGCAACTCGATGTCGCGCATCAACTCGGGCGCCGTGCATCCGAAGCGGGCGCACGTCTCCTCGACCGTGGGGCCGTCATGGGCGACGATCCAGGGCACCATGGCGAGAATCCGCTTCAGGCGGCCCTCCGTCGACATCAGCGACCTCCCCGATCGCGAGCGTCGGACAACCATTGAATGAGGTCGGAGCGGAGTGTCGGGGGCGAGAGCACTTCGGCGTGATGGAGAAATCCGAGGACGAATGTCCGGAACGATTCGACGTTGCGAACGGTGAGGGCCAGCTCGACCGAGCCGTCCGGCCGTCGTTCGACGACCGACGACGCTCCGACATGACGAATGGCCCAGGGAGCCTGGGCGGCGTCGACGAGGACGTGAGCGGTCTGCTCCCCCTGCGCCGGGCCCAACTCCCACGGACGAGAGAAACCGCTTCGCCGGTTGCCTGAAGGCGGCGGCACGGTTTGCGGCGCGTCGGGTTCGAGGGCGCCGTCCATGCGGTCGAGACGGAAGGACCGATCGTCGGCGCGGTCGAGGTCGTGGGCGATCAGGTACCAGTGAGCGCGGGAGAACGACAGTCGGCGGGGCTGCACGTGACGCGCTTCGCCGCGATAGGTGAATCGGACCGATGCGCCCGATGCGATCAGTCCGAACAGGTGCGTGAGTCGCTCATCGGCCGGCAGCGTCGCCGTTGGGCCGACGGCGGGCTCTTCGAGGTCGGGCAGCGTGAGGCTCGGGACCTTCCGGCGGCTCCGCTCGGCCCTGGCCGCCGCATTCAGCTTCCACAGCCCCGAGCCGGTGTCGAGACCTTCGATCTCGACAAGGCGCGAAGCGAGGTGCAGCGCGGAGAGCTCGTCGGGCTCCAGGCCGGGATCGCGGACGTAGTACTCGTCGGCGTTGACCCGGTAGGCGATCACTTCTTCGCCGGCCCGCCGTTCCACGATCGTCTCGAGCGGTAGTCCGAGCTCACGGAGCGCGTCCTTGTCCCGCTCGAACTGCCGGCGGAACGAGGCCTTGTCTTCGGGATAGCCGACGATGCGCTCGCGAAGTTCGTCGGCCCGCAGCGGCCGCTCCGAGGACAGCAACGCGGCACTCAGGTTGATCAACCGCTCGATTCGGCTCATCGGCTGCGTGCGATGGTCGGTCCGATCACCGCACCATGCTGGCAGCTACGAGGCCGGCCGCGGCCGCGAAACGGAAGAACGCGGTGTCCTGGTCCACGTTTCGACCCATTGTGGTGATCCGGAGCGAGTGTGTCGCCAGCAACTCGCCGACATCGCCGACGTCGACCTCGACCCTGGAGGCCGCCGAAGGAAGGACTGCGAGATCGATGCCCGGATGCTCGTTAGCGACGGCGACCAGGTAGGGCGTGCCGGGACGGACGTGGCTCAGGGCGGTGAGGCTGTGATGGCTCACTCCGCGATGGCGGTCCCTCGGGTCAGCTTGGCTGACCCGCAAGCAGACGACAGCCCGGCCACCAAGGGTGGCGGTCGCGTGAACGATCTCGGCGAGCTCGAGGGCGGTGTGACCAAGCGTCGTTCCCGTGCCGACCACCCCGGGACCCATGCCGACGACGATCGCGTCGGCCCCGAGCACCGATCGGGCGATCGCCAGGCCGCTGGCCAGCGTGACGGCTTCCTTCGTGCCACCGAATGCGTGGCCGACGGTCACCGTCCCGCAGAGAAGCCCTTGCTCGACCAGCTGATGGACGAGGTCGCTCAACGCGATGGGAAGCGCGGCGGCGTCGGTCATGACGTAGGCCAACCGGGCGGGTGGTCGGCGTTCGGCGAACGCCGCGGCGACGACGCCGACCTGGCTGTGAAGCGTGCAGCCGACGACGGGGATTCCTCCGAGGTCGGTGGCGATCTCGCCGACGTGTTCCTCCTCGGACCCGGTGTTCGTCTGGAGCGACGTATAACGGAGTTTCATGATGTGCCCGTCACCGGGCACGGCCAGGTTCGGGTTGGCGAGATTCCAGTGCACGACGTGCCAGCCGCCCGTGCCGAGTCCGAGCTGGACCGCCGTCGTGTTGCAGACGACCTCATCGCCGACCGCAACCGATCCCGTCAGCTGGGTAAGATTGTACGCGCGCTGAGGTTTGTCTTCGGCGGCGAAGTTCACGAGCACGCGTTGCAGCCCGGCCCGTTCGCCGATGATCTCGGACACCACGCCGGAGCGGAACGACGGCACGAATTACCTCACCGTGGCGACCGAGGGACGGTCGGTGCGCGCCGGTGCACGCTGCTCACAGCGACGCGATGAGCTTCTCAACCCGTTCGTCTTTGGACTTGAACGGATCCTTGCAGAGGACGGTTCGCTGGGCCTGATCGTTCAACTTGAGGTGGACCCAGTCGACCGTGAAGTCACGCTTGCGCTCTTTCGCCCGCCGGATGAAGTCGCCTCGCAGCTTCGCCCGTGTCGTCTGCGGGGGCTGGTCGACGGCGATGTCGATGTCTTCGTCCGTGCACATACGTTCGATCAGCCCGCGACGCTGCATTCTGTAGAAGACGCCCCGCTCGCGATGCACGTCGTGGTACTGCAGGTCGAGCAGGGCCACCTTCGCATGACCGAGTGGCAGGTCGTGTTTCGCCCGGTACGCCTCGATCAGCTTGTGCTTGATTACCCAGTCGACCTCGCGATCCAACAGGAGCGGATCACGTTCGATGGTCTCGATGCAGTGCTTCCACATCCCGAGGGCGCGCATCTCTTCGTCCGGAAGTCCCTTCTGGTCGGCGAACTTGATCGCCCGGGCGAGGTACTCCGCCTGGATGTCGAGCGCACTCGCCTCTCGGCCGTTCTGGAGACGAACCCGTCGTCGGCAGGTGACGTCGTGGCTGATCTCTCGAATGGCGCGAATCGGGTTCTCCAACGCCATGTCACGCAGCACCACGCTCGGATCCTCCAGCATCCGCAGCATGATCGCCGATGCTCCGACCTTCAGGAAGGTCGTGTACTCGCTCATGTTCGAGTCGCCCACGATGACGTGCAGGCGACGGTACCGTTCGGCGTCGGCATGCGGCTCATCTCTGGTGTTGATGATCGGCCGACTACGCGTGGTCGCCGAACTGACCCCCTCCCAGATGTGCTCGGCCCGCTGCGTCATGCAATAGACCGCGCCGCGAGCGGTCTGCAGGACCTTACCGGCGCCGCAGTAGATCGACCGCGACACGAAGAAGGGAATGAGCACCTGGGCGTAGGTCGAGAGCTCGTCGTCGCGGCTCGTCAGGTAATTCTCGTGACAGCCGTAGCTGTTCCCGGCGGAATCGGTGTTGTTCTTGAACAGGTAGATGTCACCCTTGATCCCCTCTTCCCGCAAACGCGCTTCAGCCGAGCTCAGCAGGCTCTCGAGAATCCGTTCCCCGGCCTTGTCGTGGGTGACCAGGTCGAGGAGCGAGTCGCACTCCGGGGTCGCATACTCGGGGTGCGATCCGACATCGAGATACAGACGGGCGCCGTTCTCGAGGAACACGTTCGAGCTGCGACCCCACGACACGACCCGACGGAATAGATAACGGGCGACCTCGTCCGGACTGAGTCGACGCTGCCCGCGCAGCGTGCAGGTCACGCCATACTCGTTCTCGATCCCGAAGATGCGACGTTCCATGCGTGAGCGAACCTAGTGCTGTTCGCCGACGGAGCGCCGCTCTGCTCGGAAGACCCGGAGTTCGCAGAGATCGATGGCGACCGACGCGAGAGCGTCGGCGTTCTTCGATCGAACGGCGACGAGAAGTTCCGGGTTCCATCCACCGATCTCGGCGGCGCGCTCGAGGACGGTGCTGTCGGTGTGGAGCGGGTCGAGCCGAAGAACGGTGCGCGCCGCGTCAACGAACGACGCGAACAGCATGTCGGTATCGATAGCGCCGAGAAGCTTCTCGGCACCGGCCTTGGTCAGACGAGATTGATCGCCGGACACGTCAGCCCAGCAACGCCGTGAGTTCGTCTCCCTCGATGCGAGTGAAGGTGCGGCGGGCATGAGTTCGGTCGAGAGCGGCGACTTCGAGTTCGCGGGGGGTGAGCGTGCGCTCGGATCCGGCGAGAGCTGCCACCGCGCCGCGCAGAGCAGCGGTCAGCGGCTGCCCTTCGGCGTAAGTGGCCTTCATACGTTCACTTATCGTCTCGGCATCACCGCCCAGGACGGTGAACCGCTCCTGATCCATGACCGTCCCGTCGTAGAGGATGTGGAAGAGACGGTCGTCGTCGGGGGTCAATCCGACTTCCGCGACCAGAATCTCCACTTCCAGAGGCTTCATCTCGTGCGTGAACACCTGTCCAAGCATCTGTGCGTAGGAGTTCGCGAGGCTCCGGGCCTCCACATCCTCGCGGCTGTAGGAGTAGCCCTTCAGGTCGGCGGCCCGAACACCGGCGATACGCAACTGATCGAATTCGTTGTAGCGCCCGACTGCGGCGAAGCCCACCCGGTCGTAGATCTCACTGACCTTGTGCAGTGATCGTGAGTGGTTCTCGGCGACGATGAGGACGCCGTTGGCGTAGGTGAGTCCGATGAGCGATCGGCCGCGGGCGATGCCCTTGCGCGCGTAGTCGGCGCGATCCTTCATCACCTGTTCCGGCGAGACGTAGTACGGCATGCTCATGATCGAACCCCCAGAGGCGATGTCGGCGACCAACCGCGCAGGACAGCAATAACCGAATCCCCACCAGACGGCGACAGCTGCGCCAACCCGATCATCGACTGACTCCGCGTGCGCGGAGGAGTTCGGAGAATCGCTCGGAGATCTCGTCCTCCGAGACCTCGGCATAGCCTTCGGCGGTGATCGTGGCGCACGTCGGATAGATGCCGCGGATCGCATCGGGACCGCCGGTGGCCGAATCCTCGTCGGCCGCCTCGAACAGCGAGGAGACGGCGAGCGAGACCGCCGCTCCTCGGTCCAGCTGGGCGTTCCACTGCTGCTTGATCAGTGAGCGCGCATAGGTTCCTCCGGAACCTGTGCCGTAGAACTCCATCTCCTCGTAGCGGCCCCCGGTGATGTCGTAATTGAAGATCCGGCCCTGATTGCGACGCAAGTCGTACCCCGCGAAGATCGGGATCACCACGAGGCCCGACTGCATGGCCATCGGCAGGTTGCTCCGAATCATGTTCGCCAGCCGTGTGGCCTTGCCCTCCAGGGACAGCGGCGCTCCTTCGACCTTTTCGTAGTGCTCGAGCTCGAGTTGGAACAGCTTCACCATCTCCGACGCGACACCCGCCACGCCGGAGATCGACACCCCGCTCCACCGGTCGGCGGGAAAGACCTTCTGCATCGAACGATGGGCGATCACGTTGCCGGCCGTGGCCCGCCGGTCGCCAGCCATCACGACGCCGTCGGCATAGCGCAAGGCCACGATCGTGGTCCCGTGCGTCAGGTCGTGGCCTGAGGAGGCAAGCGACGCACCCGTTCCGGCCGACATCCCGGCAAACGGGGTGAGGCCTTCATGGCGGAGAAGTTCGGCGAAGCTCGACCGACGCTCGTGATCGATGGTCATCGCGTGGAACGGAGAGTCTGCGGACACCAACCCGACACTAGGAGACTGTCGGACGGTACGGGTGCCGGACACCGAAGCCAGGGGCTCGCGCCGAACTCGGAGCGGACGCCACCCCCAGAGCAGTTACTGCCCGCCCTTTTGCACGTAGCTCTTGACGAACTCCTCGGCGTTGGTCTCGAGGACCTCGTCGATCTCGTCGAGCAGGTCGTCGAGGTCGGCTTTGAGCTTCTCGCCCTGCTTGGCGGGCGCGACCTCGGCGACGGCCTCGTCCTCACGCTCCTTCGGCGTCCGGCGGATTTGTTCACGTTCACTCATGGCAGGCTCCTCCTTCAGGCTCCCAGCCGAGCGAGAAGCTCAGCCGGGCTGTTGCAGCCCTCTAGCAATGTATCGACCATCTCGGCCGTACCTTTCAACGGTTCGAGCATGGGTACCCGCCGAAGTGGGTCCGTGCCGAGGTCGAACACGACGGAATCCCAGTTCGCGGCGGCAATCGCCGCCGGAAAGCGCTGCAGGCATTTCCCCCGGAAATATGCCCGGGTATCCCGCGGCGGCTCGGTTGCCGCAAGATCGACGGCTGCTGGTGCGAACAGTGTCTCGAGCCCGACACGGGCCGAGAGCGACTTCGACGGCCGGATGTCGTGGTACTGCAGGTCGACGGCTCGGAGCCGCGAATCCCGGGGCGCGAGCTGATGACGTTCACGAAGCCCGTCGACGAGACGTTTCTTGGCGACCCAGTCGACGATGTGCGCCTGCGAGAGTGGATCGGTTTCGAGACCGGCCAGCACCGACTCCCATCGTGTCAGGACGTCGGCGCCCACCGCCTCGCCCACGCTTTCGAGGCCATGGCTGACCGCCCACTTCTTGGCCCGCTCGAAGTACTCCCACTGGATGTCGAGCGCGGTGCGGCGCGAACCGTCGGCCATCTCGACCGCAAGTGTCAGCGAGGTGTCACGACTGATCGCCCGTATCGACGGAACAGGGGCGGCGAGCGCGAACGACCCCGAATCAAGCACGCCGTCCTCGATCATCGCCAGGACGATCGAGGTGGTCCCGATCTTCAGCAGCGTGGCGACGTCGCTCGGGTTCGCGTCACCCACGATCACGTGAAGACGCCGGTATTTGGACGAATCGGCATGTGGTTCGTCTCGGGTGTTGACGATCGGCCGTTTGAGCGTGGTCTCCAAACCCACCTCTTCTTCGAAGAAGTCGGCTCGCTGCGAGAGCTGGAAGTCGACGTCGGGCGCGCCGGGAAGCTCGCTGCCGACCTTGCCGGCACCGCAGAAGACCTGGCGGGTGACGAAGAACGGGATCACTGCCCCGATGACCCGGGTGAACGGGACCGCCCGATCCATGAGGTAGTTCTCGTGGGTGCCGTAGCTGTTGCCCTTGCCGTCGGAATTGTTGCGATAGATCACGATCTCCTGGCCGAGCGGGAGGGCGTCGCGGGCTGCGGCCATCGCGTCGAGCAGGACACGTCCGCCGGCGCGGTCATAGAGGGTTGCGGAAAGCGCGTCGCGGCATTCGGGGCTGCTGTATTCCGGATGGGCGTGGTCGACGTAGAACCTGGCGCCGTTGGTGAGCACGGCGTTCACCAGATGCGTCTCGACCTCGGGTGGCATCGAACCGCCCAGACTCCATCCACGTGCGTCGTTGCCGGGATGCTCGTCCTCGAAGTCCCACGCAACCTTCGACGATGGGCGATCGAGCGACGTGACGTAGGCATTCACCAGGAGACTGGAGAGCTGGATCGGGTTCGCGTCGGGCGCGGACGGGTTGAAGATCCCGAACTCCGTCTCGATGCCGCAAACCTTGGGAATCGCCATACGTTGCAACCTACAGCGGTCAACCCTCGCCGGGTGCGGACGGGGCCGTCGGAGGGCTGATTGGACGCTTGGTCCGGGCCGACGGAAAGGTCATCGGAGCGGGAACGGGAGGAGAGCTTCGGCGCGTTTTCGGTCGATCCGCACCCCCGAACGGCACGCGTGCGAAAGCAGGCGGCGGGAGGCGACGGCCGCATCAGGGAGGCTGGTCTGCCGTCTTGTCCCGGATTCGTCGAACGTCGGGCCTCCCGGAACACGAGCGGCCGGATCGGCGTCGGTGTGGGCGGCGCGCGCACCCGGTCCGACGGGAGCGCCAGCCCCACCGACAAGGCCGCCGCGTCGCCGGTCGGCCTCGGCCACGAGGTGGCGCACGTGGAGCGGCGATCCCCGGCGGACCACACGGGTCGACACGACCTCGACCTCCTCGGCGAGCCACCGCTTCTTGAAGTACGCAAAGTGCTGCAGGTAGCCGAGCGATTCCGCCCCGGCCGCGATCGCCTCCGACATGGCGAGCAGGAGGAGCAGTTGTCCGGCGCCGAGGTCGCGGTGATGTTCGTCGTAGGCCATCTCCAGCGCCCACATTCCGGCGCCGTACCGGCCCAGCAGCAGGCCGGCGATCAGGACACCGTCGTTGACGACACCCACCATTGAAGGGCGGTAGGCGGCCTCCCCCCGCAGGACGTCGCCGAAGAAGGCGGTACGTTTCGGCGTGCGCAGGATGCCCGCCCCGGCGGCGAGCTTCCAACTGCGCTGCTCGAGATCGAGGTACGCCGGGAGGAGTGGGGCAGTTTCGTCGATCCCGTCGGCGCGGAGTAGCTCGACCTCGCCGGCGGCGAAGAGCCGCCTCGCCTGCCGGCTCACGTTCGACCGCATCGTCTTGGACAGGGCACCGAAGTAGCCGCCGATGTCGTTCCACGCGACGGGTACGGAGCAGAACGACGGTAGGTCGACGTCGTACGCCGTCCACCACGCGGAACGAGCCGCGTGCCGGTGGAGCGCCCGGTGCAGAGGCGAGCCGATGGTGAGTCCGGCGATATCGAGCGCACTCGGGCTGCCACGTCGGAGCAGCTCCGCAGCAAGGGCGTCGGCCACTGCCGCTTCGTCCGCCGGACTGGCGACAAGGTTGACCCGATCGTGGTCGTGGGTGACAAGCAGTGTTCGTTCGCGAACGCTGATTCCGGGGCTGACCCGATGACGGCTCGACCGCGTTGCCAGGAACCCGATCGGCTCGCCGCGTCGTTCGACGACGACGATCTCCGGGACAAGCGGCTTCGACGAGTATTCGAAGTGCTCGGCATAGGATCGAAGGAAGTCGGGGTCAGCGGCGGGCAGCGGCCGCTCGGCACGCGATGCGATCGACCGCAGCATCGGAGCAGCGCGTTCGAGTTCCTCCGCCGACCGGATCCAGCGGATCGCCGTCACAGAGGGGAGAGCCCGGTCGGGCTCGTCGGGTCGATCCGGTAGCGAGGAGGACGGTGGGCTTTGTTCATCGGTTCGTCGCGACGGAGGCGACGACCCAGCTGATGAAGCGCGACCTTGCCGAAAGCCAGCGGCCCTCTTTCCAAAGTTCCGAGCCGATCGTGAGGGATCGGCGTGCGAACCCGCAGGAACCGGTTCGCCTTGTACACACGAGCACGGCGACGGGCATCCGGGGTCCAGTGGTCGGTCACGAGCGACACGTTGAGTGAGTCGAGATTCGAGACGCGATGCGGTGCGTTGTGGGGCCACATGGCGACGTCGCCGGGCTCGAGGTCGCGGACCTGTGCCAACTCGTCGAACGACGGCGAGTAAGGAACGTACTCCTGTCGGGTACCGGCGTACACGTCCTCGAGAAGCTCGCGGGAGAGCACACGCTCATCGAGGTGCGGGTACACCCAGACTCGCTTGCGTCCCCTGACATGCCAGAGGAACGACGGTGGTCCGTCGACATGGAAGTAGACCATTGCCTGCGGTGAGCTGACGAGCAAAGTGGCGTGCGACTCGTCGACGGTGAACCCGGGGACGGCTCGCGCGACGTCGGCATAGAGACGGTCGGTGAGGTCGCGGAACCGCGAGTCCACCCGATCGATGTTGGTGATGTTCAGCCAAAGGCGCCCCCGACGGACGGCATCGAGCAACTCCACCCCTCGGACGTTCGCGTGATGCACACGCTCGTTGTCTTGGGGCCGTTGCGGGTCGCTCCCCATCGTCAGCGCGAAGAGCCACTCCGAGGGGTAGTCGTCGAGCATCCCGGCAATGGTCGCGTCGGAGAAGAGAGGCGCCGTGTCGGGATCGGTGGCCAGCCCATGCCTGGCCACGACGAGCCTCCGGTCCATATCGGCCACGGCGTCGGCCGAAAGAGTCACGAGTGACCCGTCGCCGTCAGAGTTCACCAGATGCTCCGTTCGCATACGAACAGGCAACCAGGTCCGACGGGCCCGCGACACGGGCACCGTTCCCGATCTCCCGCATCGTCGGTCCCACTTTGGAGGCGAACGAACCCATCGGATCGCTAGTGTCCCGAGTCGTAAGCGGCTTGCGGAATTCGCGAGTCGGATTTCGTTGTGGCAAGGACGCAGGAGGCAGTGCCTGCCTTGTCCAACCGCAACGACGAGGACGCCGCCACGGCGGAATCCGGCCGAGAATTACGCAGCAGACCTGTGACTCGGGACACTAGAGGTACTGGCCGGTCGCCGCTCGTTCGATCGCGCGCCCACCGTGTGCCTCGGTCTTGTCGCCCTTGGCGATGATCGTGCGCACGTAGACGATCCGCTCACCTTTCTTGCCCGAGATTTTGGCCCAATCGTCGGGGTTGGTGGTGTTCGGCAGATCCTCCTGCTCCTTGAACTCGTGTTGTGTGGCGACGAGGAGATCGTCGGTGCGGATGCCCCGACCCTCCCCTGCGATCTGTCGCTTGATGGCCAGCTTCTTCGCTTTCCGCACGATGTTCTCGATCATCGCGCCGGAAGCGAAGTCCTTGAAGTACATGATCTCCTTGTCACCCTTCTGGTAGGTGACCTCGAGGAACTTCGTCTCGTCGTTGGTCCGGTACATCGCCTCGACGGCTGTCTCCGTCATGACCCGCACGGCTTTCTCCGGGTCGCCGCCGCCCAGACGTTCGACCTCGTCGGCGTCGAGGGGCAGATCCGCAGTGAGGTACCGGCGGAAGATGTGCTCGGCCGACGCGGCATCGGGGCGCTCGATCTTGATCTTCACGTCGAGCCGTCCCGGTCGCAGGATGGCCGGGTCGATGAGGTCTTCACGATTCGAAGCGCCGATGACGATCACATTGCGAAGTGCTTCGACGCCGTCGATCTCGGCGAGGAGCTGCGGCACGATCGTGGACTCCATGTCGGAGCTGATGCCCGTGCCCCGGGTGCGGAACAGCGAGTCCATCTCGTCGAAGAAGATGATGACCGGAACGCCCTCTTCCGCCTTCTCTCGCGCCCGCTGGAAGACCAGACGGATCTGGCGTTCGGTCTCGCCGACGTACTTGTTGAGCAGCTCGGGGCCTTTGATGTTGAGGAAATAGCTCCGCGCCGCCGGCTTGCCGGTGACCTGGCTGACCTTCTTCGCCAACGAGTTGGCGACGGCCTTTGCGATGAGCGTCTTGCCACAACCAGGAGGACCGTAGAGCAGGATCCCCTTCGGAGCCGGAAGCCGGTGCTCACGGAACAGGTCCTGATGCAGGAACGGGAGTTCCACCGCATCCTTTATGAGGTCGATCTGGGCATCGAGACCGCCGACGTCTTCGTACGAGATGTCCGGAACCTCCTCGAGCACGAGCTCCTCGACTTCGGCCCGTGGAAGCCGCTCGAGCACGAGGTTCGACCGCGGATCGAACAGGAGCGAATCGCCGCTGCGGAGCTTCTCCACCCGCATGGCCTCGGTGAGCTCGGCCACCCGCTCCTCGTCGCCGCGGCCGGTCACGATCACCCGGAGACCGTCTTCGAGGACCTCCTTCAGCGAGACAACCTCGCCACTGCCGTCGAAGTGTCGGGCCCGTACGACGTTCATGCTCTCGTTGAGCACGAGCTCCTGCCCACGGAGCAGGGCGATCTCTTCGAGTTCTGGGTGAAGGGAAACACGCATTTTGCGACCAGCGGTGAACACATCGACGGTTCCGTCGTCGTTTCGTCCGAGAAAGGTCCCGTAGCCAGATGGCGGCTGGGTGAGCTTCTCGACCTCTTCGCGCAGCGCAGCGATGTGATCGCGTGACTCGCGCAGGGTGAAGGTGAGCTTCTCGTTCTGGCTCATCGCCTGGGCGAGCTGACCCTTGGTCTCGAGCAGTCGCTCCTCGAGCGTCCGCACCCGCCGCGGCGCGTCCTGGAGCTTGCGGCGGATATCGACGACCTCCTCTTCGAGGAGGCGCGCCGTCTCCCGCAGCTCGGCGAGCTCTCGCTCCTGGGCCTTGGCCTTCGACTCGGTCTCGGTTTTGCGCTCGTTCGGCATTCGTGCGGCCTCCGTGGGAACCATGTGCGCCCTTCCAATCGACCCTATCCCGTCCCGTCAGAAACGGAGCGGAACGCAGTGCATCTGAGTCCACGAGACCATCGGCACGTCCGGTGGCTTTAGTTACCCGAGCAGAGCTACTACGTTGGTCGGACCTGCATTGCGAAGAGGAGATTGCGCACCATGGGTATGAAGGTTTGGATCGATCAGGACCTGTGCACCGGCGATGGCCTGTGCGAGGAGATCGCACCGTCCGTGTTCACGCTGCTCGACGACGGGCTGGCCTACGTGCGAGAGGGAGCAAAGATCTTCTCGGACCCGGGTGGACCCGAGGGTCTTGCCAATGTCGCCGAGAAGGATCATGACGGAACGATCGAGTCGGCCGAAGAGTGCCCGGGAGAGTGCATCTTCATCGAGATGGAGTAGTCGTTGCTCTCGGTCGGTGACCGGGAGACCCGAGCGAAAGTGCTGTGTTCGCGGCCGCCTCCGCCAGGCGGTCGCTTTCGCGTGGGTCAGTCGGTCAAGCAGCGCCCCGGCGAAGGACGCTCACGGATCGCCGGGCTGCCGGGATCGATCGCATACGCCGTGTCCGGCCTGTCCGGGGCGATGGCGATGGCCATCCCGACCACCTTCCCGTCCGCTCGGAGAACCGGCGCGCCGGAGTCGCCTGGAGCGAGATCGGCGGCGAGCACGATGATCGTGCGTTCCACGGTCCGCCGGTCGTAGATGTCGCGCCCGGTTGCGCGAACCCGTTCCCGGATTCCACCGCCCGACACTTCGAGGGCGCCGCCGCCGGGGAAACCGAACACCGCTACTTCGTCGCCGACCTCGGCCGTACTCGCCGGAAGCACGGTGAGTCCGCCCGTGTCGACGGAGAGCACGGCCCGGTCGAGGGAGGGATCGAACACGGCGATCGTCGCGCGGCGGCGGCGGCCGTCGTCGTCGATGATCTCGATCGACGAGCTCCCGGCCACCACGTGCGCCGCGGTCGTCACCTCACCACGCGTGCTGACATATCCCGAACCGGTCACCGTCACGCCGCACGCACGGGTTCGAATGCTCACGACGCCCCGACGCGATGCCGTGATGGTCGCCGCGTCGACGGGCGGGGCCAATGGCGGAGGGCCCGACGGCAGCGACCGGGACACGAGGTCGGTAACCTGCGGAAAGAGACCCGTCGACAGGCTGCGCCGGGCCTTTCGGAGAACGTCGGGAGGGTGCGGTAGCTCCCGGGCGAACGCGTCGGCCACGATCGAGTCACGCGTTATCTCACTCGGCCAGCCAGGCACCAACGCCAGCAACGGGCGCACGACCCAGAACAGCGCCAGCACCCCGATCACCCCGACGGCTGCGCCGCCGAGGCGGTCGGCCCTGGCCAGGGTGTTGCCCGGAAGGTTGTGGCGGACCCATCGGCCGGTGAAGTACCCGGCAGTCTTGCCGGCCAAGGCGCCAAGGAACAGCACCAGGCCGAAGACGAACACTTCGGGCATGTCGTCGGCCGCGCTGACCGTCCGGCGAATCGCCCCGAGGTTCGAAGCCACGAGTACGAGACCCAAGCCGAGACCAACCAATGAGCAGAACCGCACCAGGAGACCCGATCGATACCCGCCGGAGAACGCTGTCAGGCCGGCGATCGCCAGGGCGATGTCGAGTGCGCTCATCGTTGCGCCGAGCTCGGGCCGCAACGAAGGGTCTGGAACGACGGCCTCGCCGTGCTGCCCCGACCGGTAACGCCCCGTGTCGGTCGAGCCGTCGTTCGGATCGTCATCCCTCGCTCTCGGCGGGAGCGCTCGCGCCGACGAGTGCGGTGGCGTCCGGTGCGAGGTAGCGGGCGGTGGTGAGGAAACCAGTGTGGGCCACCATCCGGTGGTCGGGCCGGACCGACATTCCCTCGATGTGCCATCCTCGGTGGAGCACCTCGAGAGTTTCCGCCATGGCGAAGCCGTGCTCCTTCAGGGTGTTTCGTAGGGTCACCACCTGCGTGATCGTCGGCAGGTACGCGAGGAAGATGCCGCCGGTCCGCAATGCCTGCGCGGCGTGGGGGACGACGAGCCACGGTTCCGGGAGATCGAGCACGACCCGATCGAACTCGCGCTCGTCGATGCCGAGCGAGGTGTCGCGGATCTGCACGTCGTAGCGCTCAAGCGCGGCCGGACCGAGGAACGCCGAGACGTTCTCCTTGGCCTTCGCGGCGAAGTCCTCGCGGAGCTCGTAGCCGGTGATGATCGCTCCGGCACGAAGCATCGTCATCGAGAGGGCGCCGGAACCGACGCCCGACTCGAGCACCCGCGCACCCGGAAAGATGTCGGCGAGCATGAGGATGGCGCCAAGATCTTTCGGATAGATGACCTGCGCGCCGCGGGGCATCTTCAGGACGAACTCGGCGAGTGTCGGGCGGATCACCGTGTAGCGGGCACCCTGGGTGGAGCGGGTGACGGTGCCCTCTTCGGCCCCGATCATCTCGTCGTGGGTGATGAATCCGGCGTGGGAATGGAACTCCGCGCCGGGTTTTAGGTTGAGCAGGTAGCGGCGGCGTTTGGCATCGACGAGGACGACCTTCTCGCCGGCAAGGAGGGGGCGCGACACGTTGATCAGACGCGCGGTTCGCGAAGGGTTGCCAGCGCCCGGGTCGCCTTGCGAGCGCGTCGGCCACGGCCCGCGGCTTTCTCGGCGAGCACGGCGCGCTCCGTCTCGAACGCCACGGCGGCGGCCTCGCGTCGGGCCTTGACCAGCTTGGTCTCCTTGCGGACGCGGCGATTCGGCTTGCCCGGATAGCGAATGACGAGGTCGTCCCCCGGTCGGAGCTGCTCGCCGAGGCGCACCGTCTCGTGCTTGGACGCCGACCGCCGGTAGAGACGACGGAGCAGGCTGAACGCACCGACGACCAGCCAGAGCGACGATCCGTCGCGCAGCCCCTTGTCGAGGACCCGTTTGCGCACCAGCGCTCGCAGCAGTGTGCCCATCAGGCCCGTCGGATTTCCACGAACGCGTACTTCGCCAGGCCTCGACGCCGGCCGATGATGAACGCCATCAAGACGAGCAGCAACGCAAGGCCGATACCCGCGGCGAGGCCGGCGCCGGCGGCCGACGACTTCACCGATTCGAAGTCGTTGCGGACGTCACGGAGCCGGTTCTCGATGTCGGTTCGATCGACGGGACGATCGACGCCGGGCTGGGCATTCTTCGGAGGGGTGTTCTTCGCCATGTCGGACTTCTTTCAGCGGGTCGTCTTCTTGGTGTCGCGCAGCCACGACAGGACAATGAGCCCGATCATCAGCAACGCAACGAATGCGGTCAACACGTAGGGCAGCCACGTCCACGATCCGCTCAGCGGGCCGCGGTCGGACACAAAGCCCTCCCCGGTCTGCTTCACCCGCTCATAGCTGAGTGCGGTCTGCAGACCACGGAGAACAGCAAGGGTGAGCAGGACAGCGCCGGTGCCCAGGAACACGGCGCCGGCCAGGCCGAAGCCGAGGAAGCGGCCCATGCCCTGGAGCGGAACCTTGGTCTCCTGCTTGACGTAGGTCAGCGAGAGCTGGGCGATTTCCTTCACGCTTCCCACGCCGCGGGTGGCCGACGCCTTGGCGGCGGCCGGGTTGGTCTGGCGGATCGTCCCGAGGAGCGGACGGACCCGATCGACAACTCGGTTGGTCTTGGGGCTGGGCACGGCGTCGACGTTACTGGACCGGCTCCACCGGCGGGGTGCGCGTCACGGTCTCGGCCGCGCCGAAGCCGGAGGGCCTCAGCTCAGGTGGAAGCGCACTTCCTCGGCGGACGCGTCGAGCAGATCACCGATGGCTTCGATGCGCTCGCGCGCGGAGGTGGTCGCCAACAGGCCGTAGTCGTCGAACGGTGTCGCCGGAACGAGGGCACACACCTGCCAGAGCGCCACGGACGGATCCGGAGAGAGCTCGATCGTCGCCGGTGCGGCCGCGAGATTGGCCTCGGTCCGCTGGGCGAGCGTTGAACGAAGACGGCGCACGATACCGGCCATTGCCTGCTCATCGGTGAGCGACGATGCGTCACCGGCAAGCACTCCGGCTTCGGAGGACGGATGACGAACGCGAGCATCTGCGTCCTCAGCGGCGGACGCGTCGAGCGGTTCGTCGCGGTCGCGAAGCAGTGCCACGAGCGCCACGGGATACGGATCGTCGGGGAGCCACGCCAGCACTTCGACGCGTTCGCTTCCGACGGCGAACACGCCGAGCGTTCCGTCGTCCTGCAGCGACACGTCGAGGATCCGCGCAACCGTCGCCACTCGCAGCCGTACCTCGCCGCCGCCGACCTCAGGTCCGCGCTCGATCAGGACGACACCGAACGAGCGATCGCCATCGAGGCAATCGGCGATCATCTCGCGGTACCGGGGTTCGAAGACCCGCAACGGGAGGCCGATCCCGGGAAACAGGACGGAACCGAGCGGGAACATCGGCAGTCGCCGCGCGTCGAGACCGGAGTCGTGCGCAGCGCCTTCGGACCGATCGCTCATGGCAGGCCCAGCGCTTCGAGCGGAGGGGCGTCGGGAAACCGGACCAGTTGCTGGGCGAGCTGATTGCCGATCTCGACGCCGGTCGCCGTCGACGCGAGACCGTTCCCGACGAACGCGAACACCGCCCGGCTCGCCCCGCCGGTATCGGCGAACCCAGCAAGCGACGACACACCATTGAGCGAACCGGTCTTGGCCCGGACCTTGCCGGACGCGGCCTCGCCCCGCAGTCGCCGCCGCAGCGTGCCCGACTCCCCCATCACCGGCAACGCCCGTTCGAGTGGTCCGCCCGGTTCCTCGCCGGAGAGGACATCGACCAGGAGCGAGCACGTGACCTGGTCGCTGCGGTCGAGGCCCGATCCGTCGACGGCGGCGTACGGTGCCTTCGATCGGGTCGCCGCGAACGCCTTCACCGCGGCGACACCGGATGCCGCCGTGCCCTGTTGGTTCGTGCTGCGGAACCCGACCTCTTTGAGCAGCATCTCGGCCGCGGTGTTGTCGCTCCAGACGAGCACTTCCTGGACGACGGTTTCGATCGGCTGCGACTCGATCGTCGCCACGACGTTCGAGGCCGCAGCGGCCGCCGCCGGGTCCGACGGCGTCGCTCCCCGGGCATCGGACCCGACCGTCACGCCGCGCTCGGCGAGCAGCGCGGCGAACTCGGCGGCGGCGTCACGGGGCGGGTCCACCGCACCGGTGCGCCTACCGCGGGCGTTCTTGATGGTGAAATTGTCGTTGATGCTCAGCGCCCCGATCGGACCGACCTCACCCGACGCGAGGTACTGGCGCTTCCACGTCTTCACCGTCCGCGCGTCGTCGTAGCGCCGATCGTCTCCCACCACCCCACCAGTGATCCGGGTGACCCCGGCGGCAACGATCTTGTCGGCGAGCTTGGAGACGTCCGTCGCAATCTCCGGCGAGTGATCCTGGGTGCTGGAGTAGTCCGGCGTCTCGAGCAGCGGATCACCCCCGCCGACGAGCCACAGGTCCCCGGTGATCACGCCGTTGACGGGCGCCGCTCCGGCACGTGCCTCCGTCACGAACCGCTCGCCCGGCGGGATCAGGGACAGTGCCGTCGCCGCCGTGAGGACCTTCAGGGTCGACGCCGGGATGACCGGGCGATCGCCACCGTCGACGTAGACCGTCCCACCGTCCACCCGGGCCACGAGACACGACCTTGACCGGGCATCTGCGAACGTCGGGCTGCTGAGGACCACGTCGAGCGCGGCCGCAAGCCGCTGGCGCCCGATCGCCACCCGGAGCGTCTCGGCCGTGCGGCGCACGGTAAGTAGCGGCGCCTCGGTGGCCGCGACCGCGCGTCCGGACTCGGCCGGGTCGATCACCGCGCCGGCGACCGCCACGCCCGCCGCGGCGAGGCCAAAGATCGCTACCGTCGCCCGGAGCCGCCCGTCGGCCAGTCGCACCGCGTCACCCCGCGTCGCGGGGCGACAGCACGTAGGTGGACGAGGCCCGCGCCACCATGCGCCCGGCGTCGTCGATCACCTCTGCTTCGACGAACACCACGGTTTTGCCACCGGACACGACACGCGCCGTGCAGGTGAGCTGCGAGCCGAGCGTGGCCGGACGAAGGAACGACACCTTCATCTCCGCGTTTGCGCAGAACACCTTGCGCCCGGCGACGAAGGTCACTGCGCTTGCCCCCATCGACGAGTCACACATCGCCGCCACGAATCCGCCCTGGACGACGCCGGCCGGATTAGTGAACCGCTCGTCGGCGCGCATCGTCCAGACGGTGACGCCGGGTGTCGACTTGTCGACACACACCAGGCCGAGGGTGAGATCACAGCTGGGTGGAACCTGCATCATCCCAACGTAGCCATTGCCGCCGGGGAACACGGTCACCGACGACCTCACCAAGGGCACGTTGCGTCACCTGGGTCGGCTCAGCGACGTTGGGTCGGGAATTGCGCACCAGTGCACGACAACCGACCCAGAAGACGTGAGCCGACCCAGTGCACGTTGCGTCACCTGGGTCGGCTCAGCGACGTTGGGTCGGGAATTGCGCACCGGTGCACGACAACCGACCCAGTGCACGACAGCTGACCCAGTGCACGACAGCTGACCCAGAAGACGTAAGCCGACCCAGTACCTCCGGCTACGGCAACAGGGCGGCTCGGTAGAAATCCTTCAGGTGACGACGGCGGGCGTCGAGGGTCTCCGCGCTGAGCGGGTCGGTTTCGAGGAGCGCCTCCAGGAACGGCACGTCGCTGAACCAGCTCAGCACCGAACCCCATCCGGTGAGCAACAGATGGTCGGTCTCATATCGACGCATGCGTCCGGCGTCCATCTCCCGGCCGAAGAAACCCATGGCGCGGTGCAGCATCGGGCGCAGAAGCTCACCGAGGTTCACCCCTAGCGGGCTGGCCGTTGCCAGCGCCTCACGCCGGACCATCCGCACGAAGTCCGGGTTGGCGGTGAAGAAGTCGAAAGAGGCGTCGAGAACCTGATCGACCTTCTCCCAACCGTCGGCCTTGCCCCTCACCGACGACTCAACTCGACCGAACCAGTCGGCCACTGCGGCATCGAAGACCACCCGGTAGAGGGCTTCCTTGGACTCGAAGTGGTGGAGCAGGCTCGGCCGCCGGATACCGACCTCCGCAGCGATGTCGTTCAGGCTGGTGCCGTCATAACCCTGCTCGGCGAAGAGTCGGCGAGCCGCGACGATCAATGCTTCACGTGTGGTCGGCGGCTCATGCAGCGCCGGCATCTCGCCCGGTCGGGGCGAGTGCCCGGACACCCCCAAGTCGGGTCTGCGGACGTCTCGTGCATCACCGGCTACGGACGGTCGGCTGGTCACGACGCCAATCTACCCCCCGTCGGGCAGAATTCCCGGGCCGCTCGACACACCGAGGCCTCTGGACCCCAAACGGCGAACGGAGACTCAGTCGAAGACGTAGACCGGCGTCCCGTTCTTCACGTCTTCGAACATCCAATCGGCCGTGCGATTCGTAATCCGCACGCAGCCGTGCGATGCCGCGTAGGCCGGAATGCTTGGCGAGCCGTGGATGGCGAAGCCGCCCGTGAAGTACATCGGGTTGTACAGGATACCGAGATCGCTCTCCCGCTTGCCTTTGATCCGCCGCTCGATGCGGTAGTTCCCGCGAGGCGTGCGGGCGTCGCCGCAGTTCTCCTCCCCGGACTTCTTCGAGATCTCGCAGTACTTCTTGTTCGATCCCGACGAGACCGCGACCACCCGGTTGAGGCCGAACTCGTCGAAGTACATCAAGATCTGGCGGGAGATGTCGACCTCCACCCGGGGCAGGCCTCCGTTGGGGATCAGTCCTCCGGGAACGCCGGCGACGGCCAACTCGCGCTGCGTGTCCTCGTCGAACTTGCCGTTGCGCTTCAGCCCGTGAAGCTTCTGGAAGGCCATCAGCCCCTGCCACGTCTGGCTGTCGAAGCGCCCGTCGACCGACCCGACGTCATAACGCAGCAGGTGCAGTTTTCGTTCCATTGCCTCGACCTCGGGACCCTTGGACCCCTGCCGCAGGATCTTGCCGACCACGAACGGTGTGGTGGTGGTGACCTGGGCGGCGCTGGTCGTCGTCGGGGCACCGGACGTCGCCGTGAGCGCCGTGCTGGTCGGCCCGGTTGTGGTCGCCGACGCCGGAGTCGACG
>JANOJN010000262.1:0-3389 GCA_031418775.1 Acidimicrobiia bacterium
GCGCCCGCCCTGCGGCGGAATGTTGGCGATGGTGCCTTCGAGAATTTTCAAGAGCGCCTGCTGCACGCCTTCACCGGAGACGTCGCGCGTGATCGACGGGTTCTCGCTCTTGCGAGCGATCTTGTCGACCTCGTCGATGTAGATGATGCCCGTCTCGGCCTTCTTGACGTCGTAGTCAGCGGCCTGGATGAGCTTGAGCAGGATGTTCTCGACGTCTTCGCCGACGTAGCCGGCTTCGGTCAGCGCCGTGGCGTCGGCGATGGCGAAGGGGACGTTGAGCATGCGGGCGAGGGTCGACGCGAGGAGCGTCTTGCCGCAGCCGGTGGGGCCGAGGAGCAGCACGTTGCTCTTGGCCAGCTCCACTTCGGGGTTCGAGGCACCGGTGGTGCCCTGGGCCTGGACGCGCTTGTAGTGGTTGTACACGGCCACCGCGAGCTGCTTCTTGGCGGAGTCCTGGCCGATGACGTATTCGTCGAGGAAGGCGTGGATCTGACGAGGACGTGGCAGCTCGTCGAAGCGGACCTCACCGTCGCCGGCGAGCTCCTCGTCGATGATCTCGTTGCAGAGATCGATGCATTCGTCGCAGATGTAGACGCCGGGACCGGCGATCAGCTTCTTGACCTGCTTTTGCGACTTGCCACAGAAGCTGCATTTCAGCAGGTCTGTTCCGTCACCGAATTTGGCCACCGGGTTCTCCTCGAGCTCGTACTGGTTCGGTGCGTTGGGAAGGCGTTACGGACGGGGGTCGCTGCGGGGCTTATTGTACGCGGACTTAGCGGGCGATTGCTGCCGCATCGGCGGCGAGGCGGCTGGTGAGCACTTCGTCGATGATGCCGTAGGCGCGGGCTTCTTCGGCTTCCATGATGTAGTCGCGGTCGGTGTCCTTCGAGATCTTCTCCACGGTCTGGCCCGTGTGGTGGGCGAGGAGGCCGTCGAGGATCTCGCGCATACGCAGGATCTCGCGGGCCTGGATCTCGATGTCGGAGGCCTGGCCGCCGGCGCCGGAGTAGGGCTGGTGGATCAGGATCCGGCTGTGGGGCAGGGCGAAGCGCTTGCCCGGGGTGCCAGCGGCGAGCAGCACTGCGGCGGCAGAGGCGGCCTGGCCGTAGCAGAACGTGGTGATGTCGTTCTTGATGAAGGTCATGGTGTCGTAGATGGCCATGAGCCCGGTGATCTCGCCGCCGGGCGAGTTGATGTAGAGGCTGATGTCCTTGTCGGGGTTCTCCGACTCGAGGAACAGCATCTGGCCGCAGATCAGGTTGGCGATGGTGTCATCGATCGGCGTGCCGAGGAAGATGATGTGCTCGCGCAGCAACCGGCTGTAGAGGTCGTAGGCACGCTCGCCGCGGTTCGTCTGTTCGACGACGGTGGGGACGAGGTAGTTGAGGATGGGCTGACGAGACATCACGTGTTCTTTCTGTCCGACTTCACTGCGAACCGGGACGACCACGTTGCCACGGCCGGCCCGCCTATTCGCGGCACTTCCCCACCTATCGGCGGATCAGTGCGGCATCTGTGGATCAGTCTTCTGATCCGTCATCGGCAACGTCGACGTTTGACTCGAGGCCGAGGATCTCGTCGTCGGCATCGACTTCGGCGAATTCGTTCGGGCTGACCTCGAGGAGGGCCCGATCGATGGCTTTGCCGTCGGCGTCGACGATCGAGGCCCGCTCGCTCACCCAGGTGACCGCTTTGGCCTTGCGGATGTCGGAGCGCAGCACCGACATCTGGAAGCTCTTCTCCAGGTTCTTGCGGACCTTGTTGGGCTTCATCTTGAAGCGGCCGGCGAGGTTGGCGATCTCCTGCTCGATCTCCTCGTCGGTCACCTCGATCGACTCGGCGGCGGCGACGGAGCGCAGCGCCAGGTCGGCCTTGACCGCTTCGATGCCCGACTCGCGGGCCTCGTCGATGAGCGACTCGGGGCTGCGGCCGGTGGCCATGAGGTAGTCGTCGATCGTGGCCTTCTGCTGGGACAGGCGTTGGGCCAGGTCTTGCAGACGGCGGTCGATCTCCTGGTTGACAAGCGGCTCGGGCGGGTCGCCGCCGTCGCTCAGCTCGACGAGGGCCTTGACACACTCATCGCGCAGCGCCATCGACGCCTGTACCCGCTTGACCAGGCTCATCCGCTTGGCGATGTCGGCCCGGAGGTCGGCGATGGTGGTGAACTCACTGGCCGAGGCGGCCCATTCGTCGGTCGGCTCGGGGCGGACCTTCTCGATCACTTCGAGCACTTCGACGCGCATCTCGAGGTCGCCATGGTCGTGGGTCTCGTCGTGGTCGTGGTCGGGCAGGGGGGCGGTGAACTCGAGCACCTCGCCGGCCGACGACGCGATCAGGTTGGAGTCGAGCTCGGGGATCACGGTGCCGGAGCCGACCTCGTAGACGTAACCGTCAGCGTGGAGGCCGTCGACTTCTTCGCCGTCGAGCATGCCGCGCACGTTGATGCGGACGCTGTCGCCGGGGTGGGCCTGGCGGTCGACGACGGTCGAGGCCGCGAAGGCGTCACGCATGCGGTTGATCTGCGAGTCGATCTCGGCCTCGGAGGCCACCGGTGACGGGATGGTCACCTGGAGACCGTCGTAGCCCGGAACCCGCACGGTGGGGCGCACCTCGACAGTGGCCTCGAAAGTGATGGGGCCTTCGGTGGCGCCGCCGGTGATGTTGAGCTCCGGCGGGGCGATCACGTCGACGTCGTTGTCGGTGACGGCCTGGAGGTAGTAGTCGGGGAGGCTGTCCTGGATGGCCTGCTGACGGGCCGACTCCTTG
The DNA here is from genome assembly GCA_031418775.1 of Acidimicrobiia bacterium. Taxonomy (GTDB): domain Bacteria; phylum Actinomycetota; class Acidimicrobiia; order Acidimicrobiales; family JANYDT01; genus JANLQX01. The sequence continues at coordinate 2,767 of JANOJN010000262.1, forward strand.
CCGACGTGGCGCTCGAGCACCCGACGGGGCGCCTTGCCGGGACGAAATCCCGGGAGGCGAACCTCACGGGCGATCTTGCGGAACGCAGCGTCGATCGACTTCTCGAACTCAGCTTCCTCGATTTCCACCGAGAGCTTGACGTGGTTGCCTTCTTGGGGTTCGACGCTGGTCTTCATACGGGGCAGAGATCCTACCGGCCAGGCGCTTCTTCGCTGACCGTTTCCGGCGGCGCTACTCCGAGAATGTGCGCCAGCGCCGGGTCCAGGAGGGGTCGCCGGGGTCGCCGGGGTTCCTGCGGCGTCCGGTTGTTGGGTGCGGCCGTGCCGGTGGGCGCAACCCAGATGGCCGTAGTCGGCATCCCAGACCCGCCCAAAACTCGCAATTCCGCCCAATTCTCGCCGGTGTGGGGTGCGCGCCGCCCTGGTCCGGGATGTGCCGGCGAGTCGGCCTGTACGAAGTACGCCACGTCGGCGTGTGGCCAGCGCCTAGCCTGTCGTCCGCACAACAACGGGGTGTAGCGCAGTGCTCGATCCGGGCGCTACGTGTCACTTTGGAAGCAACAACGGGGTGTAGCGCAGTGCTCGATCCGGGCGCTACGTGTCACTTTGGACGCAACAACGGGG
>JANOJN010000263.1:0-4258 GCA_031418775.1 Acidimicrobiia bacterium
TCACTGCATGGTGCCCGACACCCGCAGCGCGCCGTCGACACGGTCCCCGAGCAGGGAAACCTCGTGGTCGGTCCACGTCGTTTCGCCGTCGCGCATGGTCGACGACATCGTGACGAGGTCGATGCCCTGCACCGGCATCGATGGGTCCCCGCAAGCCGGCGGCGACGCCGGGAGCAGGGCCGTGCACAATCGGACGTCGACGCCGCGCCCTACGAGGAAGCCGTGCACGGCGAGGGGGTTCTCGGCATCGGTGGCGAGCGCCTCTTGCACGGACAGTCCGCCCGCTCCGACCGGCATCCCACCGCTTACTGGGTCCGCCGTGGTCACGTCGGCTACCGAGGCCGTCGTGTCGACCGATGGAACCGGCCCGGACGCGTTGCCGTTCCCGCAGCCCGCAGCGACAGTGGTGGTCACGAGCAGCAGTGCGGCGAACAGGGAGTGTGAGCGGCGGATCATGGACCCCATTCTCGTTCCGACGACGGCTTGGCGCGCCACACACTGCAATCTGCTCCGGCCGAGCGAAGGTGGGACGAGAGTGCGAGACTCGTCAGCAACTGCCACGAAAGGCTGGCGATGTCACAGAACGGTTCGTCTGTCCAAGGTTCGATTCCTGCCGCGCCCACAGGGGTGGTCGAACATCGAGAAGTGCTGCGGTCGGCGATCATCGCGGTCGAGGACGCCATGGCGGTGCCGTCGTTCGGTCGGGGCGGTGCGTGGTGCGAACAGTTGGCGGTCGCGGCGCGTGCGCTGGAGGTCGCCTTCGCCGACCATGTGCACCTCACCGAGGAACCCACCGGCCTCTACGACGACCTGTTGCATCTCGCACCGCGCCTCGCGCACCGGGTAGCCCGACTCCGCAACGATCACGTGGAGATCATGAGCGGGTTGACCGGGTTCCTCAATGGACTCGACGCGTCCGCGAGGAACACGGGCTCAGTGGACGAGGACCGCGTCGACGCCTACCGAGCCGAGGGAACCCGGTTGCTCGGACTTCTCGTACGCCATCGCCAGCGCGGCATCGACCTCACCTTCGAGGCGTATCGGGTGGAATTCGGCGGAGAGTGAGCCGAAGGGGCCGAGTGGGCCGAGGGGGCCGAGGGGGCCGAAAAACACGAGCAGTCGAGTGTCGTCGCTTCGAGGCGTCGTTGGCGGAGAACGTACCTTCGCGTGCGGCACGATGCCGGTGGGCCCCAAGAGCTCGCAGTCGGCGTATGTGTTGAGGAGGGTCATCCTCTTCCGACGGCGACGTCTCCGACGCGCCCGCGCACCTCGATGCCACCCCGGTGGCGATACCGACTCGCGTGAATCACCGGCAGTCGGATCATTCGAGGGTCACGTGGACTTCGGACACCGCAGTGACCACGAGTTCGAAGCTCGCGTCGAAGAAGCCGCGACGAACCTCGAGACCGTCGACAAGGTCGAACTCCTTGCGGTTTGCCAGCAGGAAGAACGGGACCGGGCCGTTCCGCACCTCGACTGACCCGTTGGCCGGAGTGTCGATCCGCAGAACGAATGTGGCCTTGCGCCCGCGTGCAGCGATGTTGCGGATCAGCGTGGTACGGACCCCAGGCAGACACTGGAAGCGGCGCATTCACTGAGAGTACCGCGACCGGAGCGGGAGGCTCCGGTACGCGGCGGAGCGATGCATTGCAGTCCATCGTCGAACCGACAGCCGGACCAACCTCCCAACAGTCGAGAGAGCCCCTAAGTTTCTCTGGCGCACGAATGCGGACGAATGCGCACGCGTGCGGCCGAACGGGAACCAACGGGCACGAGAGAGATGCGAGATGGAGCAACCATGAGCAGGTCGACACCCAAGGCCGCGCCGCCAGGCGAATCGCATGTTGCCGACACCCATGACCTGATCCGTGTGCGGGGTGCGCGGGTGAACAACCTCAAGGACATCAGCGTCGACATCCCCAAGCGCCGCCTGACGGTGTTCACGGGGGTGTCCGGTTCGGGAAAGAGCTCGCTCGTCTTCGCCACGATCGCCGCCGAATCGCAGCGCATGATCAACGAGACTTACAGCGCGTTCGTGCAGGGATTCATGCCGACCCTGGCCCGGCCCGACGTCGACGTGCTCGACGGCCTGACAACTGCGATCATCGTCGACCAGGAGCGCATGGGGGCCAACACCCGCTCGACGGTGGGCACCGCCACCGACGCCAACGCACTGCTGCGGATCCTCTTCAGCCGACTCGGCAAGCCGCACATCGGATCGCCGAACGCGTTCTCGTTCAACACGGCAACCGTCAGCGGTGCCGGCGCGATCACCATCGAGAAGGGCGGCGAGAAGACCACCGAGAAACGCTCGTTCCGCCGGGCCGGTGGCATGTGCTCGCGATGCGATGGCACGGGGTCGGTGACCGACTTCGATCTGACACAGCTCTACGACGACACCAAGTCGCTCAACGAGGGCGCACTCGCGATACCCGGTTACAGCATGGAGGGGTGGTACGGCCGCATCTTCCGCGGCTGCGGCTACTTCGACCCCGACAAGCCGATTCGTACGTACACGAAGAAGGAGCTCCACGACCTTCTCCGCCGAGAGCCGACGAAGATCAAGGTCGACGGGATCAACCTCACCTATGCCGGCCTGATCCCGACGATTCAGAAGTCGTTCCTCTCGAAGGACGTCGAGGCGATGCAGCCGCACATCCGCGCATTCGTGGAACGGGTCATCACGTTCACGACATGTCCTGACTGCGATGGGACGCGCCTCAACGAGCTGGCCAGGTCGTCGAAGATCAACAAGGTCAGCATCGCCGACGCGTGCGCGATGCAGATCAGCGACCTGGCTGCGTGGGTCGGCGCTCTGAACGAACCATCGGTTGGCCCACTCGTCGCCAAGCTGGCGCACATGCTCGATTCGTTCGTGTCGATCGGGCTCGGCTACCTCTCACTCGAACGTCCCGCAGGCACGCTCTCGGGCGGCGAGGCTCAGCGGACCAAGATGATCCGCCATCTCGGCTCGTCGCTCACCGACATCACCTACGTCTTCGACGAGCCCACGATCGGCCTGCATCCGCACGACATCGAGCGGATGAACGGCCTGCTGCTGCGACTGCGCGACAAGGGCAACACGGTGCTGGTCGTCGAGCACAAACCGGAGACGATCGTCATCGCCGACCACGTGGTCGACCTCGGTCCGGGTGCAGGAGCGGCCGGCGGCAACGTCTGCTTCGAGGGCACCGTCGACGGGCTGCGACACAGTGACACCATCACCGGCCGTCACTTCGACGACCGGGCTGCGTTGAAGAAGATGGTCCGCACAGCCAATGGTGCGATCAAGATCCGCGGAGCGAAGACCAACAACCTGCGCAACGTGAGCGTCGAGATCCCTCTCGGGGTGCTGACCGTCATCACGGGTGTTGCCGGGTCAGGGAAGAGCTCCCTCGTGCACGGCTCGCTGACTGCGGCGAGCGGCGCTGGTGTCGTGTCGATCGACCAGGCGGCCATCAAGGGCTCGCGACGCAGCAACCCCGCCACGTACACCGGGTTGCTCGAACCGATCCGCAAGGCGTTCGCCAAAGCCAATGGGGTGAAGCCGGCGCTGTTCAGTGCCAACTCCGACGGCGCGTGTCCGGCATGCAATGGCGCCGGGGTCATCTACACCGATCTGGCGATGATGGCCGGCGTTGCCACGGTGTGCGACGAGTGCGACGGGAAGCGATTCGAGGCGTCGGTGCTCGGGTACCGATTCGGTGGACGCAACATCGCCGAGGTACTCGCCATGTCGGTCGCGCACGCCCAGGAATTTTTCAGCGACGCAGACGCGTCGATCGCCGCGGCGAGCGCCATCCTGGGTCGCCTCGCCGATGTGGGTCTGGGCTACGTCAGCCTCGGCCAACCGCTCACGACACTGTCCGGCGGCGAACGTCAGCGACTCAAACTGGCCACCCACATGGCCGAGAAGGGCGGCGTCTACGTCCTCGACGAGCCGACCACCGGTCTCCACCTCGCCGACGTCGAGCAGCTGCTCGGCCTGCTCGACCGGCTCGTCGACTCCGGCAAGTCGGTCATCGTCATCGAGCACCACCAGGCGGTCATGGCCCACGCCGACTGGATCATCGACCTCGGCCCCGGCGCCGGCCACGACGGCGGCCGGGTCGTCTTCGAGGGCACTCCCGCCGACCTCGTCGCCGGCCGCTCGACCCTCACCGGCGAGCACCTCGCGGCCTACGTCGGCACCTGACCCGGCTCGAGGTGGGGCCTGGAGTCAGGTTTCGAGGGGGTTGCGCACCACACAGATCGGTGC
>JANOJN010000264.1:0-2192 GCA_031418775.1 Acidimicrobiia bacterium
GGCCGAACATCTGCCGATAGCTCGTCGGCGCTTCGAGTCGCGGCCACGCCATCAAACCCTTACGGGAGTGCCTGCAATCGCCCCTCGATCACTCTAAGTGAAAGGAGTTTCACTTGTAAAGATGCACCCTTTCGGTGTCGAGCACGGTCGCAGAATCTCGCCGACTCAGCCCGCGCCCGCGGACCTCAGGCCAGCTTGGTGAACATCTTCTGCACTTCCGCGATGTCGTAGCCCTGCTTCGCTGAGCGCTTCGGATCGGCAATGCACCAGGTGAGCCCTGCCGCGATGAGGACGAATCCTGCCTGCTCCACGGCCTTGTTCGCGGCCGAGAGCTGCGTCACAATGTCACGACAATCCCGCCCTTCCGTCAGCATCAGCTGCACGCCTCGAAGTTGACCTTCGGCGCGGCGAAGTCGCTTGAGCAGGTCGCTGACGGTCTCTTCGGGAAGTTCCATGAGACCAGTGTGCCATACCCCTCCCCGTATCCAGAGATGACCGCTGCTCTATCGGAGATCGATGGCCGGACGACAACTCGGCTAGACCGGCACGATGCGACGTATCGACATCGAGAAGGAACTCCACGAGGGAAGGATCTGGCTTCTCGCCAAGTTCGAGGCGCTCACCGATGAACAGCGCGACCAGCCACTGACACCGAGCGAGCACGACCCGTCGAACTTCTGGACAGCGCTCGACCACCTCGCCCACCTGTCCCTGATCGAGCACAACTTCGCCGCCATGGTGCGTCGGCACCTCACCGGTCACGCCAACCCGGTCGGACTCCGCTCGGATGACTCCGGGAAGCCGCGGACGACCGAGGAGATCATGGCCACGGTGCACGCGATGACCGACCAATGGCAGCGCAAACACGCCGGGAAGTCCTTCGACGAGGTCGTGGCGCTCGGACAGGAGTCACGGGCCGTCACCCTCACCCTCCTGTCCGAGCTAAGTGACGACCAACTCGGCGAGAAGCTCCCGGGCGCTCCGTGGTCCGACGGTTCGATCGGTGGCGTTCTCGCCGCCAACGCTGGACACGGCCGGATGCATTGGAAATGGGTGGCCGACGCGTTCAATGCGGCGGACGGAGGAGCCCCGTCGCAGTAACGGTGGCACGCTTGTGGGGTGAGCACTCCAGATCGTGACCAACGCCCGTTCGACTTGATCGTCTTCGGGGCCACGAGCTTCGTCGGCCAGATCGTCGTCGGGCATCTCGTGGAGCGCGGTGACCGGAAACTGCAGTGGGCGATGGCCGGCCGCAACGCAGCGAAGCTCGCCGATGTCGCCGCCACGAACCTCGCCACCGTCGATCGTATTTCTGCCGATGCCGGTGATCTCGATGAGATGCGCGCCCTCGCCCGACGCGCCCGGGTGATCGCCTCCACGGTCGGGCCCTACGCCCTGCACGGTTCGAACCTGGTGCAGGCGTGCGCCGAGGAAGGGACGGACTACGTCGATCTCACCGGTGAGCCGCAGTGGATGCGGCAGATGATCGATGCCTATACGATCGCCGCGACGGTCTCCGGCGCAAGGATCGTGCATTCCTGCGGTTTCGACTCGATCCCGTCCGACATGGGCGTCTGGTTCACGCAGCAGCAGAGCGCCGAACGTTTCGGTGAACCATGTGTACGGATCGGGATGCGGCTCGCCGGGGCGCGTGGTGGGGCCAGCGGGGGCACGATCGCCAGTCTCCTCAACGTCGTCGCCGAGATGTCGAAGAACCCTGACCTTCGCGAGGTCATGAGGAACCCCTACGCCCTGGCTCCGGCCCATCTCCGCACTGGGCCGACCCAGCCGAACGTCACGTTCCCTCAGCGTGATGATCTGTCGGGCCAATGGGTCGCGCCGTTCGTGATGGCGGGCATCAACACCAAGATCGTGCAGCGCAGTCATGCCCTGCTCGATCGACCCTGGGGCGAGGGCTTCCTCTATGACGAGGCGATGCTCACCGGATCCGGACCCCTCGGCGCCGCGAAAGCGTCCGGTGTGGCCGGCGCGATGGGCGGATTCATGGCGGCGTCGCTCCTCGGTCCGGTTCGGGGCGCTTTGTCCCGTTTCGTGCTTCCCAAACCCGGCGAGGGGCCGTCCCCTGCCTCGCAGGCGAAGGGGTACTTCGACCTACGGTTCTTCGGCGAGACGAAGTCCGGCCGACGCATCACGGTCAAGGTCACCGGGGATCGCGATCCGGGTTATGGATC
>JANOJN010000265.1:0-2338 GCA_031418775.1 Acidimicrobiia bacterium
GTGTTCCTTCCGATGAACGTCGCCTCCACGTTCATCAGCGGAACAACGGGCGTCTACCGGGCGCAGCGCTGACGCGCAACGGTCGCAGTGCTGACGCACGGGTTCGACTGCGCCATGATGGCCAGATGGCTGTCATCGACCTCAACGCCGACCTCGGAGAGTCCTTCGGGAACTGGTCGATGGGCGACGACTCGGCGATGCTCGACTTGGTGACCAGCGCGAACATCGCCTGTGGGTTCCATGCCGGCGACCCGTCGGCGATCCGACGAACAGTGCGTGCCGCGGTCGAGCGGAACGTGGTGATCGGAGCCCACGTCGGCTACCCGGACCTGGTCGGGTTTGGTCGACGGCGTATGGACGTCGAGCCCGACGACCTCATCGCGGATGTTCTGTATCAACTCGGTGCGCTCGACGGGATGTGCCGCGTTGCCGGGACGCGGCTCCGCTACGTGAAGGCCCACGGGGCCTTGTACCACCGGGTCAACAGCGACCAGCCGCAAGCTCGGGCATTCGCTCACGCCGTCGTGCTCTTCGACCCGACTCTTCCCATCCTCGGTGCCGATGGACCGCTCGCGGCCGAAGCTCTGTCGAACGGATTGTGTGTCGTCGGGGAAGGACTGGCGGACCGCGCCTATCGGGACGACGGCACGCTCGTCCCGCGCAGCCAACCCGGTGCGGTCCATTCCGATCCCGAGGCAGTCGCCGCTCAGGCCGTGGCTCTTGCCCGGCGTCAGGAGATCGGGTCCATCTGCCTGCACGGGGACAGCCCGAACGCCGTGGCGAATGCTCGTGAGGTCCGTTCCCGTCTTCGTCATGAAGGCTTCGCCGTGCGGTCATTTGTCGACTCCTCGGAATCATAAGTAGACGTAGGAGATGGTGTGGGCGGATCTGCGAGTCGGGACGGCCAATCCGAACTCGTATGGCGGGCGTATGGAGAGCACGGTGTCCTCATCGAGTGCCGAGACCTGGCCGAGGTGCATGCGCGCTTTCGAGCGGTGCGCGGGAGTGAACTCGTCGAGGAGTGCGTTCCCGGTGCAGAAACGCTCTATGTCCGGCCCCGGAACCCGGCAGCGTCGAGGGCTGAGCTCGTCCGACTGATTGGACTGCTTCCGCCCGTCTCGGAAACGTTCGGCGACGGCGAACGGCCCCTCCACATCGTCGACGTCGTCTACGACGGGGTCGACCTCGGCGACGTCGCTTCGCTCACAAGCATGTCGATCGAGGAAGTCGTGCGGCGCCACACGGCGCCGACCTACATGGTGGCGTTCCTCGGGTTCTCGCGGGCGTTCCCCTATCTGGTCGGTTTGGATCCAGCACTGGTCGTCCCTCGATTGGAATCGCCCCGCCCCAGCGTCCCCGCCGGGTCGATTGCCATGGGCGCCGGGTTCACCGGGATCTATCCGGCGTCGACCCCCGGCGGTTGGCGCCTCCTGGGTCGGTCCAGCAAGGCGTTCTTCGACGAGAGCCGCGACCCGCCCGGTTTGCTCGCCGCGGGCGATCACGTCCGATTCCGGGCGGTCGGACCGTGACGCTCGTCGTGCGCCGGTGCGGCTCGATGGTTACCCTCCAGGACCGAGGCCGTCGTGGGCGGGCCCACGAAGGAATCGCCCGCGCCGGGGCGTTCGACCAGCGTGCCGCTTCTCTCGCCAATCGGCTGGTGGGCAACGATCCCGACGCGGCCGTCCTCGAAGTCCTTCTTGGTTCGTGCGCGTTCGACGTCGTCGATCCGACGACAGTGGCGATCACCGGGGCGGTCCTTCCGGTTCGTGTCAACGGCACGGACGCGTCGCAGAATCACGCGATCGAGCTCCGTCGAGGCGATCGTCTCGAGCTCGGCATCCCGACCGATGGTCTGCGCGCGTACCTTGCGCTCAGCGGCGGTGTCGATGCACCGCTGGTGTTGGGCAGCCGGTCGTATGACTCGCTCGGCAAGATCGGCCCTCCTCCGTTGGCAGTTGGCGATGTCGTTCGGCCCGGACCGTCAGCGCCGGGTGAGGCCTGGTTCGAGCTCGTTCCCGTGCGCCCTCATCCTGCGGTGCCGACGATCGACATTGTCGAAGGCCCGCGCTACGACTGGCTCAGCGCCCAGGCCCGGATCGACCTGACCCGCGCGAGCTGGGTTGTCGAGCCGGCCAGTGATCGCACCGGCGTCCGTCTCCGCGGCGAAGTGCTCACCCGGGCGACGGAATGGGCCGGCCGAGAGCTCGCCACCGAGGCGATGATCCCGGGAGCGATCCAGCTGCCGTCGAACGGCCAGCCGATCATCTTGGGTCCGGACTGCGGCACGACCGGGGGCTATCCCGTCGTCGGCGTGGTGCGGGAGCGATCGATGTCCGAT
>JANOJN010000266.1:0-9226 GCA_031418775.1 Acidimicrobiia bacterium
ATCAGCCGCGAGGTCGTCAAGCGAAACGGGATCGGTGCGATCCGCGCGTCGGTCGATGCTACCCCCGATCGCTCCGTGGTGCGGACGATCGCCCACATGAACGCCCTGATTGAAGAGGCGCGCTTCCCACCGCGTCTTCGCGCCCGCATCGATACCGTCTTCGAGGCGCTGGCCCGCGATGATCGGATCGGACGTGGCTGGCTCCGCACGATCGAAGTGGCCGGGCTCGATGTGATCGTCAAGACGGTCGCCGTCTGCGCTGCGCTCGAAGTGCTCGACATCGACGAACTCCATTGCAGCCAGGTTGCTCTCGGCGTGGGGACCGTGAAGAAGCGCGATGGCCTCGTGCCGATCCCCGATCCGCTGGCGGTGTCCGTCCTCGCCTCGCGTGGAGCGGTCACCTATGGACGGGAGGTCGGTGCAGAGCTCACCGACATCGTCGGGGCCGCGATCGTGGCGGCTCTGTCGCAGTCGTTCGGAGCGATGCCGGCGATGGCCGTTGATGCGATCGGCCACGGCGCCGCCGCCCAGGAGATTGACGGATTGCCGTTGCTCACTCAGGTCGTGCTCGGTCGTCAGATCGCGCGCCGGGCTCCGACGCAGCAGCTCACGATGCTCGAAGCGAACGTCGACGACGTGACCGGCGAGGTCCTGGCTCACACGATCGAAGAACTGATCAGGGCAGGCGCGACCGACGCGTGGCTCACTCCGATAACCATGCGGGGCGGGCGTCCGGCTCAGAAGGTGAGCGCGTTGGGCGATCCGCTCCTCGCCGATCAACTCCGTATGGTGTTGATTGACGAGACGGGCGCCCTTGTGGTTCGGCAGAGCAACGTCGACGAGTGGATTGCCACCCGGCATCACGAGGAGGTCGAGGTGCACGGTCACCCGGTCCGGGTTCGTGTCGGTCCCGGTCGGGCCAAGGCCGACCACACCGACGCGATGAAGGTCGCGCGTCTGCTGAGTGTGCCCGTGCGCGAAGTCACATCGCTGGCCGAGAGCCAGTGGCGGCGGATGCAAGAGGCCCGCCACTTCCACCCGGGCGGTCGCGGCTAGAACTCAGCGCGGTCGAACACCCACGGCGAGCGTGGGACCGCGGCGAGGACGAAGTGCTCCGGCCCCGCCTCGGTCATGCCGATCGACCGATCGAGCGTCGTGCGAACCTGCGCCGGCGTGACTCCGACCGCGCGGAGATCGGCGAGCGTCACCGCGCCGTCGCGTTTGGACAGCCGCTCGCCTGAGGAGGTGACGACCAAAGGAATGTGTACATACGATACCGGAGCGAGGCTGAGCAACTCAGCGATGCGCGCCTGGGGCGCCGAAGAACCGAGCAGGTCATCGGCTCGCACGACCTCTTCGACATTCTGGTAGGCGTCGTCGACGACGACCGCGAGGTTGTAGGCCGGAACCCCGTCGTTGCGACGGATCACGACATCGTCGACCGGCAACTCGACGCGTCCGAGGAACCGGTCGTCGACGATCCTCGCGCCGTGACCACGAAGTCGAACGGCCGGTCGGCGGCCCGCCGCAGGATGCTCAGCGCGCTGACGATTGGTGAGCGAACGACACGTGCCCGGGTAGCCGGTCGAAGGAGCCGGGCCGTTCGGGGCGCGGACGGCGTCGGCGATCTCCCTGCGGGTGCAGAAGCATTCGTAGGTATGGCCGTCGGCGATCAGCGCGTCGATCGCTGCATGGTGGGCTTCGAATCGTGTCGACTGCACGAGCGGTTCGCCGTCGAAGTCCAGCCCGATGGCGACGAGATCGCGGAGCTGACCGTTTCGATGCTCCGGTCGCGAGGTGACCCGGTCGAGGTCCTCGAAGCGGAGCAAGAAGCGTCCTCCGGTGGACCGGGCGCACAGCCAGGCGACGAGGGCCGTGCGGAGGTTCCCGATGTGGAGCTCACCCGTCGGAGAGGGCGCGTATCGACCGTTGGCCACGGCTCCAGTCAACCCGCGTTTGCGGGCGGGACGCGAAGCGAGGCCGGTTCTTCGCCCCCCGACGAAGAGACCGGCCTCGAACCCGCGTCGTTCAGCGGCCAGGCTGCGGCAGCGTGCGGAGGTAGGGCTTGACGGTGGTCCAGCCGTCGGGGAACAAGGTCTTGGCCTCGTCGTCGCTCACGGCGGCGCCGATGATGACGTCTTCGCCGCTCTTCCAGTCGACCGGGGTGGCGACTTTGTACTGGGCAGTGAGTTGGAGCGAGTCGATGGTGCGCAGGATCTCGTCGAAGTTCCGGCCGGTGGAAGCGGGATAGGTCAGCGAGAGCTTGATCTTCTTGTCGGGGCCGACGACGAACACGGAGCGCACCGTGAAGGTGTCGTTGGCGTTCGGGTGGATCATGTCGTAGAGGTCGGCGACCTTCTTGTCGGAATCACCGATCATCGGGAAGTTCACCGCGGTGCCCTTGACCTCTTCGATGTCCTTCTCCCATTCTAGGTGCGAGGCGACGGAGTCGACCGAGAGGCCGATGACCTTCACGTTGCGCTTCGCCCACTCGTCCTTCAGGGCGGCGACACGGCCGAGTTCGGTGGTGCACACCGGGGTGAAGTCCTTCGGGTGGCTGAACAGCACGCCCCAGGAGTCGCCCAGCCACTCGTGGAAGCTGACGGTGCCGTGGGTGGTCTCGGCGGTGAAATCCGGTGCAACGTCGCCAATGCGCAGGCTCATGGTGTTCCCCTTCGGAGGTGTCTCGAACGAAGCAAAGACGATAGCCGAGAAATCCGACCAGTTTTGTCGGGAATTACGGTGGGAGAGAGGTTGCCCCCATTCCTGGGGGCAGAACGCCTCCCAACGGCGCTGGGAGGCGTTCTGCCGCAACGGTTCGTGTTTCCGCCCACCCGGGTGTGTGTCGCGGACGCGCGCCAGCGCGGGCCTTGCCCGCCCGACGTCCACCGTCGGCCGGCAAGCGGTTGCGCCGATGAGTTCGCCGCCTCGAAGGACGGTGATCCGGTGACCGCCTGTTCAGGCCGGGCCGGGTGGCGCGACCAGCTCGCGGTGGAGCAAAAAGGTGCCGGTGGCCTTGCTCACCAGCTGTCCGTCTGCGTCGAACACCCTCCCCTCAGCGAAGGCCACCTGCTTGGTGATCCGCACCACGTCGCCGCGCAGCGTCAAGGTGTCGCCGACCTTCGCCGTGCGGAGGAACTCGCCCTTCATCTCGAGCGTCGCCTTGGTGCGGTCGCGCCCGTCGCAAGCGGTGTTGATGGCGAAGTTCATGAGCGCGTCGAGGACGATGCCATGGACCCCGGCCTGCACGATGCCGTGCGGGTTGGCGGCGAGCGGAGCTGGTTGCCATCGGCCGGTGCACCACCCCTGGTCCTTCGTCGACTCGGCGATCCCGTAGGCGTCGATCGACGCGCCGATGCCGGCGATGATGCCCATTCCCCCGTCGCCCAGCCAGCGGTCCATGTTCTTCATGCATGCCACCGTAGGGCCGCGCGGTCAACACGAACCAGCCGGGGTGGCATCGTGGACACGTGCCGAACGAGATCCGGGAGGGGTTCCCTGAGGACCCTTTGAGCGACGTGTCCATCGAGGCCACCGGTAACGCGACGCTCGTCGCCCGGCTCGTGCGCGAGGCCTGGGCGGATACGGTCGATCCGCGTTCGTCGGGCCACCTCGTCTCCGGCGATCACGTCACCGCAGCGCTCGAGCGCGGGGCAACGGCCATCGTTGCCCGGCTCGACCACACACCGATCGGCTGTGTGATCGCCGCACCGGCACCCGACGGGCGGACCGTCGAGATCAGCAAGCTCGCCGTTCTGCGCGGGCATCGGGGTCTGGGCATCGCGGCGAGGTTGATCGACGAAGCGGCCCGCTTCGCCTTCGGCCTACGGGCCGAACGGCTCCTTCTCGCGGTCAGCGCGTATCAGCCGCGCCTCACCCGATTCTACGTCCGCCACGGGTTCGTCGTCGCCCCGAACGAGGTCTATCTCGGAGCCTCACCGTCGAGTCTGACGCCCATCGTCATGACCCGAACGCCGGTCCTGCCCCCGTTCGACCTGACGGTTGATCCGGTCGGTGCTGCGGTCAGCGCCCTCGGTCGCGGCGGTCTGGTCGTGCTTCCGACGGAGACCGTCTACGGGCTCGGCGCGAACGCACGCGACCCCCTCGCCCTTCGCCGGGTGTTCGCGGCGAAGGGCCGACCGGTCGACCACCCACTGATCGTCCACCTTGCCGATGCGTCCCAGATCGACGACTGGGCGGTGGACATCCCCGACGATGCCCGATCGCTCGCCGCCTCGTGCTGGCCCGGACCGCTCACCCTCGTCCTCCACCGGCACCCTTCGATACTCGACGAGGTCACGGGAGGTCGTGACACCGTCGCCGTTCGCGTTCCGTCCCACCCTCTTGCCCTCGCCGTGCTCGGATTGTTCGGTGGTGGGATCGCCGCACCGTCGGCCAACCGCTTCGGCCGGGTGTCGCCGACCACCGCGGCCGACGTCCGTGCCGATCTCGCCGATGCGCTCGTCGACGGTCTCGACGTGGTTCTCGACGGCGGGCCGTCGTCCGTGGGCGTCGAGTCGACCATCGTCGAATTGGTCGGCGAGGTCCCGCAGTTGCTGCGGCCGGGCGGCCTCCCGGTCGAGCGGGTCGAATCGGTTCTGGGTCGCGGGGTCCTCCGTGTGCCGACGGGTCCGGTGCGGGCGCCGGGGATGCTCGCCGCCCATTACGCACCGGCGGCTGCCGTGCGAGTCGTCACCAACGATGGTGTCGCCGGCGCGCTTGTCCAAGCCCTCGCTCCGGTGGGGTTTCTCGGACCCCGTTCGACACCGCTTCCCGCTGATGTGGTCCGGCTCGACGCCCCCGAGCCGTATCGTGCTGACGCGCTGGCGCCGCTGCTGTACAGGTCGCTGCGGCTGGCGGACGCGCACGGATTGGCGACCCTGGTCGTCGTCGCTCCCGAGGGCGAGGGTCTCGGTCCAGCAGTCCGGGATCGTCTGACCCGCGCCGCCCACGGAATCCACGGGCACCCAAGTCAGTAGTCACGCGCAGCTCGGCCTCGTTGGCGCGCGGATCGGGCGCGATCTCGCCGGGAATGTGCAGGATTGCAGGAGGTGCGCGTGAATCGCCCCAGAGGTGCGCGTGGCCACGTCGGTTCTGAGTGGTGGCTAGCGACTGATCGAGTTGGGCGAATGACGCGGACGCGTGGGAAAGTGGACGATCCGAAAACTTGACCAGCGGGTCAAGTTCTGCCCGCCTCCGAGGAGTTCCCATGCCCACTGCTGTGATCGTCGATGCCATTCGTACGCCGCTCGGACGTCGGAACGGCAAGTTGAAGGACTGGCATCCCGTCGACCTCGCCGCCGAGACCCTGAAGGCCATCGTCCAGCGCACCGGCATCGACCCGGCCCTCATCGACGACGTCGTCATGGGTTGCGTGATGCAGGTCGGCGAGCAGGGTCTCAACATCGCCCGCAATGCCGTTCTCGCCGCCGGCTGGCCCGAGTCTGTCCCCGGCACGACGGTCGATCGCCAGTGTGGTTCCTCCCAGCAGGCCGCCCATTTCGCCGCCCAGGGCGTGATCGCCGGGGCCTACGACATCGTGGTGGCGGCGGGCGTCGAGAACATGAGCCGTGTCCCGATGGGTGCATCGGTGGCGTCCGGCCCGGGCAAGCCGATGGGTGACCTCGTCGCCGAGCGCTACAAGCCGGTTGGTGGCCTGGTGCCCCAGGGCATCTCCGCTGAGCTCATCGCCGAGAAGTGGGGTCTCTCCCGCGACGAAATGGACGCCTTTGCCGCGGAGAGCCACCAGCGGGCGGCCCGCGCCACCGCCGAAGGGCGATTCGAACGGGAGATCCATCCCGTCATGGGCGCCGACGGCGAATTGATGACGAAGGACGAGGGCATCCGTCCCGATTCGTCGATGGAGACCCTCGCCAAGCTGAAGCCGGCGTTCCTCCCCGAGGGCCGCGTCACTGCCGGGAACTCGTCGCAGATCACCGACGGCTCGGCGGCCATCCTCATCATGAGCGAGGAAAAGGCAGCGGCACTCGGGCTGCGGCCGCGTGCGCGTTTCGTCCAGTTCACGCTCGCCGCCGAGGACCCGCGGATGATGCTTACTGCGCCGATCCCGGCCACGCAGAAGTTGCTGGCAAAGGCCGGCCTCAGCATCGACGACATCGATCTCTTCGAGGTGAACGAGGCGTTCGCCTCCGTACCGCTCGCCTGGCTGAAGGAGCTGGGTGCCGACCCTGCCAAGATGAACGTGAACGGCGGCGCCATCGCCCTCGGCCACCCGCTCGGCGCCTCCGGGGCCCGCATCATGACCTCGATGCTCAACGAACTCGAGCGCATCGGCGGTCGCTACGCGCTGCAGACGATGTGCGAGGGCGGCGGGATGGCCAATGCGACGCTGATCGAGCGGATGTAGGCAAGCTCGGGCGACGGTCACGCAGAGCCGATGCGACGTTGACCCGAGCGGATGTAGGCAAGCTGGGGCGACGGTCACGCAGAGCCGATGCGACGTTGACCCGAGCGGATGTAGGCAAGCGGTCCAACAGTCGGTGTGGGCGCGGCAGCCAGGTTGCCGCGCCCAACCGGTACCCTTGGCGACGTGCTCTGGACGCTCTTCAAGGTGGTCATCGCCTTCGGCGTCGGCTACCTCATCTTCCGCGCCGGGTTCGCCATGATCCGGGGCATCGCCATGCCGATCCCTGCACCGCCACCCGACGGCGAGCTCCGTCGGGTCAATCTGCGCTATCGGTGCCCGTCCTGCGGCACCGAGATCCGCATGATCAAGTCAGACGTTGTCGACCCGGTTCCGCCGCGCCACTGCATGGACGAGATGGATCTCATCGCCATCGACGGCGAAGCGATCGAAGCCTGAGCAGCGACGACGCCCCCTTCTCCCCAGGCTGTGGATAACACTGGGGAGAATCACACCGACGTAACTCGGTGAACGTGTGTCGACGGGAGCTCCTGAGCTTGCGCGGCCCGTTGGGTCCGGGCTACTTGAGCTGGGTGGCGACCGCGAACCCGCCGGTGATGGATGCCAGACCGCCGAGCAGGTAATAGCCCGAGCGGCCGCCCGGCAGCACGCCGACGTAGTAGTTGATGATCAGCAGCATGCCCAGGATCAAGAAGAACGCCAGACCGGGCACGACCCACGGCTTGGTTTCCTGGCTTGCCGCCGCTGTTTCGTGTGGGGTGGGCGGCGTGTAGCGGCCGGTGTTTGCGTAGGCCGGAGTCTTCGTGTCCGCGGCCCCCGAGGTGGCCTTCGATGCGTCACGCGAGTCCTTGCCCTTCGCCGGGCCCTTCGTCTTCGGGGCCGTTCCCTTGGGCGTGAACCGTCCACCTCGGAGTGCGGCGCGTCGGGCACCGCTCATCTTGGCACTGGGTTTGTCTGGAGAGGCCACGCCACCAGCGTACCGATGCGCAGCCGACCGGGCCGCACACGCTGTCGAACCCGCTCCCGGGAATCCCGCCACACCCGCGCCGCTCCCGCCACTACCGTGCAGTGCCGTGGTCCGCGTGCTGGTGATCGACAACTACGACTCGTTCGTTTACAACCTCGTGCAGTACCTGGGCGAGTTGGGTGCCGAGCCGATCGTCCACCGCAACGATGCGATCACGGTCGACGAGATCCGGGTGTTGCGTCCAGATGCGATTCTCGTGTCCCCCGGACCGGGGCGGCCCGAGGACGCCGGTATCAGCCAACAGGTGATCGCCGATCTGGGTCCGCACATCCCGCTGCTGGGCGTGTGCCTCGGGCATCAGGCGATCGGGCAGGTCTTCGGTGCCGACGTGGTCAGGGCGCCGACGCTGCTCCACGGGAAGACATCGTCGGTGACCCATCAGGGTGCCGGTGTGCTGCACGGGCTCTCGATGCCTTTCACGGCCACGCGTTACCACTCGCTCGTGATCGATCCGACTTCGATGCCCGCGGAGCTCGAGATCACGGCGACCACGGCGGACGGCATCGTGATGGCGGTGCGTCATCGCACGCACCCCATCCACGGCGTCCAGTTCCATCCCGAGGCCATCCTCACCGAGGGCGGCCACCGATTGCTCGAGAACTTCCTCGCCCTCGCGTCGTAACAACGAGGGGGCGATCAGGCGGGAGCTGTGGTCGGCGTCTGCGCGGTGACCGGGACCGGCGCTGCGGTTGGTGCCGCGGTTAGTGCCGCGGTCGGCGCCGCGGTCGGCGCCTGTGTGGGAACTGGGGTCGCTTCTACCGGCGGGGCAGGAGTCGGTTCGGGCGAGGCGGTCACGACGGTGGTGTTGTCGGTCGGCACCGTACGCCGTACCCGAGACGTCGTGGTCTCGTTCGAGAGCACCCCGACCCTGATCACCACCGTGGCCCCTGGCTCGAGCTCCGTCCCCGCGCTTGGCGTCTGTGACATCACGCGTTGCACGTCACCCGGATCGCTCACTGCGCGTGAGGTCGCGTCGACCTTGAACCCTGCACCGACGAGGGTTGCGGTCGCCTCGGCCTGCGGGACGCCGATGACACTCGGCACGGTGAGCCCTTTTCCGGCAGACACGAAGATGACGACGGGCGAACCGCGATCGACCTTGTCTGCGGCGGCAGGTTCGGTGCGTACGACCGTGCCCTTGGGGACCGTCGGGGACGCCTCCTGTTGAACGGCGACCCGGAACCCGATCTTGGTGAGATCGATGCGGGCGTCGTCAGGGGACTTCCCGGCAACGTCGGGGATCTCGACGGTGAGCGTGGCCTTGGCCACAAAGACGGTGATGGTCTGCCCGGCGGTTGCATCGGAGTCCGGCGCGGGGTCCTGTCGGATGACCGTGCCCGGCGGTGCCGTGTCATTCGGTTCCTCGGTGGTGACCATGACGTAGCCGCCGGCCAGGAGCTTCGAGCGCGCCACCTCTACGGTGTCGCCGATCACCGACGGGATGACCGGCTTGTCGACGCCGGTCGACACGTAGATCGTGATGGTGGCGTTCTTCGATACCTTCGCCCCAGCTGCCGGCTTGGTCTTGAAGACCACGTTGGCAGCGAAGGTGTCATTCGGTTCGAGCAGCGCGCTCACCACGAAACCTGCAGCGGCGACGAGACGGTTCGCCTCACCGGACTCCTGTCCGACGACGTTCGGCACTTCGATCGTGGCACTCGAGTCCTTCAGCACGCCGAGCTGACGGGCTAGCAGGAACAGCAACGCGCCGAGGACCGCAAGGAGTGCGGCAAGCACGATGAGGTAGAGCCCGTTGCGCTTCCGCTTGCCGTCGAGGCGCGCGAGGTCCGAGGTGACGCGCACCTCGTCGTCGG
>JANOJN010000267.1:0-8979 GCA_031418775.1 Acidimicrobiia bacterium
CCGACAGCCCGACGATCGAACGGCGGAGCTCCGTCGCGCCGGACGGCACGATCGGCTTGCCGTCCCGCCAAGCCCCCTGCCCGCGGACAGCGGTGTAGCGAGTGCCGTTGGCCTGGTTCTCGACGAGGGCGACCCACGGGCTGTCAGCGTCGACGGCACACAACGACGTGGCGAACCACGGGATACCCCGCGACGCATTCGTCGACCCGTCGACCGGATCGATCACGACGATGACACTCGAGTCGGCTCGACGGAGCCCGCTCTCCTCCGATAGGACCCCGAGCTCGGCCTCATCGAGGAGGCGCAGGGCGACGTCGTCGGCGGTGAGGTCGAGGCCGTACTGGCCCGACCGCTCCCCCGGTTTGTGCCAATCGTCGATCCCGTCGAGCGCGCGCCGGATCGATTCGGAGATCTCGACGAACAACTCGAGGAGCGCGTCGCTGGTCCAGGTGGAAGACATCACTCGGTAGTCTCGCCGCTCGATGCCACCGGTCGATGCACTCCTCTCCCGGCCATGATCTGGCTCGGCACGGCCGGATGGTCGTATCTCCCCGACTGGGTCGGCCCGTTCTACCCGCCGGGCACCGGCTCCTCCGATGCTCTGGCCCGGTACGTCGAGGCGTTCGGGTTCGTCGAGATCGACTCGACGTTCTATGCCGCGCCTGCGGTGACGACGTTGCAGAAGTGGGCGAGGGTGATGCCGCCGGCGTTCCGGGTCGCCCCGAAGGCACCGAAGCAGCTGACCCAGGAGACGGGTCTTCGGGTGCCGGACGTTCCGTTCGGCCACTTCTGCGACTCGCTGCACGAGCACCTCGGCGAGCGGGTGGCGCGCATCGTCGTGCAGATGCCCCCGAGCTTCGCCCGCACGACCGACAACGCGTGGGCGTTGCGACACTTCGTCGAACAATGGTCTGCGCGCGTACCACTCGCAGTTGAGCTGAGGAACGCCTCATGGCGAACGGACGGGCTGCAGCAGTTCTGCCGCGACCACCAAGTCACCCTCGTGGGTCACGACCTCCACGACTACGACCTTTCCCGTGCCTCGTTCGACACGTCTGACGAGGCTGCATACATCCGCCTCATCGGCCAGCATGACGGCATCGGCAAGGGCCGGGTGATCCGTCCCCAGACCGAGGCCCGGGCCTGGTGGGTCGGCCAGATCGCCGACATGATCGCCCGCGGCGTCCGGAGCGTCTACGTGGTCGCCAACAACCACTACGAAGGCCACGCGCCGCAGACCCTTCGCACCCTCGCCGCCGAGTTGGCCGAGGCGGACCTTCCGGTCGCGCCCTTCCAAGGGATGCCCGACGGTCCCGTCGATCTGTTCGGTGGGTGAACACGTCGGATCCGAAGTGCATTCTGGGTCGGGTGAGGTGCATCGGGTCGGGGTATGTGCGCAGGTGGCGCTGAGCTGACCCAGTGAACACCAGCGGACCCAGTGAACCTGACTGGCGTCGCCCGGTAGCCTCGCGGCCCGTGCCCGCAACGACGCCCACGACTGCTCCCGACGAATGGTGGCGGAGCGGGGTGATCTACCAGGTGTACCCGCGCAGCTTCGCCGACGCGAACGGCGACGGGATCGGTGACCTCGCCGGGATCACCTCGAAGCTCGCATACGTGGCCGATCTTGGCGTCGATGCGGTATGGATCTCGCCGTTCTTCACGAGCCCGATGCGCGACTTCGGCTACGACGTGAGCGACTACTGCGATGTCGATCCCATGTTCGGCACGCTCGCCTACTTCCGGCTGCTTCTCGGCCGCGCCCACGAGCTCGGCCTGAAGATCCTCATCGACCTGGTCTTCTCCCACACGTCCGACCAGCATCCGTGGTTCACGGAGAGCCGCGCCAGCCAGCACAACACCAAGGCCGACTGGTACGTGTGGGCCGACGCCAAGCCCGACGGCACTCCGCCGAACAACTGGCTGTCGATCTTCGGCGGGGTCGCATGGCAGTGGGACACCCGGCGCAACCAGTACTACCTGCACAACTTCCTCACGTCGCAGCCCGATCTCAACGTGCAGAACCCGGCGGTGCAGGACGCGCTACTCGATGCCGCCCGGTTCTGGCTGGAGCTCGGCGTCGACGGCTTCCGTCTCGACGTCGTGAACTTCTACATGCACGACCTCGAGCTCCGCGACAACCCTCCCGTAGGCGAGACGAATCGCGACCCCGCCGTACGCCGCTCGAATCCGTACTCCATGCAGCGCCATCTCCACGACAAGAGCCAGCCCGAGAACCTCCTCTTCCTCGCCCGCCTGCGAAGTCTGTGCGACGAGTATCCCGGCATCACCATGGTCGGGGAGATCGGTGACGAAGAACCCCTCGTTCGGATCGCCGAGTACACCGGCGGCGGCGACAAGCTCCACATGGGGTACTCGTTCGACCTGCTCGGAGCTCGGCACGACGCGCCGTACGTCCGCCGGGTCATCGAGAAGTTCGAGGCAGTCGTCACCGACGGTTGGCCGTGCTGGTCCGTCGGCAACCACGACACCGTACGCGTACGTACGAGGTGGGGCAACGGCGACGAACGTGTGGCCCGAGCCGCCCTTGCGCTCATCATGATGATGCGCGGCACCCCATGCCTCTATCAGGGCGAGGAACTGGGTCTGGCCAACGTGACGATGACCTTCGCCGATCTCCAGGACCCCTTCGGCATCGAGTTCTGGCCCGACGAGCAGGGCCGCGACGGCTGCCGTACACCGATGCCGTGGGACTCCTCGGTCCACGGCGGATTCGGCGCTGCTGCCACCGCGAAGCCCTGGCTGCCTGTCGCTCCGGAACACATCGCGCTGAGCGCGGCG
This sequence comes from Acidimicrobiia bacterium, assembly GCA_031418775.1. Taxonomy (GTDB): domain Bacteria; phylum Actinomycetota; class Acidimicrobiia; order Acidimicrobiales; family JANYDT01; genus JANLQX01. Next base: position 2,803 of record JANOJN010000267.1, read on the forward strand.
AGCCAGATCGACGATAGCGAGTCGATGCTGTCATTCGCTCGCCGGGTCCTCGGCTGGCGCAAGACGCAGCCGACAATCCAGATGGGCTCGCTGCGCCTCATCGACACCTCGAACCCGTCCATCCTGGGTTTCGTCCGCGCACTTGGAGCGGCGAGGCTGGTGTGTGCCGTGAACCTGTCCGACGAGACCGCGTCACTCGACCTGAGCGACCTCGCCCTCTCCTCGGCGCCGTCCGCGATGGTGGACGCCGGGTTCGGGACACCGCTCGCGATCACGGCCGGCGAGATCCGACTGGCGCCGTGGTCGGCGGCGGTCGCACGTCTCGGGTGACCGACGCGTAGGGTGGCGCAATGTCCGGCACCGTCCGCCCCGGTTCACTCACCCAGCGCCAGCGCGACGCGCTCGTCGATCCCGGGCGCGATAGTCGGGTGGAGGGAGTCGCCGAGCACATCGGTCCGAATCGCTACTCGTTCACCTCGTCGCATGGTTCGGTCACGTGGCGGCGTACGCCCGACGGCGTTCGCTGGCACTACGAGATCGACGCATTGACTGGGGTCGACGTGCTCGACGCCCACGACACGACCCGATTCGTCGAGCTCGACCACGAACGGGCCGCGGCGTCTCGTCGGATCGACCATCGCGAACACGGTCGTCCGTATGCATATGAATCGCTGAGCCAGCTGTTCGATGATCCCAAGACACCGGCGGCGCTGAGCGTTCCCGCCTCACCGTTTCCCTTCCATGGGAATGTCGGCAACCACGGGGCCCTCACCTCGGTGCAGTGCCGCGGCCTGTTCCTCGCTGCCGGTCCGGGCGTTGCGTCGAGCGGCTGGGTCGATGACCACGGCCGCCTCATCGACGTGGCGCCGACGCTCCTCGCCATGCTCGGCACGTCTGTCGGCGAAGGCATCAGCTCCACCGGCTCGGTTCGTTCCGATGCCCGTCTGCGGGCCCAGGACGGTGACGAGATGCGAACGGTCCTCGACCCGGCAACGGGTCCCGCCCGCCACGTCGTCGCTGTCGTCTTCGACGGCACGAACACCAACCTCCTCGCCGATGCCGTGGCGGCTGGCGAGATGCCCAATGTCGCCTCGCTCCTCGGTCGCGGCACCGGTCTCCGTCACGGCATCATCTCCTCCTTCCCCACCGTCACCCTTCCCAACCACACGACAGCGTTCACCGGGGTCCACCCGGGACGCCACGGCATCATCCACAACGAGTTCCTCAACGCCGACGGATCGCACACCAACCTTCTCGACTTCGCGTCGATGGTCCACGTGCAGGACTGGCTCTCCTCCGAAGTGGAAACGGTGCACGAGGCAGTGACGCGTTGGCGACGCGACGCGTTCACCTCGGCTTCGTACGAGTACGCCGACCGCGGCGCGACATGGTCGACCTTCGCCGAGTTCCGGGCGAGGCGCCGGCCGTTCTACGCGACGCCGGACATGGTCGCGGCGAATGCCACAGCCTGGGCCATCGAGGCGAGCGCGAACTACCGCTTCGAGAGCCGCATCGACGAGTCGAGCCTCGGTTCAGCGATCGAGCAGTGGCGGGGTCCGGCGCACACCGGGCATCCGCTGCCCACGCTCCAGCTCGTCAACTTCAGCCTCACCGATGGCGCCGGACACGAGTCGGGTCCGCACGAGCCCCTCGCCCGCGCCGCGCAACACGACAGCGACCGCCGCCTCGGCCGCCTCATCGACGCCATCATCGCGGCCGGCGCATTGGAGCACACGGCCATCGTGGTGCTCAGCGACCACGGCATGGAGCAGTGCGACCCGTCGCTGCTCGACCATCCGGTGATCGGCGACGCCGGCCACACGGCCATGCTCGCCGAGCACAGCGTCCGCGAGATCGGCGACGTCCTTCTCCATGTCGGCTGACCGGTCGGTGCCTGCACACCGGTGATGTCGCGCTCAGTCGCTCAGGGAGCGACCTGACGCCACAACCTTTGTGCTGCGACGGTCGGATCAGCGGCGAACTTTCGCCCAGGTGCCCGACGCGGCGCTGGTTGCGACGGCCTCGCAGACCAGCGTCGCCTCGTGGCCGTCGGCGAAGGTGGGGTAGGCCGGCTGCGGTGACGGGCGGCCCGCGACGATGTCGGCGTAGACCGCGGCGAACAGGGCACGGAAGGTGTCGGGGTAGCCCTCCACGTGCCCGCCGGGATAGGCCACCGACCGCGCCGCCGAGGGATGGAGCAGACCGGGATCACGTTTGAGGATCTCGTTCGGGCGGCCACGATGACCGATCCAGAGGTCGTCGGGGGACTCGGTGCACCACGACAGCGCCGACGACGAGCCGTCGACCTCCCACGACATGGCGTTCTTCCGTCCCGCTGAGATCTGCGACACCGTGGCCGTGCCCCGGGCCCCGCCGGCGAAGCGGAACAGCATGCCCGCCGCATCATCACTCGCGACATGCTCGGCAACGCGCTCCACGTCGCCGACGCCATGGGCGGCGAACGATTCGACCTCGCCGAGGGTGCGGCGGCGGACATCGAGGAACGTGTGCAGGTCGGCGAACACCTCATCGATCCGAAGGCCGGTGATGAACTCGACGTTGTCGAACCAGTGCGACCCGATGTCGGCGACCGCACGCAGACCACCGGCCTTGTCGGCGACGAGTCGCCAGTTCCAGTCGGTGTCGAGCAGCAACCAGTCCTGCAGGTACCCGCCGGTGACGAGACGGACATCGCCGATCTCTCCTGCGGCCACCATGGCGTGCGCCTGCTGGACGATCGGATAGAAGCGCTGATTGAAGCAGACCGCATGAACGAGGCCGCTCGCCGCCGCCCGGGCAACGAGGTCAGCCGTTTCCGCGGAGTCGAGGGCCAGCGGCTTCTCGCAGATCACGTGCTTTCCGGCCGCGAGGACAGCGTTGGTCTGCTCGTAGTGCGCATGGTTGGGGGAGGTGATGTGGATCGCGTGGATCTGCGGCTCGGCCAACATCGCGTCGAGCGAATCGAACACGCGAGGGAGGTTGGCCTGCTCCGCCTTCTGACGGGCCCGCTCGGGCGTGGAACCCACGATGCCGACGACGTTCACCCCGAGACGGCGGAGCGCCTCCGTGTGGGCGACCCCCATGAATCCTGTTCCGACCACCCCAACGTTGATCGTTGCCAACGCATTCGCCATCGTGTGCTCCTCTGCTCCCGGACGCGAGATGCTCGCACAGAAACGGACTGCCACGACTGCATCGAAGGCGGGAGGTGCAATCTCAGGCGACTACGACTTCTTCTCGCTGAAGGACTGTTTGGTACGCCACTCCGACATCGGATACCGGCGCTGCACATGACCCCAGTTGTCGAGGAGGTCGGGCGTCTGGTGGGAGATCCGATACCGGGACACGGCGGTGAAGTAGGCGACCTCGGGGGCGACAAAGCTCGTCGGAAACCGGCGAAGGACGTCAGCATAGGCATCGGCCGCCTCGTCGCCACGGTCGGAGCGAAGAAGCGCTTGTGCTCGTCCGGCCAGGAGTTGGGGCAGGAACTCCGCCGGCGGAAGGTAGCCATTCCAGCGGTAGAGCTCGACACCGGCACCGTCGAGGATCCGGACATCAGGCGTCCAGACCTGACGAAACCGCTGAACGGTTTCGGCGGTGTTCGATGAGCCGTCCTGGGTGTTGACCTGCACCGGGACGAACAAGCTTGAGATAGCGGCGGACACGGATTCGTCTGGATACGTCACGGCATCCAGTTCGGCGCAACCGCCTCAAGTCGGTGAGAAGAAGTCCAGCAGTACGAATTTGTGCTTGCGCGTCGCCTCAGCGGCGGCACCGTCGACGGAACTCTGCCATGCAATCATCTGGTTCTCCCGGCTCGTGAGCCCACCGCGTACCCTGTGCATCGGCAGCGAAACGTGAAACCGCGGCGAACGGCCGAACCCGGCCGGAGGCGCCGGCGAAACTGGTCAGGACCTCGACGCCTTCGCCGTCGCCGCCCGATTTGCCCGGTCGATGGCCAGCACCAACTCGCCTTTCGTCATCCGCGAGCGGCCCGAGACGTCGAGACGCTGCGCGACGTCAAGCAGGTGGGCTTTCGTGGCGTTGGCGTTGACGCCGCCAGCGGTCGGAGTCGTGCTCGTGCGGGCGTCCACGCCGACCTTGGCGTCCTGCTCGTCGCTCGGCCCCGGCTCGTCCTTCACCTCCCAGTGGTCGCCCACCTTCTCGAAGGAGTGCTTCAGCGATGCGAAGGCAATCCGATGCGCCGCCTCGCCGTCGCCGTGCACCTCCTCGGCCGACTCCAGCGTGTGCATGTAGGTGTCCTGGGCCTTCTCCGGTGAACGCTTCAACGTTCCCGGGAGACGCGCCTTTTCCTTCTTGTTCAACACCATCGTCTCGTCCCTCTCCATGTCGTCGACAGGTCGGGGACGTACCCGGCACCACCTCTGGTCAATCACTGTTCGGTCGAGGATTCGTCGCTCAACGGATCCACAAGGTTCCTCAGGACGGCGGTCTTGGCCCAGTTTGTTTGGGGACTCACCGTCGGCATTTCCCGCAACTACTGCGTTGGCAAGCTGATTTGTGCTTGTCCTGACTGGGTCGAAGGGACCTACGGTCCGGAAGGGGCTCGTTCGCGAACGAGACCGACCAGCTTGTCGGGGTTGCGGAGCAGGAAGATCTGCTCGACCAGCGGCTCTCCGTCCACGCTTGCCGACGTATGGAAGACCGCCGCGAACTCCAGCCGCGGCCCGTTCCAGAGCAGTGCTCCGGGCTCGCCGTTGAGCACCGCCGGCTCCCCCCGCACGTCCGGATGGCGACGCGCCAGAGTGCTCAGGAAGCGGGCGATCCGGTGCGGCCCGACCACCGGGCGGCGGGCGGCCCGGGTGTTCGCTCCACCGTCGCTCAGCAACACCGATTCGGGCGCAAGCAGCGCTTCGATCGCAGCGAGGTCGCCGGCAAACGTGGCTCGCGAGAATGCTTCCGCGAGTCGCCACTGCTCGGCCGGATCGACGTCTCGGCGACGATTCGGATCGCGGAGCTTGCGGCGGCCGCGGCTGGCGATCTGGCGGCACGCTGCCTCTGTCCGATCGACGGTCACGGCGATGTCGTGGAACGACTCGCCGAACACGTCGGCGAGCAGGAACACGACCCGCTCGACCGGGTCGAGCCGTTCGAGCATCGTCAGAAACCCGAGGGTCAGCGACGCCACCAGATCAGCAGGGTCGTCCATGCCGGTGGCAATCATCTCCGGGAGCCACGGGCCGACGTAGCTCTGGGCATCGCGGCGTCGTGAGCGCAAGCGATCGATCGACAGTCGACTCGTGACCGTCGTCAGCCAGGCGGGCGGACGGTCGATCGTCGGACGATCGGCACCATTCCATCGAAGCCAAGCGTCTTGCACCACGTCGTCGGCATCGGAACGCGTGCCACAGATCCGATACGCAAGTCCCCACAGGCGCGACTGTTCCGCGGCGAAGACCGCCATGGCGTCGTTGGATTCGAGGTCGGTCACCGGCGCTTCCGTTCAGTCCTTGCAGAGACGAGCAGCAACTGCTTCGGCGGAGGCGAACGACGCGTCGGCCAGTTGGCCTTCCGGCCCGACCCAGTCGCCGGCGATGAACACATCGTTGCATCCTGGCGCGTGGATCGACGGACGGCCTACGAGACCTCCGTTCTCCGCCGACGGGAGTGCGCCGACGACGGTCATGCGGTGCAGATAGCGGCTCGTCACAACGGAATCCGTGCGTACACCGCCTCGCTGGGCATGGGCTTCGAGCTGCTCGCGTTGGGCCGCCGGATCCTTCGCCGACGACGGCGTGATGTAGGTCGCCGCGTGGGCCACGAAGCTTCCCGGAGGTGCGAGCGCGGCAGCGGGTGAATGCATCGAGAAATAGAGCGGCTCATCGAGCGACATGAGCAACGGGTGGGCCGCGGGGGCGCGGAGACCGAGATCGAGCGACGCGACCTCGATCGGTCCGTCGACGGGAAACGGGTCGATACCGAGCAGCGAGGCGGTGGCCGACGGAGTACCGGCCGCAATCACCACACCCTTGTTCGCTCGGTGGACTCCGGCCGAACTGTGGACCTCCCCTTCGCCGGCCGCGGTGACCGAAGCAGACGCGACTTCCAACCCGGCCGACAGCTCATCGACGAATCGTTGCCAACCGCCGTCGACGTATCTGACGCCCGGAGCCTGGAGGGCCGTCACCGTCACGTCGGCACTCAGACGATCAGGGG
>JANOJN010000268.1:0-36510 GCA_031418775.1 Acidimicrobiia bacterium
CGCGCTCACGCCCACCGCCTTGGCGGGGTTCGGGAACATGACGGCACTCTCCACCTCGGGTTGGTCGCGGCCCTTCGACGTTCGCCGCGACGGCTTCGTGATCGCGGAAGGCGCCGGCGTTCTCGTCCTCGAGGAGTGGGACCACGCGGTGGCCCGCGGCGCCTACATCTATGCCGAGATGCTCGGCTCGGGATCCACCGCCGATGCCCACCACATCACCGCTCCGTCCCCCGGCGGAGCCGGCGCTATTCGCTGTATCGAACTCGCCCTTGCCGACTCCCGGATACGTCTCGACCAGGTCGGCCACATCAATGCCCATGGGACGTCAACGCCGCTCAACGACGCCGCCGAAGCGGAGGCGATCGCCAAGGTGTTCGGCTCCCCGGGACCGATCGTCACCTCCACCAAGGGGGTGACCGGCCACGCTCTCGGCGCTGCCGGCGCCATCGAGGGTGTTGCGCTCGCGCTCACCATCGACCGGGCAGTCATCCCGCCGACCCGCGGAACCGACGCCGTCAGTATCGATCCCATCGTGTCGCTCGACCTGGTGCTCGATGAGCCCCGGCCCTGGACCCCGTCGATCGGGATCTCCAACTCGTTCGGTTTCGGCGGCCACAATGGCACGATCGTGATGGGTCCGGCCCGGCCCTGAGCGTCGCTCACCTGCGGCGAACGCCCCGGTCTTACCTCAGCGGTCGGCGAGCACGAAGAGCAGTTCGGCCTCGCTGGCCAGTTTGCCGTTGACCGTGGCCCGCCCCGTGCCCTTGCCGGCGCGCGACGACATGCGCCCGAGCGTGACTTCGAGAACGAGGGTGTCACCGGGAACGACCTGTTGACGGAACCGGACTCCATCCACCCCGCCGAACAACGGCAGCTTGGTGGCGAACGCTTCGTCGGCGAGGATTGCACACGCGCCGGCCTGGGCCATCGACTCGACCATGAGTACGCCCGGCAAGGTGGGGCGCCCGGGGAAGTGACCCGCCCAGAACGACTCCTCGCCGGAGAGCACCCATTCGGCGGCGCAGAGGGTCCCCGGTTCGAGCCTGATGATGTTCGTGAGCAGCAGGAAGGGATCACGGTGCGGCAGCAGATCAATTGGTCGGGGAAGTGCGATGCTCATGACGGATCCTTCAGCCGAGCGCGTCGAGGAGGACGGCGGGCGTGTCTTTCGGGCTGACCTTGTACCAGGCGCGCTCGATCCTGCCCTTCTCGTCAATGAGGAACGCAGAGCGCTCGATGCCCATGTACTTGCGGCCGTACATCGACTTCTCCTTCCAAACCCCGTAGGCCTCCGCAACCCGATGCTCGGTGTCGGCAAGCAGCGGGAAGCCGAGCTCGTACTTCGTGTCGAACTTCTTCTGCTTCGTCGCCGGATCGGGGCTCACGCCGATGATGGCAGTGTCGCCGATCTGGCCGGCGAGATCACGCAGGAGGCACGACTGCTGGGTGCAACCGGGCGTGTCGGCCTTGGGATAGAAGTACACGCAGACCTTGCGCCCCTTGAACTGCGCGTTCTTGACGGTGTTGCCGTCCTGGTCGGGAAGGTTCAGGTCAGGCGCCTTGTCGCCGGCAGAAAGCATGGCAGCCACCGTAGCGAACACCTACCGGCGCGGCGGCGCGGTTCGGCACGCAATTCCTCGCTCCTGACGTCAGAGCGACGACTTGTCGATTTCCAAGCCGAACCGGTGTCGACCGATCGTCTCGTAGACACGGCTCCCGACCATCACGTGAGCCGACGCCGTGTGCACATCCCGGAAGCAACGCTGCAGCGGCGACGTGGCGTAGACCGCGGTGCCGCCTCCCGCCTTGTAGCAGAGGTCGACCGCGGCGCAGGCCTGTTCGCCGGCGTGGGTGGCCGCAAGCCGCGCCTGCAGGCGCGTCTCGAGTTCCACCCGGTCACCCCGCTGGACCCGTTGCCATGCCTCTCCGACGGTCTCGTGAAGGAACGATCGGGCAGATCGCACCGCCGCTTCGGCCCGGGCAATGTCGACCTGGGCCAAGGCCGACTGGGCGAGCGTCTTCGACGACTGCACCGGCTTCTTCGTCTGGGCCAGCACGGCGAGTTCCTCCATGGCCCGGGTGGCGATGCCGAGCATCACCGAGGCGACTCCGCCCGAGAACAGCACGAACAGCGGCATCCGGGAGATGGCGGCATCGACAGTCGGCCGGGCCGCCGCGAGGTCGACGGAGTGACCGGCCGGCACGTGGGCGTCGTACACGCTGAAGTCGTGCGAGGCCGTGGCCCGCAGGCCGTTGGAATCCCAGGTGTCGTGCATAGTCAGCTCGGACGAGCGGAAGAACATATGACGGGCCGTGCCGTCGTCGTTGATCGCACCGCCAGTCATCCACGTGGCGAAGGACGACCCACTCCCCCATGCCCAATGACCGGTCACGTCGTAGGAACCGTCACCTTGAGCTTTGCCCCGTCCGCTCGGCGCGTAGGCGCCGCAAACGGCGGCATCAGCCGAACCGAAGATCTCCTTCGCCGCTTCTCCAGAGAGACAGCCGGCGATATGCGATGTGAGCGAGGCGATCGTGGCGCACCAACCCGTGGATCCGTCCGCCGCGCTCAACGTTTCGATGATCGACATCGTCTCGAACGGCGAGTACTCCGGTCCGGCGTAGACGGCGGGAACATAGGCGCGCAGAACATCGACGTTCTTCAGTGCACCTACCACCTCGTCGGTGAGGCGGCGCTGGTGCTCGTTCGTCTCAGCGTTCTTGATCGCGACGGCAGCGGCGTCGGCCGTGCGTTGCGCCAGCGTGGCGGTCATGTGTCGGTCCTTGCCGTTTGTGAGAGTGGGCGACTTGCGAGCCTTCGCCACAGTGCCACATAACTCGGGTATTCGAGGCCCGGAAGGATGTGACCGGCCGCCACCAACTCTGCATGTAGGCGGGGGAGGTTGCGCCACGGCACGCCCATGTCGGCGTGATGGGCGATGTGAAACCCGGTGTTGTACGGCACCATCCAGAAGCGAGCCGACCGCGATTGGTGGACGTGGTGGGTCGTCAGGCGGTCGTCGTCGCTATTGACCATGCCGCCGTGCTCGGCGATGGCCCGCAGTCGGTTGATCACACGCCATACGGTCAACCACGGACCGAACCAGAGCAGCGGCCATGCCCACCAGCCGACACTCATGCCGAGAACGACGAACAGCACGGCCTGGACGGCGAGCACCTGAAGAACGCTCCGGCGAGCGATCGGGTTCCGCAGCGCCCGGAGCAGCGATCTGATGACCTTGAAGCCGGACTCACCGGTGGCGTCGCGCCGAAGTCGCCGTCGCAGGGTCGGCCAGGTGACGGGATACTCGCGGTAGAGGGTCTGATCGGGTTCGTCGGGGCCGAGCGGATCGCGGTGGTGGGAGAAGTGGGCCCGCCGGTAGGCGCCTTGGGAGGTGAATCCAAGCCCGTTGCACACGACGGTCCCGACCGCGTCGTTGAGCCGCTGGTTGGCGAAGAGCAGCTTGTGGGCGGACTCGTGGCCGAGGATGGCGAGCAGGGCGAACCCGCGGCCCATCAGCACGAACGTCACGGCGTAGAGCGGCCACCAACCGGTTCGCTCGATGACGAGGGAGGAAGCGACGATGAGTCCGACGGTCTCGGCGAGCGCGCTGATGACGGTGAGACCGTTTCGCCAGGACGCGATCACCCGGAGTTCGGCGCGGAGCGTCCCGACGGGCATGCCGCGCTTGTTGAGCCGATCCGTCGGCAGAACACCGGGGAGGAACTCGAGACCTGGCACCATTGTCGCAGTCATCGTTGGCCTTTGGTGATCGGGGACAGGGTTGCTGCAGAGAAGCAGTTCCGCCGTGCTGAGCGAGCCACAGACTGGAGCGTCGGTGTTGCCGTGACGCCGCCTCGACATTACACCTTTTGAACGGATGTCCACATTGAGTAATGGCCCGGCACGACCGCTGACGGCACGTTCTATCATCGCCAGCACACTCCTCGGCACCCACCCACCGCAGATGTCGGCAGGCGTGTTGGTTCGGTCGTGCGCCCTGTTCGGCGTACGCGACAATGCCGCCCGCGTCGCTCTCACCCGGATGGTTGCGGCCGGAGAGTTGACCGTCGACAGCGGCCGCTACGCCTTGGCCGGCCGGCTCCGCGACCGGCAGTTCCGCCAGGATCGCAGCAGGCGCGGGCTTGATCCAGCGTTGTCTTGGGACGGGTCCTGGCGGCTCGCGGTGGTCACTGCTGAGGCCCGCTCGCCGACGCAACGTGCCGACCTCCGCCGAGTGCTCGGCCAACGCCGGTTCGCCGAATGGCGCGAGGGGCTCTGGGCCCGTCCGGACAACCTCGACGAGGCCGCCGACGCGCTTGACGGATGCACGATGGTCCCCGGCGCTCGGCCCCCCGGCCAGAAGGACCTGGCCGCGCGTCTCTTCGCCCTCGCCGCGTGGACGAGGGAGGCGCAATCACTCGTCCAAGGGGTCACCCGGCTGCAGCCGCGACTCAAGCCCGGTGACAGTGCGACGCTGGCCGATTCCTTCGTGCTGAACGCCGCAGTGCTCCGTCACCTCCAGGCCGATCCGCTCCTCCCGCCCGAACTTGTGCCGAAGAACTGGCCCGGCCGGCTCTTGCGGGAGCGCTACGAGCGTTTCGACGCCGCGTTCCTCGCGATCTGGCGGAGTCATCTCCGCTCGTGAGCGGGAGGTTTCAGCCCGAGGACTCCGCAGCCTGGCGGTCCGCCAACACCTTGCGGCCGAGTCGACGCAACTTGGCGTAGTGCGCGTCGAACATGGCCGCCACCTCGGCGCCCCGGACACCGGAGTGGTGGATCGGAGCGCGTTGGCCGAGCGCCTCGGTCACGGCGACGCGTTGGGGGATGTCGGGGCTCCAGACGGTTGATTTCCCGAGCATCCGCACCAGCAGGTCGTGCTGCCGGTCGGCTTCGTGGGACACGGGAGGTACCCGATTCACGATCACCCCGGCGATGTCGAGTCGATCGTTGTACTTCTCCCACACCTCGTCGACCAGGTCGCTCACGCCGGCAATGCCACGAGCCGAGAGCGCAGCGGGCTCGACCACCATCAGTGCCAGGTCAGCGGCCGCCAACGCATTGGTGGTGAGCGGCCCGAGCGCAGGTGAGCAATCGATGATCACCAGCTCATAGTGATCGCTGACGCCCTCGAGGGCGACACGGAGCCTGCGAGCGAGACGCTTCTTGCCGGTCTCGGTGTCGCGCACCTGCAGCGAGCGCGAGGCCGGCAGGACGTCGATGAACTCGCTCCACGGCGAGGTGACGATGCCGTGCGAGGCGGCGCCGGAGCGGTCCGACTCGATCGCCTCCGCCGAGCCGTGGGTGACGACTTCGGGGTCGATCCCCAGAGCCCACGTCGCATTGGCCTGCGGATCGGCATCGACGATGAGCACCAGGTCACGGCGGGCCATGGCCGCGGAGGCCAGGCCGAGGGTCACGGTCGTCTTTCCGACGCCGCCCTTCTGATTGACGACGGCGACGACGGCTCCCACAGCACTCGATCGTCGCGCACTTCGGAGCGTCGGGCCAGAGGCCGTTCGGCCCATCGACCGAATCCCGCCGTGACGCCTCAGCGGACGAGGATACGACCGGCCGATCCGGACACCGCTGCCGTCACCTCGCCGATGACCCGACCGGGCGTCTCCGTCCCATCGAGGGATCGAAGGAGGGCATCGACCCGATCGGAACGGACACAGAGCACGAGCCCACCGGACGTCTGCGGGTCCGCCAGGAGCGGCTCCCACGCCGCGCGATCGGCGCTCCAATCGACGAACGGATCGACGAACTCGACGTTGCGGCCGGTACCGCCGGGGACGAAGCCGGCCGCGAGCAGTTCGTTGACTCCGGGGAGCAGGGGCATCGTGGCGGTGGTGAGGGTCAGGTTGACTCCGCTCCCGAGCGCCAGTTTGTGCAGATGGCCGAGGAGACCGAAGCCGGTCACGTCCGTGCCGCAGCGCACGCCGTTGGCGGCCGCGACTTCCGCGCCGATCGCATTCAGCGTGGTCATCGAGGCCACTGCAGCCCCGTACGCGTCGGCGAGGAACCCGCCCGGCCGGATGGCCTCGGCCGGAGATCGCTTCAACGCGGTCGTGATGATCCCGGTACCGAGGGCCTTCGTGAGGATCAACACGTCGCCGGGCCGGGCGGCAGCGTTGGTGATCATCCGATCCGGATGCACCTCACCGGTCACGGCTTGGCCGAGGAACGGCTCGGGCGCGTCGACGGTATGACCGCCGGCGACGACCCATCCGCCGCGTGCGGCAATCTCGGATGCACCAGCCAGAGCCTCGCCGAGAAGATCAAGGGGCAGCAGATCTCGCGGCCAGCCGGCGACGTTCAGGGCGAACAGCGGGCGCCCACCCATGGCGTAGACGTCCGACGCTGAGTTCGCCGCGGCGATCGCGCCCCAGGTGCGCGCGTCGTCGACGACCGGAGTGAAGAAGTCGACGGTGGCGACCAGCGCCCGCTCAGCAGAGACGCGCCAAACGGCGGCATCGTCCCCGGTGGACGTACCGACAAGCAGGTCAGGCGCGGATGGAGCAGGCACATGGCGCAACACGTGCGCCAACTCGGACGGACCGAGCTTGCAAGCTCAACCAGCTCCGTGGCTGTACGAGGAGAGCCGCACCGCTACCGGAAGGGGCTCGTTGAACTGATTGGACATAGACGGGATTCAGTCTGCACCGGCCGGGTCCGATCAGGTGACCACTGGGGAGGCGACGGATCAGGCTGACCCGACCGCGTCCGTTGGCCCATCCGCGTCACGAAGGGTTAGCACAACCACGGCGCCGCCCTCGGGGTGATTCGACGCGCTCGCCGTGCCGTGATGGCTCGCCGCCGCATCGGCGACGATCGCCAGCCCGAGGCCGGTTCCGGGCAGCGAACGCGCCGCGTCGGAGCGGTAGAAGCGGTCGAAGACCCGGTCCAGGTCTCCGGCATCGAAGCCGGACCCGTGGTCGCGCACGGTGATCCGGGCGTCCCCAACGGTCACCTCGATGGGCCGGGAGGTCGCATCGAACTTCGCGCTGTTCGCCAAGATGTTGTCGATCGCCCGCGAGAGCTGCAGGCGGCGCCCACGCACGACCGTGGCGCTCGCCGTGCTGAGCACAGAGCGACCGGTCCGTCGCTGGAACCGCTCGATCGAACGCGTGGCGAGTTCGGCCAGATCGATGGGGACAACGGGGTCGTCGGGCGTCGCGTCGGCGGCCAGCACCAGGAGTTCGTCGGTGAGTGCGGAAAGCTCGCGAAGCTCTTCGTCCATCTCGTGAAGGATGGTCGCCCGCTTGTCGGCCGGGAGGTCGGGGTACTTGGCGAGGACCTCCACATTCGTCCGCAGCGTCGTCAATGGGGTTCGCAGCTCGTGCCCGGCGTCCTGGGCGAGTTGGCGCTGCTGGGCCCGGGAGGTACGAAGCGATCCGATCATCGTGGAGAAGCTGTGCGCGAGGCGGCCGAGCTCGTCGCGGCGCTCCGTGATCCCGGCGGCAATGGCCGTATCATCGTCGAGCCCACCGCTGGCGGCGATCGACGCCGTGACTTCGGTGAGCACATGGATGGGCTGGGCGAAGGCGCGCGCGACGAACGCGCCGAGTGCTGCCGCCACCAATGTCACGAGCAGACCGATCAGTGCGAAGCGATCGCGGAGCGCGCCGAGCACCCGGTTGCTTTCCTTGAGGTCGCGGGCGACCATGAACGCACCACCGCCGGCGATCGCGCCCGTCGCGATGCGTAGCTCCGATGTGTCGACCTTCGAACTCCGGAGTCGCACGCCCTGGCCGATCGCCCTCCGCTGTGCGGCACCGACCCCGGGGAGCCGCACGACGCGAGCCGGCGGCTGTCCTGTTGCGGCGGCGGGCGCCTCATCGATGCGCTGACGGGCGATGGACCGATCCCGGTCGTCGACCGGCAGAGCGCGGGTCGGATCGTTGAGCAGGCGATCGTCAACGAGGACGGTGCCCTGCTCGTCGATGCACTGGGCACGGGCATCAGGGAGATCGAACGCGCGCCGACGCTGCCGATCGCCCCCGCCGCCGTCTGGGCCCGGAGATTGGTCGGCGAGAAGGGACCGGCAGATGCGGCCGTCCGGCCCGGGACCGATGACTCGGGTAACGACGTCGCGCAGTGTCGAGTCGATCTCGGAACGGACGCGCGTCGACGTGCTGGTGTAGCCGACGATCGCCGCGGCCAGCACGGAGAGCGCGGCGAGAACGGCAAACGAGAGAGTCAGGCGAGATCGTATGGACACGTGTCTTCTTGCCGAGTCACGTCGTCCGGAGCGAGTAGCCGACGCCTCGCACCGTGTGGAGGATCGACAGTTCGCCCTCGGCTTCAAGTTTGCGTCGGACGTAACCGATGAAGACCGCGAGCGTCTTCGATTCCGGTCCGAAGTCGTAGCCCCACACCATCTCGTAGAGCATGCTCGGCGTGCAGACGGTCGGGGACTGGCGGGTCAGCGCTTCGACGAGGTCGAACTCGGTCTTCGTGAAGCCGATCTCACGATCGCCACGCCAGGCCCGGCGGGCGCCGAGATCGAGACGAAGATCGCCGACGACGACATCGGATGTCGGAACATCGTCGCCGTAGGAGGATCGTCGGAGCAGCGCCCGGATCCGGGCCAGGAGCTCTTCGAGCGCGAACGGTTTCGGGAGGAAGTCGTCAGCGCCGGCGTCGAGTGCGGCAACCCGGTCGCCGAGCTCGGTACGTGCGGTGAGCATCAGGATGGGCACATGCGATCCACGTGCGCGCAGACGCTGGCACAGGGTGATCCCATCGAGGTACGGCATCATCCAGTCGGAGACGATCAGGTCCGGTTCCGCGGCGTTGAACGCCACCATCGCCACTTCGCCGTTCTCGGCCAACTCGACGGCGTACCCCTCGAGTTCGAGGGCGCGTGCCAGGGACGTGCGCACGGAACGATCGTCTTCGGCGAGCAGGAGCCGGTGGGACATGGCCAACGGTCTAGGGGCCGACGGTGAGAGCTCGGTGAGAGCCCCTGCAGAGAACAACCGCGCAACCGCGGCCGGGCAGCTCAGGCACCGGCGGCGAGAGCGTCGCGGAGAAAGCCGATGTCGGACGAAAGACCCTCCTCGGGGGTCTCGCAGATCACCGGGGCATTGGCCTTGCGGACAATGTCGACGAGGATCCGGGGCGAAACGGTGTTGTCCGTGCCGAGCACGGAAAAGTTTTGGTGCCGATCACGTCCGCTGCCCTCGGCGTCGCGCGAGCCGTTGCAGTGCACGAGGTCGATGCGTCCGGTGATGGCCACGATCCTCTCCACGCTCGCCGCGAGGTCCTCGCCGGACGCGAAGGTGTGGCAGGTGTCGAGGCAGAAGCCGATTCGCGGGTCTTCGCCGATCGCGTCCCAGAGACGGGCGAGCGTGTCCCAGCGGCGCGCCATCGCATGGTCTCCCCCGGCGGTGTTCTCGAGAAAGATCGGAACGTCAGTCTCGATGGTCGCCAGGCCCTTCTTCCACCGGGCGATCCCTTCCACGATGTCGTCGTCGGATCGCACGTGGCCGCCATGGACGACCACCGCTTTCGCTCCCGCAGCAGCGGCGCAGTCGCACGCGGCCTGAAGCGACTTGCGTGACGGGATCCGGATCTTGTTGTCGGCCGAGGCGAGGTTCACGATATAAGGCGCGTGAACGTAGACGGGCAGCCCGCTGGCTTTCAGTTCGGCCGAGTCCGAGCGGGGCTTCCACGGCTTCCAGCTCTGCGGATCGCCGCAGAAGAGCTGGATGCATGCCGACGACGTGGCATCGGCCGCGCCGAGCGGTTCGTTCTCACGGACGTGGGCACCGATCAGCACGACGGCCACGATACAGGCGACGTCGGGCTTTCCCGCTGCTGACCGTTCGCTCTGCATCGCACGCGCGTCGGCAGTTACGGCATGCAAGGACGGTCAGAATGGACGGATCATGACCACCGTTGCCTTTCTCGGACTCGGCGTCATGGGTTCGCCCATGGCCCGTCACCTCTCCACCCACGGGCACGACGTGACCGTCTACAACCGGACCGCGAGCAAAGCAGCGGCGTGGGTCTCCGCCAACGGTGGTCGGAGCGCATCAACACCAGCTGACGCGGCACGCGGCAGCGAGATCGTGTTCGCATGCGTCGGCAATGACGACGACCTTCGTTCGGTCACCATCGGGGAACACGGGGCGTTTGCCACCATGGAGCCGGGCGCCGTGTTCGTCGACCACACCACGGCATCGGCGACGGTCGCCCGTGAACTCGACATCGTTGCCACGGCGGCGGGCCTGTCGTTCATCGACGCACCGGTGTCGGGCGGCCAGGCCGGTGCGGAGAACGGCGCCCTTCCGGGGATGTGCGGAGGCGATGAGACGGCGTTCGCGACCGTGGAGCCGGTGATTCGGTCGTTCGCAAAGGCGGTCACCCTCATCGGACCTTCCGGCGCCGGACAGCTCACCAAGATGGTGAACCAGATCTGTATCGCCGGAGTGGTGCAGGGATTGGCCGAAGCCGTCAACTTTGCCCAGCACGCTGGCCTCGATCCCGATCTGGTGATCGCGACGATCTCCAAGGGTGCAGCCCAGTCGTGGCAGATGGAGAACCGGGCGGCGACGATGGCCAAGGGTCAATTCGAGTTCGGCTTCGCCGTCGAATGGATGCGCAAGGACCTGGGCATCGTTCTGGACGAGGCCGATGCCAACGGCTCGCTCGTGCCGCTCACTGCGCTGGTCGATCAGTTCTACAAGCAGATCATGGCGAGGGGCGGCAAGCGATGGGACACGTCGAGCCTGATCCATCTCCTCCAGAACCCGTGAGGGAGATCGGACGCGCGGCGCTCTCCGTCAGCGATTCCAGGTAATGGCGACCGGAGGCCGCTCAGGAGTCGGCACGGACACCGACTGGGCGGGATAGCCCAGGTAGACCACACCGACAATCCGGGTGCCGTCGGGAAAGCGGCACAGCTCGTTCACGGTCGCAGCAGTGGTGACGGCGGGAGTGGACCAGAACGAGGCCAGGCCGCGAGCGGTTGCCGCGAGCAGCAACGTCTGGATTCCTGCGGCCACGGCGTCACGATCGTCGGCCGCGAGGTTCGGCGTCGGCGAGGGGGCACATCCAACGACGAGCACATTTGGTGTGCGCGCGTACTTCGTCAGGGTCTTGATCCGCTTGCCCTCGTCGCCGAACTCGTTGGCCACCATGTCCGCAACGAACGCCTCGCCGAGCCGCAGACGCGAGTCCCCGCTGAAAGCGGCAAACCGCCACGGCCAGGTTCGCTTGTGGTTGGGGGCCCACTGAGCGGCGTCGCACAAGTCCGCGATCTCCGAGTCGGCAACGGGCCGATCCATATCAACGAACATCGAGGTTCGGCGAGCGCGGACGAGAGCCGCGAACGCTGCAGGCGCAGGCAGCGCGTCCGGGGACATCGGGTCATCGCCGAGGATTCCCGACGCCGGGGCTCCGCTACCAGCCACCGTCGAGATGGCTGGTGTCGTTGTAGGCCCGGATGCGCCAGCCCATCGGTGTCCGGACGGCGCTGGTGACGGAACAGTTGTCGACACCCAGAAAGTGCGACATGTTCGCCCCCGTGATGTCGGCGACGACGGCGGCGATCACGCCGCCGTGCACCACACAGACGACGCGTTCGTCGACGTGGCGGTCGGCAATTCGTTCGAGCGCACCCATGCACCGTGCCGTCAACTCGGCCGAGGTCTCGGCACCGGGCACGTGGCCCCACTCGCCCTGCTGCATCGCGGCCGCGACCGCCGGGTGGCCCTCCGCGGCACGTTGGCGGAACTCGCCGCCTTCCCACTCGCCGAGGAAGACCTCGCGCAGGTCGCGCTCGACGATCGGTTCGAGCCCGATGGCGGCCACGAGTGGTGCGGCGGTCTGCACAGTGCGCCGGAGCGAGGTGACGTAGACGGCGGCGATCGGCGCTCCGTCTTTGTGTTCGCGCAGCAGGCGCCGACCGGCGTCGTCGGCTTGCGCGAAACCGCTTTCGGCAAGCCCCGGATCACCATGGCCTTCGGCCAGCGGAAAGGGCTCTCCAGGCACGTACCCAACCGTCGCTCCATGGCGGAGCAGGGTGATGGTCGACGAGCCCGCGGGGGCTGTCCAGCGGGTCTGGTGATGCCCCATCGGGGCTTGAGCGGTGGTCACGGCACCCATTCTCCCGCGGCTTCGTCGCAAGTTGGCTCAGTTCGCCGAGATTTCACCCAGATCAGCCGGTCGCAGGCCGTCGACTGGAGGGTCGTGCTCAAGGCTTCCCGTCAGTTCGCCGATGAACTGAACGTGGATTCGGTGAACGCGGGTAGGCACGGCCCGTTGCCGCAACGGCGTGTCCGAGCGTCACTTTCGTCCGAAGGGTCGACGATTTGGACGCCGTCAAAACCGGAGGTCTCTGCGGTGGCCAACGGCCTGTCGTTGCTGATGCCGGCCCTCGAACCGTTCGTGATGAAGGCCGTGCGCGCAGGAGCCGCTCTCCCAGAGGTGGATGCCGAGCTTCGCTCACGGGCGTTGTCGTTCGTTCATCAGGAGGGGGCGCACCAGCAAGCGCACCGCGACTTCAACCGCGGGCTCACCGCACAGGTTCCCGTCCTCCGTCACATCGAGTGGGCCCAGCGGAGGGTGTTCCGCTTCTTCGAGGACCACGGTTCCACCCGTTCTATGCTGGCGCACGCCGCAGGCGCGGAGGCCGTTGCGTTCTTCACGGCCCGATGGGTTGATCGGCGACGCCACTCGCTCCTCGGTGATGCCAGCGGGCCGGTCGCAACGATGTTCGTGTGGCACCTCGCTGAAGAGGTGGAGCACAAGGACGTGGCTTTCGACCTGTACCTCGCGAGCGGTGGGGGACGCGCCCGATATCTCCGCGGCATCGTCAGCGCGCTGATGATATTCGCGCTTTCCGTTCTCGCAACGAGCGCCGTGCTTCTTCTCCGGGAACGTCAGTGGTGGCGGCCGGCCGTGCACGCGCGGATGTGTTGGTGGTCGCTGTCGTTCGTCTTCGAAGTTCTTCCGCTTCTCGGTCTGTGCCTCCTGAAGGATCACCACCCGTATCGATGGTCCGACCCCGACTGGCTCGCCCAGTGGCTGGCGGTCTACGACCGCCGAGGCGGCGAAGCGCCGACATGGAATCGCGACACGCTCGACGGTGTCTGGACCAACGAGCCGATCAACGCGATCGTGCGGCCGGCCGACTCCGTCCTTACGACCGCCTGAGCAACCCGCGGCGGACGGCCTCGGCCGGGCGGCACGGGGCGGTCAACGGACGGAGGCCCCCAGTCGGACGGAGAACCGCTCGAGGGGCACGAAGCGGACGACGCGCATCCAGACCCACGCGATCGGAGGGAGCAGCGCGGCCGCCACGATGCCATCGAGCCACCAGTGGTTCCCGGTGAGGACCACGGCCAGGCACGTCAGCACCAGGTGGCCGATCCCGATGGCGCGGCCCCGGCGGCCTCCAACCTGCCAGAGCGCCCAAGCAATCAACGCCGCCCATCCGACATGGATGGACGGCATGGCGGCCAGTTGATCCGACACGCCGCGACCGAAGCCCCCGTAGACCGACTGGTTGTAGGCCCTCGCCGTGTCGACGAAGCCGAGCTCGGGGAGCAGTCGGGGCGGCGCGACCGGCACCAGACGTATCAGTACGTCGGCACCGGTGGACAACGCGAGGAGCGCCCGCCAGTAGCCGTAGTCGGACCGACGCCGGAAGAACATCCAGAACAGGAACGCGATCATCGCCGGCACGTGGGCGATTGCGTAGTAGCCGTTCATGAACTGGACGACAGGCGACAGGCCGATGACGCGCTCTTGGAGCCAACGTTCTGACCCGAGCCCGACGGCCCGCTCGAAATGCCAAATCTGCAGGCCGCGCTCGGCGGCACCGTCGAGACGAACATCGACCCGGTTGAACAGCCGCCACATCGTGTAGAGCGTGAAGACGCACGCCGCCTCCCGGCTCGGGCTCGCAACCCCCGGAAACCGACCATGCACCACGAGGCTCACCCCGAACAACACGAAGGCACAGACTGCTGCGATGTTCGCCGGAAGCCACATGGGGCGAACATCTTGCCCGCTGCGCTCAGCCCTTTGTGGTTAGTTGGCGCCACGTTGTCGGGTTGGCGACGTGGCGGCGACAACTCGGCGCCAACCGGCCACACAACCGGTCCAGCGGCGAAGAGCGCTATGAGGCGATGGGTGCTCCGAGCAACTGCGTCTTGAGCTCGCGTTTGACGAACTTGCCGTTCGCGTTGCGGGGAATCGGCTGATCGAGGATCCAGATCCGGGCGGGCACTTTGTACTTGGCGATGCGCTCGCCGAGGAAGGCCTGGAGCTCCTCCTCGGTGACCACGGCGCCCGGATGCGGGAGCACGGCGGCGGCGACTTCCTCGCCGAGGCGCTCGTCGGGCATGCCGAACACCGCAGCCTCGGCGACAGCCGGATGGAGGTAGAGCGAGGTCTCGACCTCGGAGCAGTAGACGTTCTCCCCGCCGCGCAGCACCATGTCCTTGGCCCGGTCGACGATGTAGACGAAGCCGTCGTCGTCGATCCTGGCGATGTCACCGGTGTTGAACCAGCCGTCGCGGATCGCGTCGGCGGTCGCCTCGGGCTTGTTCAGGTACCCGCGGATGACCGCCGGACCGCGCACACAGAGCTGACCCGGTTGCCCCGCCGGGACGGTATTGCCGTCCTCGTCGACGAGCTTGCCCTCGAAGGTCGGCATGAGCGGGCCGCACGACGCCGGCTTGGCGAGGAAGAACTCGGCGGAGTTCGCGGTGACGATCCCGCAGGTCTCGGTGAGCCCGTAGCCGGTCGATGGCTGGCCACCACCGAGTGATTTTTCGATCTTCTCGACGAGGTCGGCCTGGAGGGCCGCGCCGCCTCCGCCCATCGCCGCGACCGACGAGAGGTCGCGCATGGAGAAGTCGGGGTGAGCGAGAAGCTCACGGCTCATCGTCGGAACTCCGGAGAAGTTGGTGACCCGCTCGCGCTCGATCAGTTCGAGGGCGCGTCCCGGATCCCATTTGTAGGTGAAGACGATCTTCGCTCCCGTGAGGGTGGCCGGCTGGAGAAGGCAGTTGTTGGCAGTGACGTGGAACAGCGGGGTCGGCGCCATGAACGCCGCCGGGTAGGGCGAGGGTGTCTCCGTCTTCCCCTCCGCGGTGAGGCGTCGTGCCTTGGCGAGGGCCGCAGCGTTCCCCCAGAACGCCAGATGCATGAGGTTCGTGACGCAGCCGCGGTGGGTGAGCTCGGCGCCCTTCGGGAAGCCAGTCGTCCCTGAGGTGTAGAAGATGCACGCGTCGTCGTCGGGGCCGATCGTGGCGTCGGGCAGAGTGGCCGGAGCGCCGGCGGTGACATCGGCCCAGGCGATCGCTCCATCGGGCGCGGAGTCCGTTCGAACGGCGACGAGCGCCATGTGGTGGTGGGCACGGATCGCGTCGAGGTGCGGGGCGACCCGGGCCAGACGTTCGCCGTCGGCGATCAGTACCTTCGGGGACGAATCGATGAGTCCGTACTCGAGCTCGGCACCGGTCCACCAGGCGTTGACGCCGACCACGGCGGCACCGGTGGCGAGGGTCGCCCAGTACGAGACGACCCACTCGGGGTAGTTGCGCATGGCGATCGCCACCCGGTCGCCCGATCCGACACCGTGGTCGTTGCGCAAGTGAGCGGCGAGCGCGCGGACCTGCGTGGCGATCTTGGCGTAGGTGTGGCGCTCGTCCTCGTAGACGATGTAGTCCTTGTCGCCGTAGGCGGTGGCGATCTCCCACACCGACCGCATGTTCGGCGGTGCGCCCACGAACCCCTTCATCGGGATCCCGCCCACGGTGATGTCGGTCATGACGAATGGTGCGCCGGGGGAGGTCAGCTCCGACCAGACGGCCTTCAGGTGGTCAATCACGCCGAAGGTTGTAGTGCAGATCCCCGGCGTGTGTGAACTCGGGCACGTCCATCGGAGTGGGCCAGCTGGCTCGCAAGGGCCGGGAAACACCCGTTTTCCTGCGTCGAGCTGGCCCAAGCGAGTGAGCTGGCCCACGAGATGGTCTCGGTCAACGTGCGACGAGGTCGAGCATGTCCTTCACCGAGGGATCGGCGGCGAGCCGCGAGCAGTTGGCGAGCCGCTCGCCCGCGTACGCGTCGTAGTCGATCGCCGGTTGGAGACTGATAGCCGACTGGACCAGAGCCCAGAGCCCTTCGCGGCATTCGCTGACGATCTTCATCAACGCCAGTTCGGCACGCGCGGCGTCCGTCACGATGCCGAAGGCGCCGGCGAGAACAACCCCATCGAGGTGCTCGTCGAAGCCGCAGTTGACCGAGAGGTTGGCGAGGTCGAACATCGCATGGTTCATCCCGGCGTACTCGTAGTCGATCAGCCACACCCGGCCGGTCGGGGCGAGGAGCACGTTCGCCGGCAACAGATCGTTGTGGCACAGCGTCGATCGCAGCGTCGCCGGGTCGAAGGCCTTCTCGATCTCTGCCGTCGTTCGGAGCAGACCGTCGACCGATTCGTGATCGCGCCCGTGCGTTCGGGCGTCACGGGCGTGCTGGCGGATCACATCGAAGATCGGAAAATCGAACGCAACGGGATCGAGGCGATGCAGCACCCGCACGGCATTGACGACCTCGCGGAGCACGTCGGGTTTGCGGAGGTCGTCGGCCGATGCCGTCCGAGCGTCGACGAATTCGCTGATGACGGTTCCGAACGCCGGCAGCTCGCAGAGTGTCATCGGTCCGATGCCCGCACGAGCCGCGGCGACCGTGATGGCCGCCTCGGCACGTCGGTTGATTCCGAGCATCTCGGTCTGCGCGCCCGGCACTCGCACAACGTAGGAGCCGTGCACGGTGGTGATCCGGAGGCTCCGATTGGTAATGCCGCCTTCGAGGGCGGTGACCTCGGTGATCGCATCGTGCCATCCCGGCACCGATTCGAGGATGATGCGGAGGTCATGGTCATCATTGCTCGTGGTCATGTCATGCCTTCACACGGGCCGAGGTCGGGTCGTACAGCGGTCGCAGCGACACCGAGGCTCGGTGGCGCTCCGTGGCGACTTCGAGCTCGTAGGTCCCCGAGAGAAGCCAATCTGCGGTGATGCCCTGCGGGTTGCGCACGTAGCCCATGCCGATCGATCGGCCGATGGTGTAGCCGTAGCCCCCACTGCTCAGCCATCCGACACGTTGCCCGTCGCGGTAGATCGTCTCGCGACCGAGCAGCACGACATCACGGCCGGCCGTCTCCGGGTCGATGCTGAATGTGGCCAGCATCTTCCTCACTTCGTCGGCTCGCTGCCGGGCGATTGCGCCCTGTCCCCGGAACTCCACGCCGCTCCCCTTCTTCACGACCCACCCGAGGCCGGCCTCGATGGGTGTGTGGTCCGGTCCGATGTCGGCGCCCCACGCCCGGTAGCCCTTCTCCAGCCGGCACGATTCGATGGCCCGGTAACCCGCGTTGACGAGACCGTGAGACCGTCCGGCGGCGACCAGTGCGTCGTACACCGCAGCCGCGTCGCTGGTGCTGATGTGCAACTCCCAGCCGAGTTCTCCGACGTAGGTGATCCGCAGGGCACTGACGCGGGCCCCTGCGATGGTGATGACGCGCATCGTGCCGAATGGAAACGCCGAGCCGGAAACATCGTCGGTTGTGACCGCTTCGAGCATGAGGCGGCTGTTCGGGCCCATCAGCGACAGCACCGTCGACGACGCCGTGACATCGGCGAGGTCGACCGAACCGTCGGTCGGGATGGACCGGGCGATCCAATCGAAGTCATGGCCGGCGAAGCCCGTGCCGGTGACGAGGTAGAACGCGTCCTCGCCGGCCCGGCACACCGTGAGATCACACTGGATGCCACCGCGGTCGTCGAGCATCTGGGTATACGTGAGCGAGCCCACGGGCTTGTCGACATCGTTCGAGCACATCCAGTTCAGCGAGGCCAATGCACCGGGTCCGCGCAGGGTGAACTTGGCGAACGAGGTCTGGTCGAACAGCGCCACGGTCTCGCGGACAGCGCGGTGCTCTCGACCGACCGCCGCGAACCAGTTCGGCCGTTCGTAGGTGTACGTATCGATTGGGACCTCGCCGTGTGCTGACGACGCGAACCAGTTCGGCCGCTCCCATCCGAGCTTCTCGCCGAAACAGGCACCTGCGGCGCTCAAGCGGTCATAGAGCGGGGACCGCAGGGCCGGGCGGGCACTGGCGTACTCCTCGTGCGGCCACGCCATCGTGTAGTGCCGGGCGTAGGCCTCGAGCGTTCGGCTCCTGACCCACGACTCATCACGGTGCACGGCACCGAACCGACGGAGGTCGACGACCCACAGGTCATAGGGCGCGATGCCTTCGGACACCCACTCGGCGAGGGCCATGCCGGCGCCGCCGCCCGCCGCGATGCCGAAGGCGTTGAAGCCCGCTCCGACGAAGAAATTCCGCAACTCGGGGGCTTCGCCAAGGATGAAATTCCCGTCCGGGGTGAAGCTCTCGGGGCCGTTGATGAGGGTGTTGATTCCGACGTCACGCAGCGACGGGACGCGCCCACACGCCAACTCCATTGTTGGGGCGAAGTGATCGAAGTCCGGCTCGAGGAGCTGGAACTGGAACGGCCGAGGTATCCCGTTCACCGCCCACGGAATCGGTTTGGGCTCGTACCCGCCCATCACCAGGCCACCCACCTCCTCCTTGTAATACGTGAGACGGTCGGGATCGCGCAGCGTCGGAAGGTTGCGGGGCACGCCCATCGGTTCGGTGATGACGTACTGGTGCTGCACGGGAACGAGCGGCACGTTCACGCCCACGGTTGCACTCAGTGCCCGGGTCCACTGTCCGGCGCAGACCGCGACCTTCTCGCACTCGATTCGTCCTGCGTCGGTGACCACGGCGCGGATCGCGCCATCGACGACCTCGATCGAGAGCACCTCGGTGTCCTCGCAGATGGTCACCCCCGCGGTGCGGGCGCCCCGGGCGAGCGCCATCGTGATGTCGCTCGGGTTGGCCTGGCCGTCGGTGGGCAGAAAGGCCGCACCGACGACGTCGTCGACCTCCATCAGCGGCCACAGGTCCTGCGCTTCCTTGGGCGACAGGAGGTCCATGTGGAGACCGAAGCTCGTCGCAGTCGTCGCCTGGCGCTTCACCTCAGTCCAGCGTTCGGTGTTGCAGGCGAGACGCAGACCGCCGTTCATCTTCCAACCGGTCGCCTGCCCGGTCTCCTCCTCGAGGCGCCGGTAAAGCGCCACCGACTCACCGAGGAGTTGGGTGATGTTGGCACTCGTCCGCAGCTGACCGACGAGGCCGGCGGCGTGGAAGGTGCTGCCCGACGTGAGGCGGTGCTTCTCGACGAGCACGGTGTCGGTGTGCCCGAGCTTGGCGAGGTGATACGCGGTGGAGCATCCGACGATGCCGCCGCCGATCACCACGATGCGGGCAGACGTCGGCGGCACAGCCATGTGGTGATTGTCTCACGGGCGGGCTTCGGCCGCCGCTCCCCCTCGTTGGGCGGCCCGTCGGGTTCCGGTTGCGTGGCGGCGGCCCGTAGCATGACCGGTTCCTTCTCGCTCGACCTCAAGGAGTCCAAGACATGAGCACCATCTCCCTCGGCGGAAACCCCGCGCACACCTCGGGTGAACTGCCCGCCGTCGGAGCCGACGCTCCGCAGTTCACACTCGTGAAAGGCGACCTTTCGACGCTTTCGAAGAGCGACCTGGCCGGCAAGAAGGTCGTGCTCAACATCTTCCCGAGCGTCGATACCGCCACGTGCGCGAAGAGCGTTCGCGCGTTCAATGCTGCCGCGTCCGATCTGGAGAACACCGTGGTCGTCTGCGTTTCGGCCGACCTGCCCTTCGCGCATGGCCGTTTCTGCGGCGCCGAGGGTCTCACCAACGTCGTCACCGCGAGCACGTTCCGCTCCCCCGCGTTCGGAGCTGACTACGGCGTCACGCTGACCGATACCAAGCTCGAGGGGCTCCTGGCACGCGCCGTGGTCGTCCTGGACGAGGCGGGCAAGATCGTGCACACCGAATTGGTCGCCGAGATCGCCACCGAACCGAACTACGACGCGGCGATCGCGGCGCTGCAGTAGCCACGAGCGGCGGGTCGGGGGTGACGCAGTGACGAACGTCCTGCTGATCACCCTCGACCAGTTCCGTGGTGACTGCTTGTCTGCGGCCGGACATCCCGTCGTCCGGACACCGGGGCTCGACCGACTCGCCGCCCACGGGGTGTCGTTCCGACGCCACTACAGCCAGGCGGCGCCATGTGCGCCAGGACGTGCCGCGCTCTATACGGGCACTTACCAGTTCAACAACCGAGTGGTTGCTAACGGAACGCCCCTCGACGGTCGCTTCGACAACGTGGCGCTGGCCGCGCGCCGCGGTGGCTATCGACCCGCGCTCTTCGGCTACACCGATCAGGGCATCGATCCACGCAACGCCACTGGCCCCGACGACCCCCGCCTGTCCACCTATGAGGGCGTGCTGCCCGGCTTTGACGTCGAGCTCGACCTCACCGGCGAGGCCTCTCCCTGGATCGACGCACTCCGGTCCTCGGGCCACGACGTGTCCGGTGGCATCTGGCACCTCCTCGCGACCGAGTCGACCCGCCCGGCGGAGCACGGTCTCACGGCGTTCACCACCGACCGGCTCATCGGCTGGATCGGTGAACAACGGGCGCCGTGGTTCGCGCATGCGAGCTACCTTCGCCCCCATCCTCCGTTCAGCGCCGCCGGCCGATGGGCCGACGCGTACGACCCGGCGCAGTGCGGCGGGGCGATCGATCCCGTCCCGATGCAATACCGCCATCGATCCCACCGTGGCTTGATGGGCCATCCGTTCTTCGCGCCTCCGGCCACCGAGCAGGAACTCCGACACCTCCGCTCGCAGTACTTCGGGATGATCGGCGACGTCGACGAACAGATGAGCCGCCTCTGGCACGCGCTCCGAGAGACCGGAGCATGGGACGACACCATCGTGATCGTGACGTCGGACCATGGCGAGCAGCTCGGGGACCACGGGCTGATGGGCAAAGGCGGGTTCTTCGAGTCGAGTTACCACGTGCCCGCGATCGTCCGCGATCCCCGGTACCCGGGTCAACACGGTGCGGTCGTTTCGGTCTTCACCGAGAACGTCGACGTCTTCCCGACGATCTGCGACGCCATCGGTGTGGAGGTTCCCCAACAGTGCGATGGCCTTCCCCTGACGCCGTACCTATGCGGTGAGCCGCCGCCGTTCTGGCGGAATGCCGCGCACTGGGAGTTCGACTGGCGATCCACCTTCATCACCGACGTTGCCCATGCCTGGCCGTGGGACCGTCGCCTCGAACGCCAGCACCTCGCGGTTCTGCGCACCGAGTCCGCCGCGTACGTCCAGTTCGGCGACGGAACGTGGCGCTGCTACGACCTGGCGGTGGACCCCACCTGGCGGACCGAGATCACCGATCCCGCGATCGTCCTCGTGCTTTCGCAGGAGATGCTCACCTGGCGCTCCACGAACGCCGATCGGACGATGACCGGCATGCTGCTCGAGCGGGGCGGCATCGGCCGATGGCCGGCGCTTCCCGACGGAACCTCAGCGCGCTGATCATCTGCGCGCCGAGCAACGTGCGTTACGGCGCGCCGCTCACCACGATGATCTGACCGGTGATCCACGACGCTCCCGGCGAGGCCAGGAATACGGCCGCAGCCTTGAAGTCGTCGTCCCTGCCGATTCGTCCGAGGGGCTGCTTCGACGCCATCTTCTCGAACTGCGCGTCGGTGAAGCCCGAAGACTCGTAGTAGTCCTCGGTGGCGACGGGACCCGGGGCGATCGCGTTCACACGAATGCGGCGAGGCGCACATTCGAGCGCCAGTGTCTGCGTCAGATGGTTGACGGCCGCCTTCGCCGCGCAATACGCACCGTGACCCGGCGTGCCGTCGCGGAAAGCGCCGATGGACGACACGTTGATGATCGTGCCGCCGTCGGCCAAGACCGTCTGGGCGACCTTGCTGGCGAGAAAGACCGCGGTGAAGTTGCGGTCGATGACGGAATGCCACACCTCCTCGGCGAGATCGGCAACGGTGCCCATGGGATCGCCCTGCAGTCCACCTGCATTGTTGATCCATGTGGTCACCGGACCGAACGCCGCGACGGCGCGCGTTGCAAGGTTCTCGAGCTCGGAAGAGATCGTGACGTCCGTCGGCACTGCGAGGGCTCGTCGCCCGAGCGACTCGATCTCTGCGACCACGGCGTTCAGCGGTTCCGGCCGACGTCCGGCGATCACCACGTCGGCACCGGCCTCGGCCAGACCGAGCGCCATCGCTCGGCCGATGCCCGTCCCTCCGCCAGTCACAACGGCGACATGGCCGTCCAGTCGGAAGAGATCGAGCACGGTGGTCACGTTCGGATCGTACGGGAGAGGGGTGCCGTGCGGCACATCCGATCGCCGGCGCCACGCCATCAACTAAGGTTGCTTCTGTTGCATGACGATGTTCGTCGGGCAACGGTCGAGTGCAGCGCACTTCGTGCGCATGGTTTCCCCTCTCGGGGTGTTCGCCGTTTCGAACGGCTGGCCAAGCATCAACGGCCAACCACTTCTTTGAAACTGAGTCGAACAACCATGTCCACCACCCTCGCGAACGAGACGTTCGCGTCCCTCGGCGTGCCCGCCACTCTCGTCACTGCCCTTGCCGACAACGGCATCAGCGACCCCTTCCCCATCCAGGCCGCCACCCTTCCCGACGCCCTTGCCGGCCGCGACCTCCTCGGCCGCGGCAAAACCGGCAGCGGCAAGACGCTTGCCTTCGCCATCCCGACCGTCGCGTTGCTCGCCGCGTCCACCAACAAGCGGCGCACGAACCGGCCGAGAGCACTCGTGCTCGTCCCCACCCGCGAACTGGCAAACCAGGTCAGCGAGGTCTTCCGTCCGCTCGCCAAGGCCGTCGGTCTGCGCATCATGTCGATCTACGGAGGCGTCGGCCAGGGCCCGCAGGTGAACTCGCTGCGCGGCGGGGTCGACATCGTCATCGCCTGTCCCGGGCGCCTCGAAGACCTCATCCAGCAGGGCCACTGCCGCCTCGACGATGTCGAGATCACCGTCCTCGACGAAGCCGACCACATGGCCGACCTCGGGTTCCTTCCCGGTGTCCGCCGTCTCCTCGAAGCCACGCCACGCGACGGCCAGCGTCTGCTCTTCTCGGCGACCCTCGACAATGGCGTCGACGTTCTCGTGAAGCGATTCATGAACCACCCGGTCGTCCACTCGCTCGACCCCGAGGTCTCTCCGGTTACGACGATGACCCACCACGTGTTCGCCGTGACCCGTGACGACAAGCTGGCTGTCGTCCGTGAGCTCGCCTCCGGGCACGACCGTTCGCTGCTGTTCATGCGGACCAAGCACAGCGCGAAGAAGTTGGCCCAACAGCTGACGAGATCCGGTATCCCGGCGGTCGATCTCCACGGGAACCTCTCGCAGAACGCCCGTGAGCGGAACCTCTCGGCGTTTGCCGACGGTTCGTGCAAGGTCCTTGTCGCCACCGACATCGCCGCTCGCGGCATCCATGTCGACGACATCGCACTCGTCATCCACGTCGACCCGCCCACCGAGCACAAGGCGTACCTGCACCGCTCGGGACGCACCGCCCGTGCCGGGGCCGAGGGCATCGTCATCACCATGATGACGCCCGATCAGGTCAGCGACGTGAAGGCGCTCACCAAGGCTGCCCAGATCACCCCGATCGTGACCCGTGTGGCCCCCGGCCACCCGACCACACTCGAACTCGCCGGCGAGCCCGCTCCCCATGTCGAGCCTGCCCCGATGTCCGACGCCCCCTCCACGCCGAGGATGAGCCAGGGCGCCCGCAACGCCCGCTCCGAGAGCACGATCCGGGCCAACCAGGCACGCAAGTCGGGGCGTCCCGGCGGCACGTCTTCGGGTCGGCCGTCGTCGGATCAGTCGTGGGGGCGCCCGTCGTCGCCGCGCCCGTCTTCCGGTGGTCAGTCGGCCGGCCGTCCCGCTTCGGCCTCCTCGGAGCGCAGGAATGCGAATGCAACGACCGCGTCGGCCGCCACCAACAACCGGCCGTCGGCCCCATCGGCCGGCAGGACGGCGTCGAACCGGTCGACCCGGCACCGCAACGGCGCGTAGGGAAAGCCCGCTGACGACACCGTCAGCGTGAGCGCCCCGCGGAGAACCACGAGCGCAACCGCGTCCTCGAGTTCGACGGCTTCGCCTTTCGCGAACCTTCGGACCTCGAGGTGCGGCATTCGCGACTCATGCGTTCGCCGCACCATGAGGTTCAGGTCACGGACCGATCCATCGAGCAGCTCGGCGCTCGTCGGGAGATCTCCGGCGAAGGACACGGACTCGAATGTGCCCACCTCCTTCGTGTCGGAACCTTCGACCGATAGGCGCATGCCCTTGCCCGTCGCGACAACCAGGCTCCTGTCCGTGTCGGGAAGCTGCGAGAACGGCCCGTCCTCGTTGACGTCGGCGAGGCTGAGCCGCCACACCCATGCGTCACCACTCGGGTAGGCGGCGATCTCCTTGGTCGAGCCCCGGCCGTTGGCCCATGGCATCACCCGATGGTCACGTTCGGGTTGCCACTTCATCGACGCCAAGCTTGCCAGCCGCCGTGGGCAAAGCTGGTCTCGTAGGGTGAGAGCGATGGCACTCCGAACGGCGGCTCGTGTGGGCGGGGTCCTCGGTCCGGCGATGTTCCTCTTCGGATGGATCATCAGCGCGCTTCGTACCGACGGATACTCGGTCATCGAGGACGCGATCAGCCGACTGGCCGCGGTCGGTGCCCCGACCCGTTGGCTCATGACCGCCGGCTTCATCGGCTTCACCGTCGGAGTGGCGGTCTACGCCTACGGGTTGCGCTCGCGTTTGGACGGCCCGGCATGGATCGCCGCGCTGATCGCCTCGATCGCCACCCTCGGGGTTGCGCTCTTTCCGCTCGACCACTCGAGCGGTGTCGATCTGCTGCATGGCGCAGCGGCGTTCACCGGGTACATCGCCCTTTCCGCCCTCCCCCTCTGTGCGGCCCCAGAACTGGCCCGACGAGGGCACCGACGGGCAGCGCGTCTGTCGCGCCTCTGCGGCACGATCTCGTCCCTGGCGCTGGCGGCCACACTGCTCGGCCCGGCCCACGGTCTCTTCCAGCGAATCGGGGTGACCGTCGGCGACACATGGATCGCCGGTTCAGCCCTGTGGTTGCTCGCCGGACCGGCGAAAATCGACGACGCGGTCACGGTCGCGGACCTGTAGCCGCTCGACCGCAGCCTTCGTAGCCTGGTGCGATGGCCGCGACCGCCGGGTACTCCGGAACCCCACTGCCCAGGAAGCTCGGCATCACCGAGGGAAGCAGGGTGATCGCGCTCGGAGCATCTCCTGAGACGTTGGCGCTCCTCGACCCGCTGCCGGACGACGTCCGCGTTCGTACGACGATTCGGAGCGACACGACGGCCGACGTCATCCTTGCCTTCGTGACCCAGCGCTCGGCCCTGGATCGCCTCGTGAAGCGGGCGGGACCGGTCGTGTTCCCGGCGGGCGGGCTGTGGGTCTGCTGGCCCAAGCGCACCTCGGGAGTCACGACGGACATCACCGAAGACGTGTTGCGCGAGGTGATCCTGCCGACCGGTCTGGTCGACAACAAGGTCTGTGCGATCGACGCCACGTGGTCGGCGCTCCGGTTCGTCTGGCGCAAGGAGCTCCGAACCTAGTCACTGGGGTCGCCCGGTCGCCCGGAGGCGAATGTTCCGTGTTCCATTCACGAGCGCATCGCGACTGAACGCGACAAGGGCGCCGCCTCCGTTGCCGGAAACGACGCCCTGGCCAGATGCTGCGTGCGCTTAGAGTTTTTTCGTCAGGTCGAGGAACTCGTTGGTGTAGATGTCCGAAGGCTTGAGGTCGGCCTTCGGAGCCGTGCCGAGCTTGGTGTAGATCGGCGTGGCTTTCGTGATGAGTTCCGCGACGCGAGCCTCATCGAAGGAGCCGAAGACGCCATCAGTTCCGTTGGCCATCAGGCCGTCGGCGATGATGGTCTTGACCGCGTAGTCAGCAACTCCTTGGCTGTAAACCCAGCCGTTGTTGTACTTCGCGACGAGTTCGAGGACCAACGTGTTCGTTGCGGCCGGATCCTTGAGGTAGTCGATCGACGCCTGCTGCATGATCGGAACCAGCTTCTTGAAACAGTCGGCGTACTTGGTGATGTTCTCCGGCTTCGTGGCGATGGACTCGGCATAGTTCCTCCAGCCCGCGTCGTTGATGTACGCGTACTTGACCGGCTTGCCCCACTCCTTGACCTCGTTCTGGTAAATGTACGGCTCCGCGGAACCGAAAATCTGGGAGGCGGACTTGCCCTGGTCGGCGACGAACAACGCCGGCGAACCGTCGTAGTTTCCATCGACCTGTGACTTGTTGAGGATGCCCTCGGCGGTGAAATAGTCCATGTACGCGGCGCCCGAGAAGTAGCGAACCTTCGCACCGGTCTTGCCGAGATCGGCGATGGTCTTCACGTCCGGGTACGTTGCCGGGTCCCACATGATGGCTTGGGGATTCTTCTCGAACGGCGAGAAGATTGCCTTGGTCGGATTCTTCGCCGAGAGCTGAATCGCTTCGTCGGTGTAGACGTAGCCGAGAAGAAGATTCTCGTCCTGGTACATCTGCGAGGTGACGGTCTGGAAGCCGATGGCCGGGCCACCGGAGCGGACCTCGACCTTCACGCCGGTGTCCACACCTCCGGCCACGAGCGTGCCGGTGACGAGCTTCTTGTCGGCGTTGATCTCGGGGTTCGGACCGAACAGCTGGTACAGGAAGCCGTGCTCGGCTTCGGGGTTCCAGTCGGTCTGGATGGCAACGGTCGCCGGACAGACGTCCTTGAGGCTCACGTCTGTTGCGGGGGCGGCGGCAACGGTCTCCGCCGCGGCTGCCTCGGTCTCGGCGGCAATGGCTTCGGTCTCCGCAGCCATGGCTTCGGTCTCCGGGGCTATGGCCTCGGTGACGGCTGCTTCGGTCTCGGCCGGGGCGGCGGTGGTGTCGGCGGAATCGCTGCTGCACGCCGATAGGGCAAGTACGGCAGCAAACGAGGTTGCGAGTAGGGCGCGCTTACGCAATGGTGCTCCTTCAGTGGTCGGGTTGTGTGGTTTCCTGCGGGAACTGCGGTGTATCAACGGGTGCTCTCGTACCAGTGGCCGATGGTCTTGTCGGCCAGCCAGGTGAAGAACACGAAAACCATGATGCCGATGAATGCAGCGATGAGCACTGCGCCATACATCGCCTCGTTCTGGAGACGGGAGCGGAAGTTGTCGATGAGGATACCGATGCCCGGCTGTCCCTGCCGGAAGAACGTGTCGCCGACCACGGCCCCGATCACTGAAAGGCCAGCGGCGATCTTGAGTCCGGCGAACATCGCCGGCAACGCCGCCGGGAACTGCAGCTTGGTGAGCCGCGTCCACCGGGACGCCTTGCGCAGCGTGAACAGGTCATGTTGACCCTGCTCCGCCGACAGCAGACCGAATAGCGTGTTCGACACGATCGGGAACAGCGAGATGATGATGCAGACGATCACCCTGGCCTTGAAATTGAAGCCGAAAAACACGGCCAGCAGGGGGACGAAGGCAAGGATCGGCACGGCCTGGAGCGCCACGAGATACGGAAACAGCGACTTCTCGATCCACTTCGCCTGGCTCATGACCACGGCAAGGAAGATGCCGAGGACGATCGCCACAACAAGACCGATGAACGCCACGCGCACCGACAGGACCGTGGCGGAGACAAGCTGCTTGCGAACCTGATCGTTGGTGACCGACTCGTTGATCACCCGGTGGGGCGGGGGAAGCAGGAATCCTGGTTTGTTGAACAGGTGCTTGAGCCCCCACGAGGACATGAAGTACCAGAGCCCGAGAAACGCTCCGAAGACCAAAACGGGGAGCGATCGGTAGAGCGCAACACGGCCGCGTCGCTCGGCGACGCTGCGCGCGTCGACGTCCTGCCCGGTGTAGCGGATCAGGTTCGATCGCCCCGACGTCTCGGCGGGAAACGTCGGCGAGTTGCTCGGCTTCTGGGGACCGTCAGTCATCGGCGTGCTCATACGTGGGCGCCCCGCAGTGCATGCGACACCTGGCCGCACAGCTCGGCAAAGGCAGGGTCGAAGCGCAGTTCCGGCGAACGCGGGTAGCTGAACGGCACGTCGAAATCGCCGACGATCTCGCCCGGTCGACCGGACATGACGAGCACCCGGGTCGAGAGAAA
Source organism: Acidimicrobiia bacterium (assembly GCA_031418775.1). Lineage (GTDB taxonomy): Bacteria > Actinomycetota > Acidimicrobiia > Acidimicrobiales > JANYDT01 > JANLQX01. Next base: position 28,161 of record JANOJN010000268.1, read on the forward strand.
CACGGCCTCGGCGATCGAGTGGGTGATGAACAGCGACGCGAACCGCTGGCGCTGGAACAGGGAGAGGAGTTCGTCGTTCAGTCGCTCCCGGGTGATTTCGTCGAGCGCACCGAAAGGTTCGTCGAACAGGAACACGCTCGGATTCATGACGAGGGCACGGGCGAGCGAGCAACGCATCTTCATCCCGCCCGACAGCTGCTTTGGGTACTTGTCCTCGAATCCCCGTAGGCCCACGAGGTCGATCACGTCCGATGCCATCGACCGACGTGTCGCCTTGTCGACGCCACTCAGCTCAGCCATCAACTCGACGTTGGACTGCACCGTGCGCCACTTGAGCAGCGTTGCGTCCTGGAAGACGTAGCCGAGGCTCTCCCGGTCCACGGCGACGGCCCCGCCGGACTGCTGGACGAGTCCGGACGCGATACGGAGCAGCGTGGACTTGCCGCAGCCTGATGGTCCGACGACCGTGACGAACTCACCCGGGTGCACGGTGAACGTGGCGTTTCGCAACGCGAGCGTCCCGTCCGGAAAGGTCATCGAGACGTTCTCGAACACGAGAGCCGGCGTGCGGCCATGGTCATCCATCAGTGCATCACCATCCCACCGGAGACGTTCATCGCCTGGCCGGTGCAGTAGTCGGAATCCGTCGACGCGAGGAAGAGCGCCGTTCGCGCGACGTCGGACGGCTCGGCGAGACGGCCAAGCGGAGACTTCGACGACCACCCATCGATCATCGCCTGCGTGCGCGTGGCGGCTCCCATCTCCGTGAGCACGTAGCCGGGGCAGATGCAGTTCACGTTGATGCCGTGCACCCCGAACTCCATCGCGCTCACTCGGGTGAAGGCGATGACCGCCGCCTTCGACGCGCAGTAGTGCGCCTGGTTCGGGCTTCCCAACTTCCCCCCCATCGAGGCCATGTTGACGATCTTCCCGGCGCAGGCCTTCTCGCCGCGGCCCCGCTCGATCATCGCTCGCACCGCAACCTGGGTGGTGAAGAGCATGGACCGGGCATTCACCTCGAACATCAGGTCCCAGTCCTCCGCCGACATGTCGAGGATCGACGAGAACCGGAGCACACCGGCGTTGTTGACGAGCACGTCGATCCCACCGAGGGCATCGATCGCCGCCTGCGTCGTCTTACGGGCACTGTTCGGATCACGGAGATCACCGACGATGGGCTTCGCGCCCAGTGCGGCGGCCGCGGAGGCAAGCTCGTCGGGAAGCAGATCGATCAAGGCGAGCTGGGCACCTTCGGCGGCGAACGCCTCCGCGATCGCTCTACCAATCCCACGTGCTGCGCCGGTGACAACGACGCGACTCCCCGTCAGGCGGCCCTCCCTGTTCTCCCGCGGAGATGACGATGACACGCCACGAAAGGTAGCCGGTCTTCGTTTCCGGAGTGTGTCCGACCGGGGCCGGACAAAGTGTCACACCCCTCCCGGCACGATGACTCCACTTCTATCGAGGGGAGGCAGACCATGTCAATCTGTGAGCTGTGTGAGCGCGAGATGCTCGACGACGGGGTGTCGTGCATCGTCACTCCGGTACCGACGGGTACCGGTGCGTTCCATCCGATCGCCTTCGGGTCCGAACGCGTGCGCGGCTGGAAGGCCGAGAGTTGCGGCGACTGCGGTGTCCGGCCGGGCGGTTTCCATCACCGCGGCTGCGACATGGAGGAGTGCCCGCGATGTCGGGGCCAGCTGATCAGTTGCGGCTGCGACGTGTCGGAGTCTCCCTACGACGACCTGTTCGACGACGAGGATCCCATCGAGAGGTTCCCCGACCTGCTGCCCGCCGAGGTGCTCGTGTCGGATGTCGACGGGTCGCAGCTTCTCGCCCGCCTGCACGGTCTCCTTCCCGACGCCGCCCGTCGCCAGCTCGGCGCGATGCTCGCTCACCACGGTCCCGGTCGAGTCCGCGTGAGCATCGTGCGGACCGATCCCGCCGGGTTCACGGAGGTGAATGGCCCGTCCCTGCGGTCGGTTGGCGCTCTTGCATCGGTCGAGCGCGGACGAGTCATCGACCCGAACGACCAGGCCTATCGGTCCCTCGTTCGCTCTGTGGGGGGCTCCGAGCAGCTTCGCTCCCTCGATACCGTCAATCCCCTTCCCGACGAACCCTTCAACTGGGCCGCGGTGGCCGCCCCGAACCGGGTCGCCGTCCAGGGCGCACTCGCCATCCTCGAGCGTGCCTTTGCCGAGCATGCCGTGCCCGTCGAGCTCGCCACCGCCTGCCGGCGCTTCCTCGCCGATCTCGCCCGATCACCGATCCGACAACTCCGACCCACGGCCGACGGCGCACGCATCGCCGCGGGTGTGGTGTGGGCGGTGTTCACGGCGAACGACTTCCTCGGCTCGCGCCGGGGATGGCGGACCGGCACGGTGTGGAGGGTCTTCGGGGTCACGCCCAGCGCACGAGACGTCGGCATCACGCTGCGACAGACGGCGATGCTCAACCGCACCGGGGAATTCCTGCCGGCCGACGAGCCGGCCCTGGGCCACGGCGCGTTCTACACCCTTCGCATGCGCCGGCAGTTCGCCGCTCACGCGGCGGTTCTCCGCGAGCTCGCGGACCGTCGGGCGAGCTGACCTGGGCGATGGTGCTGGCCCGAGCTCACGAACGCCCGAAAGCGAGCGAACTGAATGGGGCCCCCGAACCGGGGGCCCCACCGCAGTGCATTCCTGAGTCGCCGGGCGTTTCAGGCCTTGGGCACGCAGCCTGGCAGCTTGAAGCTGGCGATCCGGGTCTGCCATCCGGCCGTGTTCGAGATTTGACCGGCGAGCGTGTAGTACTCGTTCGCGTACCAGAACGTGCAGTCGTCGGTCGGGTCGACGTTGAGCGACGTGTAGTCACCCCAGCGCGAGTTGGTGGTCCGCTGCACCCCCGTCCCGTTGATGATGGTGCCCTCGCCGAGGGTCATCTGGCCGATCGGGTCCCCGGCCAGCCGGCCGGTGTAGCGGATGCCGGGATAGACGTCGACGCCGTTGACGACGCTGTAGCCGAGGGCCATGTTGCCCTGCCAGTCCATGGCGGCGCTGCCCATCCACCGGTGGACGCCGTCACCAGGCGCGTAGGTCCCCTGTTGGTAGACGGAGTACACGCCGTCCGTGCGCCGCACCTCGTACCAGCGCACGCCGGCCACGCCGGGAGCAGCCTCGACCGATTGGTTGGTCGCGAACGACTCGTACTTCCCGAAGTTGCGGTAGGCAAGCCGGTGCGACGCCCGCTGCCGGTACGAGAGGATGTCCAGGTATTGGCTGGGGTTCGCGATTCCCGGCTGCGGGAGACAGTCACGCGAGGTCGGCGCGCACGGGAAGATCGAGTCGAAGGAGGCGACGGGGAGCTGAGAGGCGAATTTCAAGGACGCTTCCGCCTTCGAGTTCCACTGCACGCTCAGTTCCCACACGTTGATCGCGTCGGAGGTGGCGCCGTAACCGGCACCGTCGTCCTGGGTGCCGATGATCGGCGCGGGAACGCGATCCTGGGGCCGGCGGGTGCCGTCGATGTCGGGCGGGAGCAGCCCGTCACCCATCAGGTTCAGCGGCACCACGTTCGAGTCGAGGAAGAACTGCACCGCACGGGCCTTGGGGTTGCCGGCGATCATCTTGTTCTTCTCCAGCGCGTACACGCTGATGCCGTAGCCGGTGACATCGCCGAAGTCACGCGTCGTCAATATGTAGGAGTCGGTCCACACCCCGTACTTCGGGTAGTCCGGGAAGAAGGTGCCGCCGGACAACTCCGGGTCGGGCTGGGTGACGAACGCATATCGATAGTAGGCGCCGGTGGGGTCGCCGCTCTGTGACACGGCAACGCAGTCGTAGTACTTGGGTCCTCGGGTGGTGAACTGGCTGAGGATCCAGCGATCGGCGAGCTGGTCGTACACGACGATCGGGTCGCCCGACGGGTCGGTGCAGTCGTTCACCGCGAATCCGGCCCACAGGTCACCGATCCTTGCCGGGCCGGCCAGCACATTCCCCGCCTTGTCGTACACAGCCACGGCCAGGTTCACCATCTCCACATAGTGGTTCGGCCCGACATCGCCCACCGGATCAGGTGGGTTCACCCTGAACCCGAACAGGTTGAAGTTGTCCTGGTTGCTGAGGCCCTCGAAGTTGGCGATCGGGGCGGCAATGGTCGGCGACGCTGCGACCGCTGCGGCGGCGGAGGCCGCTGAGGCGTTCCGCGCCCCGTCGCCCGAGAAGCCGTTGTCCACCGCGACCGGGCCGCGTTCGGGTCGCACGTCGATCGGTTCCGCACCGGAGTCCCCACCTCGCAGGGCGCTCCGGGGAACGTTGCGCAGGGCCCCTGATACGTCAAAGGCCGTCGCGTCGCTGAACTCCGCCGTGGGCGCCCGGAGGCCGGCTGGGGGTGCTGCTCCCACCCGTGTTTCCGAAATGGCCACGGACGAGACGAGGGTGCCGCTGGAGAGCAACAACGCGAGAGCGACAGTTCTCTTTGCCATCATGAGGTCGACCTTCCTGTCATGGAGGCCGGTGCGGCCCACACGGAAAGTGAACACCCGTTCACCCGGAGCGTCAAGCCGCCCCGCGGCGAAGCTCACGGCACGGCGTGCGTGGCTCCCGTTGCGCGTGCACTGCTGCAGATGACCGAACCTCGGCGAATCCGTTCGAGCGTCGAAGCACTCGGGGTGGACGAGCCCGGACGCGGCGGGCGCCCGTGTTCCCCGTTATCGCTGGAACGTGGGCCCTGCGTTCGACGCGAACTCCGTGACGAGGGGCACCCACGAGTCGAGGTCGCGCAACACGCCGTCGCGATCGGCGGCCCAGGAGGTGAGCACCGCCCGGTGCACGCCCTCGGCGGCAAGGCTGGACAGCCCCGACGCGTTGGTGGTGGCCCCGAACACGCTGACGGCCACCGAGGCGGGGTCTCGGCCCACGCCCTCGCACGCCGCGTGCATCGCGTCAAGGCGCGAGCGAAGCGATGCGCGGGCCGAGATCGGGAGCCAGCCATCGGCCCACGCCACCACCTCGCCGAGAAGCCGAGGACCGGCTCCACCACCGAGGTGTACCGGCGGCCCCTTCGGCTGGGCCGGCTTCGGCCACTGCCACGACGGAGCCACATGGACCAACTCGCCGTCGTATGCGCCCACATCATTGGTCCACAGCGCGCGCATGGCCGCCATGGTCTCGCGCACCCGTGTCCACCGGTCGGCGAACCGCATGCCGTGGTTCTCCATCTCCTCACGGTTCCAACCGATGCCGACGCCGAGCTCAACCCGGCCCCCGCTCAGGTGGTCGAGCGTCGCGACCTGCTTCGCCGTCCAGATCGCGTCGCGCTGACCCAGCAGCACGACGCTGGTCCCCAAGCGGAGTTCCGTCGTGACGGCAGCCGCCATCGACAGGCTGACGAACACGTCATGTAAGCGCGCGTAGGGAGCGGGGAGCGGCTCGCCCGTCAGCGAACCCGGCCACGGCGATTCGCGGCTGATCGGGATGTGGCTGTGCTCGGGAAGCCACATGCTCTCGAAGCCGCGCTCCTCGGCCGCTCGGGCGAGATCGTCGGGGCGGATCGTCGTGTCGGCGGAGAGAAGCGTCACGCCCAGGCGCAACCGGCTCGGCGACGAGGCGCTCAACGGATTGGCGTCGCAGTGGCGGGCAGGTCGACGTAGCGGAGCTTCAGTTCCCGCTTGAGGATCTTGCCGCTCATGTTGCGGGGCAGCGGCTCAGGTGACGACACCACGTAGCGGGGCAGCTTGAAATCTGCCAGGGTCGCCGTGCAGGCCTCGAGGATGACCGCGGCGTCGAGGGCCGCGCCGTTCGTCCAGGCGATCACCGCCGGGGTCTCGCCCCATCGTTCGTCAGGCACCCCGATAACAGCGACCTCGACGATTCCCGGACCATTCACCAGCACCCGTTCGATCTCCGCGGGGTACACGTTGAGCCCGCCGCTGATGAGCATGTCCTTCTTCCGGTCGACGACGAACAGATAGCCCTCGTCGTCGAGGTAGCCGAGGTCGCCCGTGTGCAACACGCCGTTGGCCAGCGCCGCAGCCGACGCCTCGGGCTTGTTCCAGTAGCCGACCATGATCTGCGGTCCGCCGACGGTGATCTCGCCGACCGTCCCGACCGGAACCGGGAGACCGTCATCGTCAACGATGCCGACGGAGCCGTGGATGATCGGAAGGCCCGCTGAGCCGATCTTTCGTGTCGCCTCATGGTTCGACAGGATCGTTGCCGCCGCCGAGGCCTCCGTCAGGCTGAAGCCCTGGAGCATCGGCACGCCGATTGCCTGGATCGCCTTGATGAGCGGCACCGGGACCGGAGCGCCGCCTGAGCACGCCACTCGCCAACTCGACAGATCAGCGCCGGCGAACCGGGGATGGCTCACCAGCTGCTGGAGGATGGCGGGTACCGAAAGGAGGGCGGTGACCCGCTCGGTCTCGAAGAGATCGAAGAGACGATCGGTGTCGACGGCCGGTTCCAGGACCAGGCGCGCTCCGGCCCAGTACGTGAAGAGAAAGACGGCGAGGCCGCCGGTAAACGCCAGCGGGAAAGGAAGCACGACCCGGTCCTTCGGCGTGAGTTCGATGGCCTGCGCCCAACCTTGCGATGCCACGTTCCACGATCCGTGGGTGAGGATCGCACCCTTCGGGTCGCCCGTGGTTCCCGAGGTGTAGCAGAGGAACGAGGGAGTGGAGTCGTCGGTCACGGCCGATGCGACTGTCGACCTACCGTCGATATTGACGGCCGCGATGTCATCGGCCGTCAGCACGGTGACGGTGGCGTCGACCATGGCACATGAGGGAGCCAACGTCTCATCCGTGACGAGGATCCGGGCTCCGGCGTCGCGCACCACGAACGCGACCTCCGACGCAGTGAAGCGGACGTTGAGCGGAACGACCACTGCCGCGACCTTCCATGCAGCGATCGTGACCTCGATCCATTCGGGCCGGTTGAGCATGAGGATCGCGATCCGATCGCCTGCGCTGACGCCACGCCGGCGGAGATCGGCGGCGATCGACGTTGTTCGGGCATCAAGCTCGTGCCAGGTGACGGAACGAGAGCCAAAGCGGATCGCAATCTCATTGGGCTGCCAACGTGCCCAGTGCAACCCAATATCGGCGAGGTTCATCGTGACTCCCAACGTGCGGCTCCGAACGTCCTGTGCTTCGTAGTCTGCCCGGCCGCAGTGAACTGGGCGAGTCCGCCGACTGCACAGTCGTGCCAATGACCGCCGCCGAGGAGCCAGTCATTGGGAGAGAGGTTGCCCCCTGCTCGACCGGCGCTGCGCCGCTCGCTTCGCTCGACTGCTCGCAACACTCGTGACCCACCCACGTTGGGAGAGAGGTTGCCCCCATATGTGGGGGCAGAACACCTCCCAACGCCGCTGGGAGGTGGAATCGGTGTACCCTGGGGGGTATGTGCAGACGGGTAAGGTGCAGGCGGTGCAACCAGCCCTCGTGGGCCGGCTGCGGCGCGCATATCGAGGCCGTGCTCGCCGACGTGCCGGTCGACGAGCGTTGCGCATGCCGCGCCGAATCCCGATCGCCGGCTACACCAAAGCACGAGGGCGCGTCTCGGTCGGAACGCTTCGCTCGCTTCTTCGGCAGGTAGAGCCGGGTCCCTGATCATGTGGCGAAGGCGGAGCCCTGGTGGGCTCCGCCTCCGATCACTACTTCCGTTTAACGACGGAGTTGATCACCAGGGTGTTGTTCGCCGGGACAGGGTCGTTCGGCGTGACCACCGCAGTCAGCTTCGTGGGCGTCCCGACCGGTACATTGACCGCGACCGTGAGGTAGAGATCGACTTCGCTCCTCGCGGCGATCGTCTTGTTCTTCAGCGTGCACGTGACGACGGCTGCGCCCGTGATGCCGTCGCCGACCGCAGCGCATGTCCACGCCGTGCCGCCGACGCTGACATAGCTGAGCCCCGTCGACAACGTGGAGACCACCGTGACTGTGCCGCCGCTGGCAAAGGAGCTGTAGTTGTCCACCTCGATTCGGAAGGTCGTAGGTGTGCCGACGAATTGCCCCGGTGCCTGGCCCGACAGCGCGAGGTCAGCGACCGCGGTGACCGTGACGGAGACCAGCGCACTGGTGCTGGTACCTCCGGTGGTGCCCACAACGTTGCTGGCGGTGACCTGGTAGCTGAACGCCGCGGTGCCGGAGATGGGCACTCCCGACACCGCTCCGGTGGAGGCGATGATGCTGAGCCATGCCGGTGCACCCACCAGGCTGTACGTCGGCGGCGGCTTCACCGTGCCGCTGTTGCTGAGCGAGACCGTAGCTGTGTATGTAGCACCGGCGAGGACGCTGGCCGGACCGGATACGGTGACCGCACCCGGCGGCACGACATCGGGTTTGATGTCGTTGCTTACCGTCGCACTGTTG
>JANOJN010000269.1:0-2924 GCA_031418775.1 Acidimicrobiia bacterium
CTCCTGCTGGGAGATCCACGCACCGGGGCAAAGGTGCGGCCCGACACCGAAGGCCATGTGACTGGCGCGGCCGTCCTTGCGGTAGCCGCTGCGCAGGATCTTGCCGGTGTAGAGGTCACGCCGGGAGATGTCGAATCGCTCCGGGTCGGCGAACACCCGCTCGTCGTGATTCGCGGAAAAGTCGACCATCTGCATCAGCGAGCCCGCCGGAACGCGTACACCGTGCATCTCGAGATCGAAGCTGTTGTGCCGGGGCTGGCCTCCGATCGAAGACGAGTGTCGGAGCATCTCGTGGAAGGCCGCGTCCCATTGAGATCCATCAGCGCGCAGACCTTCGTACTGATCGGGATTGGTGAGTAGGAGGTACCACAGGTTCATGATCGCGCCGCGGGTCGTCTCACCACCGCCACCGACGATGAGTGCGATGTTGGACGTGATCTCCTCGGTCGAGAGCAGATCGCCGTCGACCCGGCTGGCGCAGAGTTCTGAGATGATGTCGAGGCCGATGGGGACGCCGTTGTCGTCGAGGAGCATCGTCGGACGGGCCCGACGTTCGGCGACAAGGCTCTCGACGAAGTCCTCGAGGTCCTGACGGGCCTCGATGCCGCGATGAGCCGACTCCGAACCACCGAGCCCGTTCATCATCGACGAGTACCAGTAGAAGAACTGCGAACGGGCCTCGTCAGGGAAGCCGAGCACCTGACAGACGACACGAATCGGGAACTCGTTGGCGAAGGCCGCGCCGAGTTCGACCGAGAACTCGCGCGCCGGGTCGTCTGGATCGGCTGGCACCACTGCACCGTCGGGCGCCGTGCCGGAGGTCCAGGTGTCGATCATCTCGGCGGCGAGCCGCTCGATCACTCCGAGCCGACGATCGAGCGCCTTGCCGATCAGGTGTCGGCCGTAGAGGTTCCGGCGACGGCGGTGCTCGATCCCCGAGAGCTCCAACTGCGTGTTGCCGAGTACGCCCGACGACATGCCCTTGGGAATCGTGTTGTACCCCTCCTCGTCCATGTAGCACGAGGTGATGTCGTCGTAGCGGGTCACCCAGTACGTGTTGTGCAAGGGATCGTGGAAGACCGGATAGTGATCACGCAGGATCCGGTAGTACGGGTAGGGATTGCGCTGGAACTCCACCGAGTCGAAGATCCGGGGATCGATGAGCGGGACGCCGTTCGCGTCAGTGCCCATGTCGCACGCCTGCCCGAGAGGCATGAGCGGAAACTGCGTACGGCTGCCGGCGAGCGCGTCGTCGAGGCCGAGGGCTGCGTCGAGGACGTTGCGAAACGGGCATGCGCTCATCGTTGTCTCCTTGGTGATTCGCTCGCTTACTAGTTTGACGCCACGGTCCAGTAGGGCGGACGCGACATCGGCCGGGCCTGGTTCACGAGCTCGCCCCCGCGGTCCAGTACGGCGCCCGCAGCGCTCGCTTGTTGACCTTGCCCATGGTGGTGCGGCCGATGTCGTCGACGAACTCGACACTACGAGGGCACTTGAACGTGGAGAGCCGCTCGCGACAGAACGAAACGAGTTCTGACGCAAGAGGCGGATTCGCCGGATCACGCACGATCACCAGTGCTTTGAGCTCCTCACCCATCTCGTGGTGAGGCACGCCGATGCAGGCGACGTCGAGAACGTCCGGGTGCTCGGCCAGCACGTGCTCGGCTTCGGCGGGATAGATGTTCACCCCGCCGGACACGACCATGTCGCTGAAACGATCGGTGATGTAGACGTAGCCGTCAGGATCGACGTAGCCGATCTCGCCAAGCGTGAAAACGCCCGGTTCGATGTGGGCGGCAGCGCTCTTGGCCGGGTCGTTCGGGTACACCACGCCGCGACCGGTGGCGTCGGCGAAGAACAGGCGCCCTTCCGTGTTCGGAGGGAGGAGCGTGCCATCGTCGTCGTACACGCGGGCACTGAACGGCGGAATGCACCTGCCGACGGAGCCCGGGTGTTCGAGCCACTCGGTGCTGGAGATCGAACAGGTCGTTCCGACTTCGGTGGCCCCGTAGGCGTCGGTGAAGACGGGCCCCCACCATTCGATCATCGCCCGCTTGACGTCGATCGGGCACTTCGCCCCGGTGTGGGCCACGCTCTTCATCGAGGAGACGTCGTAGCGGGCCTTCACCTCGTCGGGCAGCGCGAGCAGGCGGACGAAGTGCGTGGGCACCATCACCGCGCTCTCGGTCTTGTACGTGTCGATGACCCGAAGGGTCTCCTCGGCATCGAACTTGGCAAGGATCACCGACGGGATGCCGGCGACGAGGAGTCGCATGCCGCTCAGCGGACCCGTGTGGTACATCGGCCCGACCACCAGATGCGTGCCGAACTGGGCGAAGCGGTTGGCGCGAAGTCCGTCGAGATGCTCTGCCATCGTGGCGCCGCCGGCGAACATCGTGGGCGGTAATTCGGTTCCCTTGGGGAGTCCCGTGGTGCCCGACGTGTAGAGCAGGTTCGGGCGCGGTGCGATGTCGAGCCTCGGCGCGCCAGTCGGAGAGGCGGCAAGCCACTCGTCCCAGTCGATGACGCCGGCGACTCCTTTGCAGCGCCATCCGATGACCGTCGCCACCCCGGCCTGCGCCGCGGCGGCAACGCCCCGTTCAACCGTTTCCGGACCGACGAAGAGCACCGTGGTCTGCGAGTCCTTGAGGATGTAAGCCGCCTCGTCGGCGGTGAGGTGGAAGTTGACGGGAACCGTCGACGCCCCGCCGAGCAACGCGCCGAGATGGGCGAGTGCGGTCTGCGCAGCGTTCTCCGCAAACACCGACACACGCCTGGCGGGTCCGAGGTCGATCAGGGCGAGGCCGTTGGCCACGCGATCCAGCGCATCGTCGACGTCGGCCCAGCCCATCGCCACGAGGGGATCGCGGAGCGCGATCTCCTCGGGTCGTTCGTCGGCCAGGCGTCGGGCAAACAGCGGCATT
>JANOJN010000270.1:0-1623 GCA_031418775.1 Acidimicrobiia bacterium
GTGCCGTCGGGCGGGTCGGTCGATTCGTTCATTCGACGGACGAACGTTGGCCTGGTCGTGAAGTCCGACGACGCCACGTTGCTTGTCAACGCCATCGAGAGTCTGTTGCAGGATGAGTTCATGCAGGCGTCGCTGGTGCGGGCCGGGGAGGAGTTCGTCGCCGCTGAATGGGACCGCGACACGGTGCTGGCGCAGTGGGCTGAGACCATCTGCGCTAGCCAATGAGTCGTCGCCAGCTGGTCGAGCTACGTCTCCGCAAGCTCGCCTATTCCATCCGCCGCCCGGGCCTGTGGGGTCCGCTGCGAGCTGGCGTCGTTCCGAGCGTCGACCACGCCTCGCTGATTCGTCGACTCCGTCCGGCCACCGTCATCGACGTCGGTGCCCATAGCGGGCAGTTCGCGCTGCTCGTTCGGTCGGAGTGGCCGAGTGCACGAGTGATCTCGTTCGAGCCGCAGCCTGAACCGGGTGCGGTGTGTCGACGGTTCCTCGGCTCCGACGCCGACCTTCGCATGGTGGCGCTGGGCGAATCGGCCGGTGAGGCCACGATGCAGGTGACCCGCGCGTCCGATAGCTCGTCGCTGTTGCCGATCGGTTCGGAGCAGGTCAACCGATTCCCCGGAACCGATCGGGTTTCCGAGCTGACGGTCCAGGTGTCGACCCTCGACGCCGAGTTTCCTGATGCGTCCTCGCTCACCGGGCCGGTCTTGCTCAAGATCGACGTGCAGGGATTCGAGCTCGCGGTGCTGCGCGGCGGTACGCGCTTTCTCGCCGCCGTGCGGTGGGTCTACGTGGAACTCTCGTTCGTCGAGCTGTACTCGGGGCAGCCGTTGGCGCCAGCAGTGATTCGATTTCTCGACGATCATGGTTTCGAGATGAGTGGCGCATTCAACATGTCGGAAGGACCGAGCGGCGAAGCCGTGCAGGCCGACTTCCTGTTCACCCGTGCCCACCCGGCGGCGGGAGCGGTCGCATGAGGATCGCCATCTTGTGGAAGGGGCCGAGCGGCTACATGAACGCCTCGGTCGACGCGCTTTCGCGTCGGCTGGGCAGCGATCTGCTCTACCTGGTCTACAGCTCGCATTCGGGTGCACCCTATGCGTCGGAGCTTCCCGAACACCGCCCTGCGTTTGTGCTCGACCGTTCATCCGAAACGGTCGCAAAGTATCTCGATGATTTTCAGCCCGACGTGCTGCTGGTGAGCGGGTGGGATGCACCCGAGTTCATGAAGGCAGTGCGTGCGTGGCGGAAACGGGCGGTCTGTCTGCTCTTCATGGACAATCAGTGGCTTCGCAAACCGAAGCAGGTTCTTGGTATCGCAACAAGGAAACTCTTCGTCCGGCGGTTGTTTCAGGGTGTGCTCGTACCTGGAGAGCGCCAGGTGCAGTTCGCCCGCATGTTGGGCTTCGAGTCGTCACGCATTCTGCAGGGCGGATACTCGTGCGATGTTGCGGCGTTCTCTCCACCAGCTCCGCCATCCGTCCGCACACCCACGTTTCTCGTCTGCAATCGACTGGTTGAGAGCAAGGGCGTAGCTGATCTGCTGGCCGCCTACGTCGAATATCGGTCACAGACGGAACGACCATGGGACCTTGTCGTGTGTGGCACCGGACCTTTGGCCGCGTC
>JANOJN010000271.1:0-11817 GCA_031418775.1 Acidimicrobiia bacterium
GCCGCCCCCTTCCCATCGAAGCCCTCATGGGCTGGATGTGGGAGCGCCGCAACGCCGCCATCGTCGGCGGAAGGTAACCGCACCTGGCGGTGGCCGGTAACGTGACGTAGTGCAGCGTGGCGATCAGAGCTCGGGACTCGCGGCAGGAGCGGACCCGTTCGATCCCTCCCACTACGTGAGATTCCGCTCCACCGGCTGGTCGTTCGACGAGCGCACAGGTGAGGCGCTGTGCTCCTACGCGCTGGAAGCCGCCGATGGCCGCCGGGTCGAACTGCACGAAACGTTTCGGTTCCCGAACGTCGATCGGCTCGCGTTCGACGACGACCGTCGCAGGGTGCTGCACCGGCTCCTTGACCACCTCGCCCTGGTCACCGGGCTCAGCTACTACAAGCTTGCGGCGCCGGCTCAGGTGGTCGTCGAGCACGGCGTCTGGTCCGACGAGGACATTGCCTACCATCGGGCGCTGCTCACCAACGGACTCGGCGAGTTCTGCTGGGAGAACGATCTCGAGCTCCTCGATCCGTTGTGGACGTTCCCGGTCGACCGGGGGTCGACACGTCCCCCGATCGGGTTGTCGCTGCCCAACGGTCCGCTCGTCCCCGTCGGCGGAGGCAAGGACTCCTGCGTCACCATCGAGGCGATGCGTCTGGCGGGGTTCGCCCCGACGCTCGTCACGGTGCGCCGCTTTCCGGTCATCCAGGATGTAATCACGGCGTCGGGACTCGGCGATGTCGCGGTCGAGCGGGTCATCGATCCCTCGCTCGTCGCGCTCGTCGAACGCGGTGCGCTGAACGGACACGTTCCCGTCACCGCGATCGTGACCTGGGCATCGTTGATCGCCGCGCTGCTCGGCGGTCACGACGCCGTCGTGCTGTCCAACGAGCGCTCGGCGTCCGAAGGCAACGTGCGGTACCGCGGCGCCGAGATCAACCATCAGTGGTCGAAGAGCGCAGAAGCCGAAGTGCTTCTGAGTGCGGCGCTCGAACGCGTCACTCCGAGCCTTCGATCGTTCTCGCTGCTCCGGGGCATGTCCGAGTTGTCGATCGCTCGCCGGTTCGCGTCCACCTGCCAGCGCTACTTCTCGACGTTCTCTTCCTGCAACGGTGCCTTCCGTTCGGATCCCTCACGTCGAGTCGACCGGTGGGACGGCACGTGCGCGAAGTGCCAGTTCGTGTTCCTGGCTCTCGCCACGGTGCTGGATCGCCGGGAGGTCGAGTCGATCTGGGGCATTGACGTGTTCGCCTCGTCGCCGATGGCCGGGTTCGAAGCGCTTCTGGGCCTGACCGCGTGGAAGCCCTTCGAGTGTGTCGGGGAGTCCGTCGAGTGCCGGGTTGCTCTGGCGATGGTCAGCGAACGTCCGGACTGGCGGGATCATCCGGTCGTGTCGGCTCTGTGCGAAGCCGTCCGCAATGCCGGGCTGTGGCCGACGACCTTCCAACGCGAAGCCGCGCTCACCGCGGACCCGGTTGCCATGCCGATCCCGTATTCGAGCGTGCTGACATGACCGGATTCGCGACACCCGGCGTCCGTCTCGATGATCTGCGGGACCGTCGGGTCGTGGTGTGGGGCGCGGGCAACGAGGGGAATGCCGCGGTAGCGGTGCTCCTGCGCCACGCACCACCTGCCGAGTTGACGGTGATCGTCGACGGCGAACCGGGGCCGGGCACAACGGTCCGCTCGAGCGACTCGGCCGAGGGACGCGCCGCTCTCGGTCGTGCCGAGGTGATCGTCAAATCTCCCGGCGTGAGTCCCTACATCGGGCGGTTCGCGCAGGCGACTGCCGGAAAAGTGGTGACCGGCGGCACCGCCCTCTGGATGGCGGAGACCCAAGGACGCCGTATGGTCGGCATCACCGGGAGCAAAGGCAAGAGCACGACCTCGTCGCTGCTGCACCACCTCCTTGCCTCTCTCGGGGAGTCGGTGGTCCTTGCCGGCAACATCGGGCGCGCCCCGATCGAAGTCCTCGGGGAGCGGCGTGACGTCGGCACGGCCGTACCGGTCGACGGCCCCGACCGGTACGTCTTCGAACTCTCGAGCTTCCAGTGCGCCGAGGTCGGCATGAGCCCTGAGCACGGTGTCCTCACGGCGTTGTTCCCGGAGCACCTCAACTGGCATGGTACGAAGGAGCGGTACTACGCCGACAAGATGAATCTCTTCGCTGACCCGGGCTGCCGACTTGCCGCGAACATGGCCAACGCTGACGTCGCCAAGGAAGCCGGGTCCCATCGTTCGCTCGACGCGTTCGGCGTGGAGGGCACGATCCGGGCACGTGGGAGCGAGGTCATCGACGCCGATGGCCACCTCCTGGCGAGCATCGCTTCTAGTCGCCTGATCGGCTCGCACAACGCCTCGAACGTGGCCGGTGCCCTGACGGCCCTGCGGGCAATCGGTTACGACATTGCTCTGCGCGCTGATGACCTGCAGGAAGCACTCGACAGTTTCGAACCTCTCGCGCACCGCCTGCAGGTCGTGGGAACAAGAGACGGGCGGCTGGTCGTCGACGATTCGCTGTCCACGGCCCCCCAGGCGGCTGTTGCCGCTCTTGAGGCATTTGGAGACCGCCCGGTGTCGATCATCGTGGGCGGATTCGATCGCGGGCTCGACTACGCACCGCTGGCATCGGCATGTGCGGCCCGAACGGCCGCGACCTGGGTGCTCGGAGTACCTCAGAGCGGCGAGCGGCTGGTTCCTCTGATCGAGGCGGCCGTCGCGGCCCGGAAGGCGGCCAACGTGCGCGTCGAACTGTTCGAGGGACCGGCCGGATTCGACGACGCCGTGTCGCGTGCCGACCTCGTGACGCCGGCCGGTGGCGTCATCCTGCTTTCGCCGGGGGCGCCGAGCTTCGGGCGGTTCCGCGACTATCGCGAGCGGGGCATGCACTTCCGCACGCTGCTCGGATTCGATCCGGTGGCTCCGTGAACGCGCCGACGCCGGGCCGCCCCGCGGAATTTGCGTCGGAGGCAACCTCCGAAGCGGCCGGCCCGTCCTCGACATCGACCCCTTCATCGGTCGGAGCAGAGCCGGTCGCGCGGACGTGGTTCCGCCGGATCGTGCGTGACCTTCGCCCGCACCGCCGACTGGTACTCATGGCGATGGGCGGTGCGCTTCTCGGCGCGTTGACGGCGATTCTGGTGCCGGTCATCGTGCGCGATGTCGTCGACCGGGCACTCGACCGGGGCACGGCCCATGTCACCGCCGGCGTTGCCGCGCTGATCGGTCTTGCCGTCCTTCGTGGGCTGGCGACCTGGATGCGTCGGTGGTTCGGTGGCCGGGTCGCCATCGAGGCGGAGACCGACCTCCGTCGCCGTCTCCACCAGCACCTCCAGCAGTTGGATCCGGTGACGCACGGCGCGCTCTCGCAGGGACAGGTCGTCAGTCGGGCCAATGCCGATGTGACGATGATCAACCAGCTGATCTCGACGATTCCGCTTGTCAGTTCGAGTGTTGTCCAGCTCGTGATCTCCATCGCCGTGATGGTCACGCTCTCGCCGCTGATGACGCTGGTGGTGCTGTCGATGCTTCCGGCGCTGTGGCTCGCCGGCGGTCAGCTCCGGAAGTGGGTCTATCCGTCGAGCCTCGATGCCCAGGCCAAGCAGGGCGACCTCGCGAACATCGCGGACGAGTCGATCGTCGGCGTACGTGTAGTGAAGGGGTTCGGGCAGGAGCAGGCACAACTCGCCCGGCTCGAGGCGTCGGCACGAACGCTCTACGCCAGCCGCATCCGCAACGTGCGTCTGAACGCGAAGTGGACGCCGCTCCTGTCGGCCGTTCCCTCGCTCGCGTCGGTGGCGCTGCTCCTCCTCGGCGGCACGCTCGTGCGCCGATCGACCGTGAGCATCGGGACGTTCATCGCTTTCGCCACGTATCTCGGTCAGCTCATTGCCCCCATCCGCTTCTCGGCCATGGTGTTCGCGTTGTCGCAGATGGCCCGGGCCGGGGCCGAACGGGTCTATGAACTCCTCGACCTGCAGACCGCGGTCGTCGAGCTCCCGGAGGCGACGGCGTTGCCCGACGGACCGGGCGCCGTCGAACTCCGCGAGGTCGGCTTCTCGTTCGTCAGGGACGAGCCTGTCCTCGACGGCCTGAACCTGCGGGTCGCGGCGGGGGAGGCCGTCGGCATCGTCGGGGCGAGCGGGTCGGGAAAATCGACGGTCACCCTGTTGCTGTCCCGGCTTGTGGATGCCGGATCCGGCAGTGTCGCCATCGACGGGCACGACGTGAAGGACGTGACCCTCAACTCACTCCGCCGTCGCGTGGGCGTGGTACATGACGACGCGTTCCTGTTCTCGGCGAGCGTTCGGGCCAACGTCGCGTTCGGACGGCCCGACGCGTCCGACGATGAGGTCCGCGTTGCGCTTCGCCAAGCGGAAGCACTCGAGTTCGTGGCGGCCCTTCCGAACGGCATCGACACGGTCGTCGGCGAACAAGGCCTCACGCTCTCGGGAGGCCAGCGGCAGCGCCTCAGTCTCGCCCGTGCGCTCCTCACGGACCCGCGGGTGCTGGTTCTCGACGACGCGACCTCAGCGCTCGACGTCCGGACCGAAGCAGAGATCCAGGAAACGCTCCGCAAGGTCATGCGCGGGCGGACGACCATCGTGATCGCCCACCGGCGATCCACCCTCGCGCTCGTCGACCGGGTGTTACTGCTCGACCGCGGGAAGGTCATCGACTCCGGAACCGATGCCGAGCTTCTTCGGCGCAGCCAACCGTACCGAGTGCTCATGACCGGCGAGCTCGACGGCCCCTCCGAGACCGCACTCCCGCCGGCGTCGGCACCGGTTGCGATGGCACCCTCCGTCCGGGCGGCCCCCAGGGTGACGGCAGGTGGGCCACCGAGCCGAATCCGCGCCGGCCAGCCGCTCGAGATGCGCGGCGGCGGGTCGGGCGGCCCCGGTGGCGGTCCGCCGGGCGGCGGGATGATGGGCGGAGGGTTCACCATCGTGCCCACGGAGAAGACACTCGCCCGTCTTGCCGCCCTGCCGCCGGCCGACGACCGTCCGCCGGAGGACGCGGCAACGGTCCTCGACGGCGCGCTCCGCGACACCTCGGTGCCCAAGTGGTCGGCGCTGCTGCGACCCCACCGCAAACTCCTCGCCGCCGGTCTCGCGCTGGTCGTTGTCGAGGCGTTGACGACGGTGATCGGACCGGGTCTGATCGGCCGTGGCATCGACACCGTGACACGGCGAACTCCTGGTGGCTGGTCGCTCGGCGCGATCGTCTCGGCGTTTCTGTTCGCTACCGTCGTCGGCCTCTTCGCCAGTCGGGGTTCTGCGCTCCTGATCGGCGTGGTCGGCGAGCGCCTCCTCTACGGTTTGCGGATTCGCGTCGGGGCGCACCTGCAACGGCTGGGCCTCGACTTCTATGAACGCGAACTGACGGGGCGGATTCTCACCCGCGTGACGGGGGACGTGGACGCCCTCGCCAACGTCGTCCAGCAGGGTGTGGTGGCGCTGCTTCTCAACGTGTTGCTCGTGATCGGCGTCGCCGGATTCCTCCTTCTCACCAATCTGACGCTTGGGATCGTCGCGCTCGCGACCTTTCCGGTGCTGGTGGTTGCCACGCTGTGGTTCCGGCGGATCTCGTCGGTCGCGTACCTCTCGGTGCGCGACCGCGTGTCGGGGGTGAACGCCAACCTCGCAGAGTCGTTCGCCGGGGCCAAGGTCACCCAGGCGTTCGGACGCGAGCGCCGCTCCGTCCAGGAGTTCGGCGCGATCGTCGACGACTACCGTGCGTCGCGACTCGACGCGCAGCGCGCCGCGTCGGCGTACTTCCCGGTCGTCGACGCGTTGAGTGTGATCGCCAGCGCGTTGGTGCTCTGGCGTGGCGTTGGTCTCGTCCGTGATGGCTCCGTCTCGGCCGGGCAGCTTGCGGCCTACCTGCTCCTGCTGGCGCAACTCTTCGCTCCCATCCAACAGCTCACGACCGTGATCGACTCATGGCAGCAGGCCGGGGCGGCGATGTCGAAGCTTCGCGACCTCTTCCGCGAGCCGTCCACCGTGGAGCGTCCGCTTCCGGAACACGCGCAGCATGTCCCGGCGTCGACCGACGGCCGCAAACGCGGTGTGCGGATCGAGCTCCGTGGAGTGCGGTTCTCCTACGCGACGTCACCCAGCGAAGCCCTCAAAGGTGTCGACCTGTCGATCGATGCCGGTGAGAGTGTGGCGATCGTGGGGTCGACCGGCGCAGGGAAGTCGACGATCGTGAAACTTCTGCCGCGCTTCTACGACCCGACGGCTGGCCAGATCCTCGTTGAGGGCATCGATCTGCGCGCATGTGATCTCGATGAATGGCGGTCGATGCTCGGTTACGTGCCGCAGGAACCGATGCTGTTCGGCGCAACGATCGCCGACAACATCCGCTTCGGCCGACCGTCAGCCTCCATGGACGACGTCGAGCGAGCCGCTCGCCTGGTCGGCGCCGACGTCTTCATCGAGGAGTTCCCTGACGGCTACGCGACCTATGTGCAGGCCCGCGGGAAATCACTGGCGGCAGGTCAGCGTCAGTTGATCGCCCTGGCGCGAGCGGCGCTCGTGAAGCCGCGCCTCCTCCTGCTCGACGAGGCGACGGCCACATTGGACCTTTCCACCGAAGCGGTGGTGCAGCAGGCCCTCAACGTCCTCGCGGAGGGAGCGACCACCATAGTGGTCGCACACCGGCTGGACACGGCTCGGCGTGCCGACCGTATCGTCGTCATCGACGATGGATGCGTCGTCGAGCAAGGATCGCACGATGACCTCATTGCCCTCGGTGGCGCGTATGCCCGCATGTGGACGCTGGCATCCACCGGAGGCGAACCCCGCCTCTGAGACCCGAGTCGAATCGGGTAGGGCGGCCATCTGCCGACGAACCGATTGCGCTTTTGCCGGGGAGCTTGACGTGACTTCGGTCCGCGATGGCCTCCCGCAGCGCATCCGTTGGTAGCGTGGGCAGTTCCCATGGAGACATCGACTGCTGCCACCGTGGTGCCCACCGTCACCCGCGTCGAGCGGACCTTCGGGTTCATCGATATCTCCGGGTTTACGGCCTTCACCGACACCTTCGGCGATGCTGCGGCCGTCGCCAGGCTCGCCGAGTTCCGAGCCGTCGTGCGGGAGATCTCGTCACATCACGGAGTCCGCATCGACAAGTGGCTGGGTGACGGTGCCATGTTCGTCTGCGTCGACACCGGCCCGCTGCTCGCTTCGGTCCTCGATATCTCGGAGCGGCTGGTGTCGATCGGCTTCCCGCTCCGTCTCCGGGCCGGGATCGCCGGCGGGATGGTCATCCTCTTCGAGGGCGACGACTACATCGGGACGCCCGTCAACCTCGCGAGCCGTCTCTGCAACGATGCCTCGCCGGGCCGGACGCTGGTGACAGCCGAGTTGGCGGACTATGCCCCGGCTGATGCCGACATCACCCCGATGGGTGCGGTCGAGGTCCGAGGGCTCGCGCAGGCGGTGCCGATCGTCTGCATGACCGGGTGCCCGGATCCCGAGTTGACGGTCTGAGGGTTCTTCTCAGGGGTTGAGCGCCGACGTCAGCTCGCCGACCCGACGGGCGAGGCGGCGGTGCACCTCATGGCGTTCGAGGTGCTGGTCCATGGCTTTCTTGCCTTTCGCGAAATCAGCACCCGGGCCGATGGTGAAGAACGCTGCGACCTCGGTCGCCGTCGGCTCGGCTGTCAGCACACTGATGTTCTCCAACAAGCGTGGGAGCGACACTTCCGGAAATCGCTTCACAATCGTCTCCCAGCGATCGCGGATGAAGCTCCACGTCTGCTCTGCGGTGCTCCGCGCGCCGAGCATGCGAAGCATCGCGAACGGAGCGTCTTGCGAACGAACGGCATCGGTGAGGCACGCCTCGAGGCTGCGGGCGATCAGCGAAGGCTGAGTGAATGATCCGAGCGCGTGCAGAAGTCGGAGGTCGGTCTGGGGCGAGGACGCCGATCCTCGGGCAGCAACGATGTTGTCGTACGTTGCGGCGTCGCCGTTCGTCGCAGCGACGGTGAGCAGGGCGGGAGCAAGATCAGCGTCGATCGAAGCGTCTTCGGCCAGGATGCGGGCAAGCGCCGCCGAGGCGCGGTCGCCGACAGAGGGGTCGCGGCCCAGTGTCCCGAGCGATTCGGTCAGCGAACCCCGCAATGCGGAGATGAGGGGGCTCTCGCCGACCCCCCGCAAAGTCCCCAGCTCCTCGACGATCGGGCCGAGAAGGGAGCGCACCAGCGACTGGAGCTTCGGGCGGTCGGCGTCGAGAGCGATCGCGTCGAGCCGTCGAAGTCCGGCGAGGGCGGCCGACCAGACATTGGGGTCGCGCTCACCAGGCAGGGCCTGCACGAGCTTGACGAAGGATGCGATGGGAGACGCACCCGCCAGGACGGCGGACCACACGTCCGCGACGACGTCATAGCGCTCGACTGGTGCGAGCCGGTCGAACACCGACCCGATCGTGGCGGCCAGGGCCTCGTCGTAGCGGACGCGGTAGAAGCCATGTCCGCCGGCGTTCACGACCGCGCCGGTCGAACCGGCCGGGAGATCCACGGTCAGTGGTGCACCACCGAGCAGGGCTCCCCCTGTGGTCCCGGCGGAGGGTCCGCCCAGTGATCGGTACAGGACGGGTATGTCCCACGTGGTGGTACCGATCGCATCGGCCAGATAGGTGAATGGTGCCTGCGACAGGGTCATCGACGAGACGGCAGAACCGGTAGTCGTCGCGGCGACCGAGACCAGGGGAAAGCCGCCTTGGAGAATCCATCCGTCCATGAGGTTGCGGACCGGGGCGCCGGTCGACTCCTCGATGGCGTCCCACAGATCGGTGGTCTCCGCGTTCGCGAACGCATGCGATTCGAGGTAGTGCTTCACACCGAGACGGAACGGCTCCTCACCCAGGTACTGCTCGAGCATTCGGAGCACCGCCGCCCCCTTTTCGTAGGTGAGAACGTCGAACATCCCGCTCGCGTCGGCGGGCGAGATGACCGGGAACTCGATCGGTCTTGTGCTGTGGAGAGCGTCGACCTGCTGGGCCATGGACCGGTAGAGCGCGAACGACGTCCACCGTTCCCAATCCGGCCGGAACTTCGCGACGCACGAGATTTCGGCGAACGTGGCGAATGCTTCGTTGAGCCACAGGCCGTTCCACCACTGCATCGTGACGAGATCGCCGAACCACATGTGGGCGATCTCGTGCGCGACGACGTCAGCGATCCTTTGGAGCTCGGGCTTCGACGCCCTCTTCTCATCGACGAGCAAGAGTGCCTCTCGGAATGTGACGGCCCCGAGGTTCTCCATGGCACCGAACGCGAAGTCGGGAGTGGCGATGAGGTCGAGCTTCGTTCCGGGATAGTCGATGCCGTACCAGTCGGTGAAGTAGGTGAGCGCGAAAGCGCCGATCTCCAAGGCGAAGGCGGCTTGAGCGATTCGACCCGGACGGGCAATGACCCGCAAAGGGATTCCCCCGACATCGACAGCCGGGGTCGCCTCCAAATCACCGACCACCATGCACACGAGGTAGCTCGACATCACGGGTGTGTCGGCGAAACGCACCGAATGCTTCCCCGATGCGAGCGTGGTGCTGGACAGTTCGTGCATGTTGGACACCGCCATCAGACCGGCCTCGACCACGAGCGTGATGGCGAAGACGGCTTTGGCGTCGGGCTCGTCCCAGCAAGGGAAGGCCCGGCGTGCGTCGGTCGCTTCCATCTGCGTCGTCGCGATCACCTTGGTGCTGCCATCGTCTGCCGTATAGGTGCTGGCGTAGAACCCGACCAGCTTGTCGTTGAGCGAGCCGAGAAACTGGATGTGGAGCGTGGAGCGGCCGGCCGGAATCGTACGCTCACAGACGAACGTCACCCGTTCGCTGGCGTCGTCGAACGTGGCGGTCGCGGTGTTTCGGGATCCGTCTTCGGACACGACCCACGCCCTCGTGATCTCGAGATCCTTGGCGTTGCAGACGAGCTCGGCGGTCGAGGCGGCGACGTCGAGCTGGATTGCCACGTCGCCGACGAAATCCCGACGGTGGAGATCCGGCGCCATGGTGAGGTCGTAGCGGACCGGTCGGGCCGTGCGGGGGAGGCGGTACGGATTGACGGCCGGATCGGCGACGGCGGGACGACACATATCGACGAGTCTTGTCGCTCCGTCGCCGAACTTGTCGCCGCGGGCGGATTGGGCCGAATGGACCCTTTTCCATGCAGTGCCAACCACTAGCGTCTAGAGACCGTGAGTGTTCCTGCTGCCGATGCCGTCCAACTGGTCACCATCGGACACGCGATCGTCGACGTCCTCGCCCATGCCGACGATCGGTTCCTCGCCGATCACCACTTGACCAAGGGCAAGATGGAATTGGTCGACGAAACCCGAGCCGTGCCGATCTACTCAGGGATGGCGGGCGCGACGGTGGCCAGTGGCGGGGATTTGGTTGAGCTTTCCGGTGGATCCGCAGCGAACACCGCCGTCGTCGCCGCGATGCTCGGTGCTCGTGCGGGCTTCATCGGCAAGGTTCGCGACGACGCTCTCGGTCACACGTTCGCCCACGACCTCGAACACGTCGGTGTCCGTTTCGCCACCTCAATGGCCGGGGGTGAGTCGCCGGCTACCGGGCGATGCCTGATCAACGTCACCCCTGATGCCGAACGGACCATGTGCACCTTCCTCGGCGCGGCCCGCGGTCTCCGCGTCCCGGATATGGATGCCGCGGCGCTCTCGGCGGCCAAGGTGACCTACGTCGAGGGGTATCTGTGGGACGAGCCGTTTGCGCACGAGGCGCTGGAGGTCGCCATCGAGCGTGTCCACGCCGCCGGGCGGCTGTTCTCCTTCACGCTCAGCGACTCGTTCCTGGTCGATCGCTTCCGCAGTGAGTTCCTGAACCTCTGCGAGGAAGACATCGACATTCTCTTCGCCAACGAGCACGAGATCTGTTCGCTGTTCGAGACCACGAGCCTGGACCGAGCGGCTTCGCGCATCGCTGATTTGTGCGAGATCGCCACGATCACCCTCGGCGACCAGGGAGCGCTCGTCATCAACGGTTCGTCGGTGATTCAGGTCGAGGCGGCAACCGTGCACCGCGTCGTCGACACGACCGGTGCTGGCGACGCCTACGCCGGCGGCTTCCTCTATGGGTTCGTGACCGGGCACCCTTTGCGCAAGTGCGCCGCCATCGGCAACGTGGCCGCCGGCGAAGTGATCTCGCGCATCGGTGCCCGTCCTTCGGGCGATCTTCGTCAGCTGGTGTCGCACCTCGAGTGAGTTCCGCCTCGAGACCTCGTCGACCTGGGGCCTTCCCCTGGATCTCGCCCCCGCAGCCGGGGAAACGTACGGTGGGGGAGTTCACGGAGGCGAAACATGACCGAAACTCGGGGGAACGACGCTCGTCGTAGACAGGGCGTCGTGAACGACGATGGCGCGTCCGGCGACATCGTCGTCGCCTCGCGGGTGCGCTGGGACGAGTACGTGAGTGACGGCTGCTGGGACGAGATGGTCGCCGACGGTCGGCCCCGTCGGGAGTGCGCCGGCGTCGCCGACCACCTCGCATCGCTCTCGCTTCAGGAGCTGAGCCAGCGCCAGAAGGCGGCCGAACTGGCCATCGAGGCTCGCGGTATCACCTTCACCGTGTACACCGAGGCCGGGAACATCGACCGGGCGTGGCCCTTCGACGTGATCCCGCGAGTGATCTCGGCATCGGAGTGGAGGTCGATCTCGGCAGGACTGGTGCAGCGCCTCACCGCCCTCAACATGTTCATCGACGATCTGTACGGCGACCAGAAGGTCATCCGCGACGGCGTGTTCCCGGCCGATCTGCTCGCCGACTCGGTGAACTTCCGTCGGCAGTGCGTCGGGATGAAGC
>JANOJN010000272.1:0-80245 GCA_031418775.1 Acidimicrobiia bacterium
TCGCGGCCGGGTAGCGCCGACGGACATTGTCCGGGAACTGGTACGGACCGACGTAATCATGGGCGTCGAGATCATCGGGGAGCTCGTCCCGCAACTCCTCGAGAGTCGGCTTCGGTTCCTTCTTGGCCATCAGGGGAGCCAACGTACCGGTGTCGCCCGGCTAGCCGTTGGCGTGCTTGGCTTCCCGACCCGGGCGAGTCGCAGGGGAGTCGCCGCAGAGGCCGCATCGACGTCTGCGGCCAAACACCTCCCAGCGGTGTTCGGAGGTGTCCAGCCCCCATATATGGGGGCAACCTCTCTCCCAACGCGCTACCAGGCCGCGCGGAGCCTTGACCAGGTGGTGGAGAGGGCTTCGGGGACCACTCTTGTTTCGGCGATGGCGGTCATGAAGTTGGTGTCGCCGTCCCAGCGGGGGAGCGCGTGGATGTGGAGGTGGCCGGGGATGCCCGCCCCGGCGGCGCGTCCGAGGTTCGCGCCGACATTGAGGCCACCCGGGTTGTAGGCCCGGGTGATGGCGCCGGTGGCGTGACGAACGTGCGCCCACACCTCGGTGTGCTCAGCGTCGTTCAGCTCGTCCAAGGAACCGACGTGGCGGATCGGCATCACCATGAGGTGACCGCTGGTGTAGGGATATGCGTTGAGGATCACGATCGCATCGGTACCCCGGTGCACGATCAGGTTGTTCTCGTCGGATGTTCCCGTGGTGCCCGATCGCAGGATCCGGCAGAACACGCATCGGGCTTCGTCGCCCGCAACCAGTCCCGCGGCCGCGTGGCCGTCTTCCTCGGCCGTGGCCTTCGTGATGTAGTCGCCCCGCCACGAGGCATCGAGCCGTCCGAGCGCAGGTGACGGATCGCCGCCAGGGTCCTCGTCGATGATCTGATTGCACAGCGCGACACACTCGCTGCAGATGTAGGCCGCGTCCGGGCCGGCGATGAACTTCAGCCGCTCGTCTCGCGTTCTCCCGCAAAACGAGCAGATGAGGGCATCGCCCGAGTTCATGCCCGGGCCTCGACCTCGGCGGTCACCGCCGCGATGAAGTCGGCGACCTTCACGCCGCGTTCGACATCCTTGCCGCGGGCGTTCACGCCGACACTCTGCGCGCTTACGTCATCGTCACCGACCACGAGCACGTAGGGAAGCTTCTCGAGCTTGGCCTTGCGGATACGAGCCCCGAGGGGCTCATCGGCGCGGACAAAATCAGCGCGCAGACCAGCGGCTCGGCACTGCGCCGCGACGGACTCGGCATAGGCATCGTGTTCGTCGCGCACACCGAGAACTCGGACCTGAACAGGCGCAAGCCAGGTCGGGAACGCGCCGGCGTAGTGCTCCAACAGCACGCCGAAGAACCGCTCGACGGAACCCATGAGCGCGCGGTGCAACATGATCGGGCGCTTGCGGGTGTTGTCGGCGGCGACGTATTCCAAGTCGAAGCGATCGGGCAGGTTGAAGTCGTATTGGATCGTCGACAGCTGCCACTGGCGGCCGATGGCATCGCGGACCTTCACGTCGATCTTCGGGCCGTAGAACGCCGCCCCGCCCTCGTCGACGGTGTAGCTCAGGCCTTCGTGCTCCATCGCCGCCACCAGTGCGGCGGTGGCGTCGGCCCAGCCGGCATCGTCGCCGACAGACTTGTCGGGATCACGAGTGGCCAGCATCGCCTCGAAGTCGGTGAACCCGAACAGCCGCAGGATCTCGATCACGAAGTGCAGCAGCGAGATGATCTCGGCGGCCGCCTGCTCCTGGGCACAGAAGATGTGGGCGTCGTCCTGGGTGAAGCCGCGGATGCGCATCAGACCGTGCAGGGTGCCGGCTCGTTCATAGCGGTAGACGGTGCCGAGCTCGAACAACCGCAACGGCAGCTCACGGTACGAGCGCTGACGCGACCGGAACACCAGGCAGTGCATCGGGCAGTTCATCGGCTTCGGGTAGTACGTCCCGTTGTCCATCTCCATCGGGGGATACATGCCGTCCTTGTAGAACGACAGATGGCCCGAGGTCTCGAACAGGCGCGCATTCGCGAGGTGCGGGGTATAGGCGAATTCGTAGCCGCCCGCCGCGTGGCGAGAACGTGACTCGTCCTCCATGAGCTTACGGATGATGGCGCCCTTCGGGTGCCACACGGCCAGGCCACCGCCCAACTCCTGAGGAAAGCTGAGCAGGTCGAGTTCGACGGCCAGCTTGCGGTGGTCGCGCTTCTCGGCCTCTTCGAGCCGGGTGAGGTGCTCCTGGAGCGCCTTGTTCGACTCCCACGCGGTGCCGTAGATGCGCTGGAGCATCGGGCGCTTCTCGTCGCCACGCCAATAGGCGCCGGCAACCTTCATGAGCTTGAACGAGCCGAGTCGCCCGGTTGACGGCACATGCGGGCCGAGGCAGAGATCCACGAAGTCGTCGCGGTTGCGGTAGTAGCTGACGATGGTGCCGCCGCCACCCTCGGCCGCGTCTTCGCGGCCACCAACGCCTTTGATGATCTCGACTTTGAACGGCTGATCGGCGAACAGCGCCAGACCTTCCTCGAGGGGCAACTCGCCGCGGACGAAGGGCTGGTTCTCCTTGACGATCTCGCTCATGCGGCCTTCGATGCGGGTCAGATCGCTTTCGGTGAACCGGGCACCGTCGGGCAATTCGAAGTCGTAGTAAAAGCCGTTGTCGATCGCCGGTCCGATGGCGTACTTGGCGCCGGGCCACAGATCACACACGGCCTGGGCCAGCACGTGGGCCGTGGAGTGGCGCAGCACATGGCGTCCGTCTTCGGAATCGGCGGTCACGATGGCGACGGACGCACCGTCGGGGAGCTCCCGGTTCAGGTCGACGACCTCGCCGTTCACCTTCCCGGCCAATGCCGCTTTGGCGAGCCGGGCACCGATCGAGGCTGCGAGATCAGCCGTCGTCGACCCGGTCGGCAGTTCTTTGGCGGAGCCGTCGGGAAGGGTGAGGGTGATCTGGTCGGACATAGCAGCACAATCCTTGCGGGAGTGGTACGAGGCGCGGGCCCCGCACAACGGCAGAGCCGTAGAGCCTAGGGCCACCCCCTGCGAGCGCCGGGGCACCTTTTGCGGCCGGCTCAGGACGGCCCCGGGTCCCCCTCGAAGCCCCCGGGGCGACACGTTGTTCGGTGTTTCGGCGCGCCAGCCCGGGAGAGCGTCGTGTCAGCGGTCCTCCCAGTCGGTCCATGTCACGTGGTAGTCGGTGATGTACCGCTTGACTGCTTCGCCCGTCGTTCGGGCGAAGCGGTGCGGGCTCACATCGCCGACGACGTCGTAGCTCAGGAGCTGATCTCGCACATGTCCCTTGAGCTCGGAGAACCGGACTTCGATACCGCGGCCGCCGAGGTCGTCGAACAGCTCCCGCAGCACGTCGGCTGCCGTGGTGTCGATGTCGGTCATCGGTTCCGCAGTGATGATCACGCAACTGACGGGCGTCGGTGAATCGCCGATCCGCCGTTCCAGATCGTCGGCGAAGTAGCGGGCGTTCGCGAAGTACATCGGCGCGTCGAAGCGGTACAACAACAATCCCGGCACCCGGCGGCCTTCGGGGTGGCGGGCATCTTCGTGGTATCCCTTCAGACCGTCGACGCGGACGAGCTCGGCGGTGTGGGGCTTCCACGACCGGCGGAGGAAGTCGAGCACCGACAAGATGATGGCCACCACGACTCCGCTGATCGGGCCCAACCAGGCGACCGCGACGAAGGCGGCGAGCGAGAGGAAGAACTCACTGCGCCGGACCCGGAACAGCCGTACCAGCGCCGGAAGGTCGATGAGGGTGAAGGCCGCGGCGACCACGATCGCCGCCAGCGACGTCGCCGGCAGGTGCCGAAACGCCCCCGGGGTCAGGTACGAAATGACCAGCAGGACCGAGGCTGCCGTCACCCCGGTCAGCTGCGTGCGCGATCCTGCGGCCTCGGCGACCGGCGTGCGTGAGTTGCTGGCGCTGATCGGGAACCCGCGGAAGAACCCCGATGCGACGTTGGCGATGCCCAGCGCCACCAACTCGTGGTTGGCGTCGACTCGTTCGTGTCGGCGAAGTGCCATCGTGCGTGACACCACGCTCGTGTCGGCGAAGGACACGAACGCAATACCGAGCGCGGCGCCGAACAACGTCCGGGCCGTGTCCCAGTCGATCTGGGGGAGGGACGGCGACGGGAGGCCCTGGGGCAGGTCGCCGACGAGCGGAACTCCTCGTCTGCCGAGATCGAAGGCGAGCGCGGCGGCGATGCCGCTCAGCACGACGACGAGCGCGACCGGGATCCGCGGCGACCAGGAACGCAGAACGACGATGCCGGCGACGGATGCAAGCCCGACACCAACGGCCCACCTGTTCGTCCTTCCGTCGCCGAGTGCGCTGGCGAATTGGCGGATCTGGTCGTGCAGCGACTCACCGCTGACCGAGAACCCGCACAGCTTCGCTCCCTGGCTGACGATGATCGTGACGGCGATGCCGTTGAGGTACCCGTAGCGAACCGGGGCGGAGAGCAGCTCGGAGATGAAGCCGAAGCGGGCCAATCCGGCGACGACGCAGATGACCCCGGCGGCTATCGACAATGCGCCGGCGATCGCGATCGCCTCGTTCGGATTGCCTGCAGCGAGCGGCACCACCGCGGTAGCAATCAGCGGTGTGAGCGAGGAGTCGGGGCCGAGCACCATGATGCGCGACGGTCCCGCGATCGCGTACGCGAGCAACGGGATGATCGTTGCGTACAAGCCCGTCACCGCCGGCAGGCCCGCCGCGGTCGCGTACGCCATCCCCGCGGGCGCGAGCAGCCCGGTCAGCACTATTCCGGCGGCAATGTCCTTGCCGAGCCACGCCCGCTGATACCTCTGCAACTGGCGGATTGCCGGCACCGAGCGAACAAGCCGACCGATGCGTTGCGCGCTCACGGGAGTGACGTTAGGTCCCGGTACCCACCGAAGACATTTCACCGACAGGACATTTCTTCGGTGAACCGTCGGAGTTCACGACGCAGCAGCGATACTCCAGCTGTGGGAATTGCCTTCGAGGAAGCCGAGCACGGCGAGTCGCTGTTGCGGCTCTACGACGACGCTCTCCCGCGTGTGTTCGGCTACCTCCGGAACCGCTGCGAGTCGCACTCGGCCGCGGAGGAACTCACCAGCGAGACCTTCCTCGCTGCCGTTTCCCAGATCCGAAAGGGGGTGCTCGACGAAGTGACCGTCGCTTGGCTCATCGGTATTGCCCGTCACAAGCTTCTCGACCACTGGCGTCGGGGTGACTCCGGATCATCTGACTCGTTCGATCCGGCGATACCACCGAACGACCCCGCGCTCCACGAAGACCCCTGGGACGCCGTGCTCGACCAACACCGGGTCGCCGTCGTTCTCGCAAAGCTCGGCGCTCATCACCGCAGCGCACTCACCCTGCGCTACGTCGACGGTCTTCCCGTCGCCGACGTCGCCGAAACACTCGGCCGGACGCTTCACGCCACCGAGGCGCTTCTCGTCCGCGCCCGCCTCGCGTTCCGCCGTCTCTACGAAGGGAGCGACCGATGAGTTCGGCATTTGACTCGCTTCGCCGGATCGACTTGCCCGGCCCGGTCGACACGCGCTTTGCGTCCGAACTGAAGCAGCGCATTGCCGTCGCGCTTGGCCTCGACCACGCCGGCCCCAGTTCTCCACCTCCTCTTTCCGCCCCGGATCGGAGCACCATGTCCGCACAGATCGTTCCGCAAACCATCACGCCGTATGTGTGCGTTCGCGATGGCCGTGCCGCGCTGGACTGGTACCGGACCTACTTCGGTGCGGCCGTGTCGAACGTCTTCGATAGCGATGGCAAGGTCGGCCACGCCGAGCTCGAGTTCGGTGGAGCGGTGTTCTACCTCTCCGATGAGTTCCCGGAGATCGACGTGCTGGCGCCACCGACGCTCGGTGCGGGGCACTCGCACGCGATGGTTGTTCGGGTCGCTGACGTGGACGCCATCGTTGCCCGCTCCGTCGAGGGTGGCGCAACGGCAACCGACGTCACCGAAGGCCATGGCAGCCGCAACGCATGGCTTGTGGATCCCTTCGGTCATCGCTGGAACCTCGGAACACCCGTAGTATCGGCGGCCGATGCGTCGGCACGACGCGCTCCGTCGGAGCCGTATTACCTGACGCTCACGACTGCCGACGTCGAGCGCGGCGCGGCGTTCTACGGAGCCGTCCTCGGGTGGGAGTTCAGTGAGCCGTTCAACGGCGGACGCCACGTCGAGAACACCAAGACGCCCATCGGGATGCGGCCGCCGGTCAATCCCTTCAGCACGACCGCGCCGGGGGAGGTCACCATGTGGTGGACGGTACGGGACTTCGATGCCGCAGTTCAACGAGTCCGTGAAGCCGGAGGTTCCGTCGAAAGTATGAATACCTACGACTCCGGTCGCGAGGCCGTGTGTCGTGACGACCAGGGCGTCGAGTTCCGCCTCAGCGAACCCGCCCCAGGTTACGACGTGCAGCGCTGAGACGGAGGAAGCCCGGGTCGCGTCACGAGCGACCGAGGCTTGATTCTCGCTCGGCGATCGTTGCGTGTGATCGGTCAGAGGTCGAACGACTCGGCGAGGAGATCGCGGAGATCGTCGTCGAGGTCCGTAGGAGTCTCCAGGTTGGCGACGAACCACTTCGTCGCCGAGTCGCGTCCGTTGGTCATCGGCTTGTTGCGGATCGTGCGATGGCGAACGTCGCGTCGCATCGGGAAGCCCAGGGCCACCCACGTCCGCTTCGGACGGAGCTGGATCCAGCTCGACGGTCGTTTGAAGAAGATGCCGACGGAGACCGGCTCGATCGTGACGGGACCGAGCGTGTCAACGAACGCTCGGACCGCTTCGAAGATGGGGCGTTCGAAGGAGGGGCCCGTCGAGAAGTACTCCTCGACCGTCATGGCCGGAGCGCACTCGTGCGACTGACGATTCCTTCGGAACGAACGTCGACACGACGGACACGTCCACGGATCAGCCATGCGTGCCCAGGCGGTAGCGCTACAGGATGACGCCGAGGAGGAGGGCGGCGGTCGACACGCCCTCGCCTCGTGCTACTGCAGCGTCGATCGCCGCCACGGCAGCCGGTGTGTCGAGATCGTTGTCGAGACATGCCCGGACTTCGTCGAGCGCGCCGTCGCCTTGGCCCGCCGCTCGCCACGCGGCGAGGCGTTCAACTCCGGTCAGGAGCAGATGATCGAACCACTCCCAACCGTCGCGGTAGTGGTGCGCCACGATGATGAGACGGATCGCCATCGGGTCATAGCCCTCGGCCGTCAAGTCGCTGACGTAACGGAGGTTGCCGAGTGACTTCGACATCTTGACGCCGTCGAGCTTCACGTAGGACTGGTGCATCCAATGCCGGGCCAGTGGTTGGCCGGTCGCTGCCTCGGACTGGGCCGCCTCGCACTCGTGGTGAGGGAAGATCAGGTCCTCGCCACCACCGTGCAGATCGAGCGTGGTGGTCCCCAGTTCACGCATGGACAACGCAGAGCACTCGATGTGCCACCCTGGACGGCCGGGACCCCACAAGGACTCCCACGACGGCTCGTCGGGCAGCGAGGGCTGCCACAGGATGAAGTCGAGTGGATCGCGTTTGTTCGGGTCCTCGACGTTGCCGCCCCGCTCTGCGGCGTAGGTGAGCATCTGCTCCCTCGAGTACCCGCTGATCTGTCCGAAATGCTCGAACGACGCCACGTCGAAGTACACCGCGCCGCCCGCCTGATAAGCGTGGCCGCTCTGGAGCACCTTGTCGATGAACCCGAGAATGTCGGGAATGGCGCTCGTCGCCCGCGGCTCCGACCATGACGCAAGCTGGCCGAGAACCCGCATGTCCTCATCGAACTTGGCCACTTCCTCGGCCGCGAGATCGAGGTAGTGGACCCCCTTCTCCCGCGCCTTGGCCAGGATCGAGTCGTCTACGTCGGTGATGTTGCGCACGCAGCGGGTCTCGTGGCCGAGGTCGCGCAGCCGTCGTTGGAGCACGTCGTACGTGATGAAACAGGCGGCGTGACCGATATGGGTGGTGTCGTAGGGCGTGACACCGCAGGTGTAGATCTTCACGATCGGGTCGGGTTCGAAGGGCACGACCGACCGGCGGGCGGTGTCATAGAGCTTCATCGGCACGGCGAACGTTCTAGACGACAGACGGAGACTCGGCAGGCTGCTCGCCCACGCGACGGTGAAGGGTCACGCATCGATCCCGGTCATGCGCAGGGCCGACCGGGTCTTGTAGCGCATGTTGAGTTGGAGCAGAACCGCGGCGAAGGCCTCGATCGGAGCAGCGTTCGACAGTCCACCGGTGTCGAGCGGGCGACAGCCGGGGATCTTGCGGACGATGTCGGCAGTGACCTCGGTGGCCTTGATGTGGTCGGAGCAGATCAACACGTCGCTCTCGATAGGTTCGGTGATGTTGCCGAGTTCGCGCGCGGGCAGGTGGTGGAAGGCCCCGGCGACGAGTGCGCGCGGAACGATCGCCTGGACGCTTGCCGCGACAGATCCTCTCGGCGGAACGAGCGGCTGGAACTCCGGCCCGACCTTGGCGAGGGCGTTCGCCATCGAGATGACGACCTTGTTCTTGAGGAGATCGGCGACGCTCAGGGCGGTCGAGGCGGTGGACTCCCATGGGGTGGCAATGATGACGACGTCGGCCGTGGCCGCGCCGGTGTTGGTGTCGGCCGTCAACGACAGCTTGTGATCCGGCCAGCGCTCCAGGATCGAGTCGACAGCCTCCATGGCCTTGTACTTCGATCGGGAGCCGATCACCACGTCGTAGCCGACCGATGCGAGTCGGGCCGCGAGCCCGCTTCCGGCCGGACCGGTACCACCAAGGACTGCGATTCGCATACGCCGACTCTTGTCCAAACCAGCAGGTCGGCGCCAACCGAAACGGTGGTGACCTCGGTCGCACCGGCCCGGGAAACGTCGTTCTTCGCGCCGGCGCAGCCCGTGAGGCGTAACCTGCTCAACGGCATCACGGTCCGACCCGGGCTGGTCCAGATGCCGATACGAGTGCCTGGTCCGAGCGGCTGGCCTGAGTGAAGGGTGCGCCAGATGGGGTTGCTCACAGGGAAACGCTTGCTGATCACCGGGGTGCTGACCGATGCGTCCATCGCCTATGGGGTCGCCCAGACCGCGCTCGACGAGGGTGCCGACATCGTCTTGACGGGCGCTGGTCGGGGCCTGTCACTGACCGAACGAATCTCCCGCAAGATTCGACTCCCGGCCGGGATGGATCCGATCGAGGTGCTCGAGCTCGACATCACTTCCTCCGAGCAGATGGACGCCGTGGTCGCCCGCCTCACCGAGAAGTGGGGAGCCCTCGACGGCTGTCTCCATGCCATTGGCTTCGCCCCGCAATCGTGCCTCGGCGACGACTTCTTCGCCGCATCCTGGGACGATGTCGCCACGGCGGTGCAGATCTCGACCTATTCCTACAGCGTCCTCGCCAAGGGTCTTCGTCCGCTGTTTCAGGCAGCCGGCGGAGGCGCGCTCGTCGGTCTCGACTTTGATGCCACCGTCGCCTGGCCGGCCTACAACTGGATGGGCGTGGCCAAAGCCGGACTCGAATCGCTGAACCGGTATCTCGCCCGCGAGCTCGGCCCCGACGGTGTCCGCGTGAACCTGGTTGCGGCCGGTCCGCTGAAGACGCTCGCCGCCAAATCCATCCCCGGGTTCTCCAAGTTCGAGGACGTCTGGACCGAGAAGGCCCCGCTCGGCTGGGACGTCAAGGATTCGTCGGCAGTGGCGAAGGCGTGTTGCGCACTCCTGTCCGACTGGTTCCCGATGACCACCGGCACGATGATCCATGTCGACGGCGGCTTCCGGGCGATGGGGGCCTGATGGCCGAGAAGCCGGGTTCGCAACGACGGGTCGGGGTGCAGCCGTTCTCCAGAGAGATGGTGCAGGACCATCTCGACCGGATGGAGCTCAAGTTCGTCACCGACGACGACGGCGACTTCACCGTCGACTTCGGCCTCAACGACGAAGAGGAAATCCTCCTGCGTGTGCTGATGAGTGCCGAGGGTCCGAACGAGGACATCTTCGTGATCCGGGGCGTGACCAACCTGATGGTGCCGAAGACGCTGTGGCCCAAGGTCATGGCCGGCTGCAACCAGTGGAACCAGGAGCGCCGCTACCCGAAGGCGTATCTGTTCGTGCCCGAGAACGAGGAAACGCTGTTCGGGACGATCCATCTGGAAGGCCAGTTCCCGCTGGGCGCTGGCGTCACCCAACCGCTCGTCGACGAGCTCATCACCACGTTGGTGCAGACATCCTTCGCGTTCTGGCAGGACGCGTTCGAGTCGGGCCTCCTGGCAGAAGAAGAAATGCCGGAGACGCCGAACGACTGAGTTCGGGGATCGTCAGCCGGCGGCGTCAGCCCGCCGCGTGTCTGGGGTTGGCGATGGCCACTCGGACATCGACGACTGACCGCAGCGCGGCGAGGACCTCGTCGTGGCGCGCGTCGAGGTGTCCGTTCTTGATGGCGTCGGCGAGGGCCGCTTCGCCGTCGTAGCCCAACGTCGTGGCGGCGGCTCGTTGGGCGGCTTCGAGTCGGGGCCGCAAGGCAATCTCGCGTTCGACGATCGCCAAGACGTTCTGAGCAACTCGTGCGTGGAAGGCGATGCGTCCTTCGGTCGCGGCCATGACATCGCGTTCGAGGTACCCGCGCACGGCATCGAGGAGGTGACGAGATGACGGAAAGCCGATGTCGTCTCCGCTCTCCGCGGCGGTTGCAGTCGGGGTCACGGGCGCAACCGTGATGGTCGTCGCGGGCGGTGCCCCCATGAGCGTCAGGAGATCGTGTTCCTGTTCGGCGATCCGGCGACCGATGGCGGCGAGCTCGACGCTCGGCAACCCCCCGGACGTGTGGGCATTGCCCTGGGTCACGCACATCACGCCCCACATGAGCGTGCCGGCGACGATCCACCAGTGCACGCGTGCGGCGTCGACCTGAGGATGTCCGTTGGCGAGGTGGTACGCACGCAGAAGATCCTCGATGGATCCAATGCCGGCGACTTCATGCGGGCTCCCGAAGCGCCACGCCCGCACGCTCAGCCAACCGAGGTCCTCGGCCGGGTCGCCGAGATGGGCGAGTTCCCAGTCGAGAACAGCAGCCAATCCGGTGGGTTGGACGATCACGTTGCCGAGGCGAAAGTCGCCGTGAACGATCACCGGGTCGATCGGCTTCGGGCGATGCGCATCGAGCCAACGAAAGGCGAGCTCGAACGTTGGGCTGTGATGCCCGAGGAGGTCGAGAACCTCGCGATACTTCTCCAGGGGGTGCATCTCGCCGAGTCCTGGCACGGATTCGGGGGCGACAGCGTGGAGCAGCGCGGCGGCTTCGCCAAGCTGGCTCACGAGAACCGATCGTGCGTGTGCATAGGGTTCGTCACGAAGGATCTTGCGGGCAATCGTCTCGCCGTCAACGTGGTCCATCACGAGAAAGCCCGTCTCGAGCACGTTGTCATCGGCGTCGCCGCTCGCCCGGATCGTCGGGACGGGAACACCGGCCCGGGCCGCCGTCTCGAACAGGATCGCTTCCAGCGGCATCCCGCCGGTGCGGCCGATGGGGAGCGGGAGCCCTGGTGGGTCGCGCCGCAGAATCAGCGGTCGGGTCGCGCCGTCAGCCTCCTTGGCGTCGAACGACCACGTCTCCCGACTGGCGCCGCCACTCAAACGACGGAGCCCGTCGATCTCGGCACCGAGCAGGCGAGCCAACCGGTCGCGAAGGTCAGCGGTGCTCGTCGGAGAAGTCACAACGTGAGCTTGGCAGTTGTGGCCGGGCTCGGCCCAGTCGTCGGCGTCCTACGCTGGAGACGATGGGCCGCCGCGGATCACCAATCCAACGACGCGTCGTCAGCCTGGTGTCGCTCGCCATCACGCTGGCCGCGGTGCTCGTGCCGACGATCAGCAATCTCCGGTCGTCACCACGGGCGGAGGCACAATCGACCCGCGCCTCGCAGTCGGTGGGGGCGTCGTCGTCGGGGCCGGGGTCGTCGGCCTCGTCTGCGTCTTCATCCTCGTCGTCGTCGGCCTCGTCGGCCTCGTCGTTATCCGCTTCGTCGGTGTCGTCGTCGTCGAAATC
This sequence comes from Acidimicrobiia bacterium, assembly GCA_031418775.1. Classification (GTDB taxonomy): domain Bacteria; phylum Actinomycetota; class Acidimicrobiia; order Acidimicrobiales; family JANYDT01; genus JANLQX01. Next base: position 12,048 of record JANOJN010000272.1, read on the forward strand.
GGCTTCGTCGTCGTCGGCAACGTCCAACCGCACCGATCCTCGGCTTCGGCGCATCGGCTTCGCGTCCGAGCGTGGACTCGACTCGCACTGGCGAAAGCACGGGTCGGAATTCAACGTCTCATCCAAGGCGCAGTACCTCGCCATGGCCCAGCACCTGCGCGACGCGCCTTTGTCGAGCCGGGTGATCGAGGCGCCCCAGGCCAACGGCTCCTACGCGCGTTTCGACCGGACCACCGGCGCGTTCGTCGCCTTCAACCGCGACCTCACCATCCGCACCTTCTTCCGGCCCGACGACGGCGAGTCCTACTTCCTCCGAGCCGTCAACCGCCGGTAGGCGCGCTGGTCACGGGAGCTTCGTGGTGACCGGTCCGGACGGCGGGATCGCGACGGTTCCCGTGAAATTGAGGTCTACTGCGAACGCCTTGTTCCACGTGGTGATCGAGATGGTTCGGCGATTCGGTCCGGGAGTGGTGGAGACGTAGACAAAGGCCGTGATCGTGGCCCCGTCGACGGTTCTCCGCCAACGGCTGACGACGAGCGTTGGCGACGTTGCCGTCTCTTCGAGGGCCCAACCGCTCGCGGTCATCTGGTCGGCGGCCAGCGCGTGCAACTCGGCCACGGCTCGGGGCGTTTCCACCGTGAAGTCCGCAGTGTCCGAGGTCAGCGAGCCGGTGCCCGCCTTCTGGTTCACGATGACGATACCGGGGGATAACGTCAGCTTGGGAACGCGCATGGCGTTCTGCAACTCGGTGAGTTGCGGCAGCCCCGACGCCGTCCCGCACGGCCTCGTGAGGTCGACGACGATCACGGTGGTGGCTGCGGGCACTGGAGTGCTACGGACCGAAACGGCCCTGTTGCCGCGGCAGTAGGTCCGGGACTGCGGTGCGTTGAATGGGACCTGACCGATCGACGGGCTCGGGGTTGGCTGCGTCCAGCCGTCGGAAAGGAACCGTTGGTGCCACTGATCGAGCGTGGCTGATGAAGCGTTCGGGACATCGAAGTAGGTCTCCGAGATCGTGGAGGGCGTGGCGTTCCCACCTGCAAACGGGGGTTCGAAGACGCGGTCGATCGTTCCCAATGTCGCCCAACCCTTTGGGATGGGCGGGAGTGCCGAGCGCAAGGCAGGGTCGACAAACCCGGGACGGAGCCGCAACTTCACTGGCGCGCCCTGCGCGAGCGCTCGTTCGGCAAGACGTTTCCATGCGTCGATCGAGGTGCTGCCGGCATTGGCGTTCGCAACGAGTGATCCGCCCATGACGACAACAACGAGTGCCACGGCCATTGCCGATTGAAACGGGCGTCGCGAACGGCGTTCGGTGGACCTGCTGCGTGTTGACGACATTGCCGGCTCCCTTTCTCGATTTCCACCAAGTCTTCCCGCATCGGATCGTCCACGCGTAGATCAGACGAACTCACGCACACCTCGGCGAATAGTGCTTGAACCTGCCCGGCGGATCTGGGTGAGGTGCGCGTGGAAGCGGGCCAGGTGCGCGTGAAGCGCCGCAGATCGCCTCGCCGGTGCCGCAGATCGACCGTTTTTCGTGCCTGAACGTCGGGAAAGTGGTCGATGTGCGGCGTGGAGCTGTCGATGTGCGGCAGGAAGTCGTCGATGTGCGGCGGAACGGTTCCGCTACTCGACCAGGCGGAGGCCGGTGGGGGCGATGGAGCTCTCGACCTGGGGGAGATCGACGACGAACTCGGTGCGGTGGGCGGGGAAGACAAACTCGCTGAGCAGGATGGCTTTGCCGTCGGTGTCGTTGGTGATGCGCTCGCACCGGAGCACCGGCGAGAGGGGCGGTATGCCGAGGAGGACGGCATCAGCGTCCGACGCCGCGGCGGCCCCGATGGTCTGGGTGGCGCCGCCGACCCGGACGGGGAGCACGTCATAGAAGGTCGTCCGTTCGATCGCGGCCCGGGAGATCTCGGCACCGAGATGTTCCGGAACCCACACCGTCACGCGGGCGAAGGGCGTCCCGTCGGCGAGGTTGAGTCGCCGCACCTGGAGGACGGTATCGACGCCGAGCACCTCGCGAGCCCGCTTCGGGGCGCGCACGAAACCGAACTCGAGCACCCGCCGTTCCGGGGTGATGCCGTTCTCGGCGAGCTGATCCTCCAGGGTTCCGAGACGGCCGAGGGACTGACGCAGCGGCGTAGCGGCGACGAACCAGCCGAATCCCTGACGGGAGTCGACCAGCCCCTCGTCGCGGAGCGCGGCAAACGCCTTGCGGACCGTGACCCGGGAGGCTTCATGGGCGGCGGACAGCTCCGACTCCGACGGCAAGAGCGCACCTGCGGCCAGTTCGCCCGAGGCAATCCGAGCCCGCAGGGCGTCGGCGATGGCCCGGTACCGAAATGCCCCACGCTCGCTCACTTGTACTATACTTGTCTTGTTTTCCTGCCGAAGCAACTACCAGCCGCCGTCGTAGTCGAAACCCGAACCGAGGAGTCCCCCATGGCCGTCGTCGCCAACACCCCGCTCAGCCTCGTCGAGGTGGTCTACTCCAAGCTCGGCGCCAACGTCGCCATCGGCCGCCGGCGTCTCGGCCGGTCAATGACGCTCGCCGAGAAGATCCTCTTTGGCCACATGCGAGACGCCAACACCGACGGGTTCGACCGCGGGGTGACCTATGGCGACTTCTTCCCCGATCGGGTCGCCATGCAGGACGCCACCGCACAGATGGCGCTCCTCCAGTTCATGACCGCCGGCCTGCCCCAGGTTGCCGTGCCGTCGACCGTCCACTGCGACCACCTGATCCAGGCCCGGGTCGGCGCGATCAAGGACCTCGAAGTCGCCAACGACACCAACCGCGAGGTCTACGAATTCCTCCGCTCGGTGTCGGCCAAGTACGGCATCGGCTTCTGGAAGCCCGGTTCGGGCATCATCCACCAGGTCGTCATCGAGCAGTACGCGTTCCCTGGAGGCATGATGATCGGCACCGACAGCCACACCCCGAACGCCGGCGGCCTCGGCATGATTGCCATCGGGGTCGGCGGCGCCGACGCCGTCGACGTGATGGTCGGTCTGCCGTTCGGTGTCCGCTACCCGAAGCTCATCGGCGTGAAGCTCACCGGCCGCATGAGCGGGTGGACGAGCGCCAAGGACGTGATCCTCAAGGTCGCCGACATCCTCACCGTCGAAGGTGGCACCGGTGCGATCGTCGAGTACTTCGGCCCCGGCGTGGCGAACATCAGCGCCACCGGTCGGGCCACGATCTGCAACATGGGCGCCGAGATCGGGGCGACCACTTCACTGTTCCCCTACGACCACGAGACCGCGCTCTACCTCAAGGCCACCGGGCGTGAAGACATCGCCGACCTCGCTGATAAGCACACTGATCTTCTGCGCGCAGATGAAGACGTCGAAGCGAATCCGGCCAAGTACTTCGATCGGATCGTCGAGATCGACCTCGACACCCTCGAACCGCACATCAACGGCCCGATGACGCCCGATCTCGCCCACCCGGTGTCGAAGATCGGTGCCAACGCCAAGGCGGCAGGCTGGCCTCTCGAATTGTCAAGCGCGCTTATTGGCTCATGCACGAACTCGTCGTATGAAGACATGACGCGTGTCGCCTCGATCGCCCGTCAGGCCGCGGCCTCGGGGCTGACGGTGAAGACGCCGCTCCTCGTCACTCCCGGCTCTGAGCGGGTGCGGGCCACGATCGAGCGCGACGGCATCCTCGCCGACCTCGAAGCCATCGGCGCCACCGTGCTCGCCAATGCCTGCGGGCCGTGCATCGGCCAGTGGAAGCGCGACGACATGGCCGACGGCACGCCGAACTCGATCATCAATTCCTACAACCGCAACTTCCCGAAACGCAACGACGGCTATGGCTCGACGAACTCCTTCGTCGCCTCGCCCGAGACCGTCATCGCCTATGCACTCGCCGGCACGCTCGACTTCAACCCGCTGACCGATGCCCTCACGGCGACCGACGGTTCGTCGGTGATGCTGGCCGAGCCGATGGGGGAGAAGCTTCCGGCGAAGGGCTTCGAGTCCGGCGACACGATGTTCGAAGCACCGCCGGCCGACGGCTCGGGCGTCACCGTGAACGTGTCACCGACATCGGACCGTCTGCAGCTGCTCGACCCGTTCAGCGTGTGGGACGGCAAGGACTTCGAGAAGTTTCCCGTGCTCATGAAGGCCAAGGGCAAGTGCACCACCGACCACATCTCCATGGCGGGGGTGTGGCTGAAGTATCGAGGTCACCTCGAGAACATCTCCGGCAACCTGTTCATCGGTGTGAACAACGCGTTCACCTCCGAGCCGGGCATGGGATGGAACACGCTCACCCAGTCCGAGGCCATGATCCCCGACGTTGCCAAGGCTTGGGGCACAAGCGGTGTCCGATGGGTCGCCGTGGGCGATCAGAACTACGGCGAGGGCTCGTCACGCGAGCACGCCGCCATGGAGCCCCGTTATCGCGGTGCGGCGGTGATCATCTGCCGGAGCTTCGCCCGCATCCACGAGACGAACCTGAAGAAGCAGGGCGTGCTGCCCCTCACTTTCGCCGATCCGGCCGCCTGGGAAAAGATCGGCAAGGACACGCGGGTGTCCGTCGTCGGTCTCGCATCGCTGGCTCCCGATCAGCCGGTGAAGGTGCTGCTGCACCAGGTCGACGGTTCCGTCGACGAGATCAGCTGCAAGCACACGATGAACGACGAGCATCTCGGCTGGTTCCGTGCCGGCGGCGCGCTCAACCTGATTCGTGCAGCCGCCGGCAACCGCTAGCGTCGCGAATCGGAAGTGGCTCGCGGAATTCGCGAGTCAGATTTCGTTGTGGCAAGGACGCAGGAGGCAGCGCCTGCCTTGTCCAACCGCAACGACGAGGACGCCGCCACGGCGGAATCTGGCCGAGAATCCCGCAGCGGACTTGCGATTCGGGACACGAAGCACGCGTAGCCTTTTGCCGGTAACCCTCTGCTGACGTCAAGCGCGTTCGGCGAGGGTTCCGGCGAGACGGCGGGTTGGAGGCGTGCGGCGACCGCTGTCGCGGACGACCGACTCGCCTTTCGGTTCCTTCTTCTGCTTCGACTTCTTGGGTGCCTTCCGCGTCCGCTCCATCGTCGTCTCAGCGGCAGCGAGCAGGGCGGCTGATGCGTAATTCGTTGTCGTCGACGACGCCCGCGCCGGGGTCGGGGCCGGCGCGCGCTCGGCCGCGACAGGGACTTCGACCGGCGACGCTGTCGTGCTGCGCGGCGTTGCGCGCTTCGCGGATGGCCGGTCACGCTTCGGCACGACAGGAGTCGGATCGGCCTTCGCCGTGGCGCGGGGTCGGGCGACCGGCTTGCGCTTGGCGGGCTGACGCTTGCCCTTGGAGGCCGCGTTCTCCGTGACTGGCTCGGTGATCGGCTCCGCCTCGACCTGGCGCCGGTTTGCCTTCGTCTTCGGTGCCCCGGTACCGGCCGCGGGCCGGACGATGGATGCCGACGGCACACGTCCGTCGGGGGTGGTCTTCGCCAACTCGTCCGCCGACACCTCGCGGGCGACACGGGCCTCGCGCGGGAGGGTCGCCATGATCGCGGCCATGACCCGTTCGGTGTCGGCGCGCACCGACGCCTCGGACGACGCACTCCGCGCAAGGCCGGAGACCGCAGGCCCGAACGTCACCGACACGTGACGCGGGTCGGTGACCTGCCACAGATTGGGGACCTTGGCCGAACGGGGCCACACCTGCTCGGTGCCCCACACGCCGCCGGGAATGACCGGGATGTCGGGAAACAGCGCGGCCAGTCGGCCGACTCCCGTCTTGCCGCGCAGGATCGGGTCGAAGAACTCCTCGCCGCGCGGGATCGTCCCCTGGGGCAGGATGACAACGCATTCGCCGGCCTCCAACCGCTCTGCAGCCGCTCGGATCGGGGCGTCAGATCCGGTCCCGCGGTCCACGCGGATGCCACCCATCGCCCGGGCGAGCTGCCCGACAACCGGCGCGTCGAAGACCTCTTTCTTGCCGAGGAACCGGGCATTGCGGCCCGCCTTCGCGATGGCCAGGGAGATCACGAGGGGATCGAAATAACTGCGGTGGTTCGTGGCGATGATCACGGCGCCGGTGCGGGGGAGGTGCTCAATCCCGGCAAAGGCGAATCGCACCCCGGGAAAGAACTCCGGGCGCGTGAACTGGCGGAAGAGGTCGAACGGTTCGATGCCGTTCACCGACGGCACGCCTTCCGGGGTGTCGAGCGAGCGAACGGGCCACCGACGCACGACGGCAAGTGCCCGAAGGCGGTAGTCCGGGTTCACCGCAGTCGGGCGTCCGACCGCGCCCAGCAGGGGTGCGTCGAAGACCGAATCGGAGTACGCCGCGCTGGCGTCGAGATCGACGTCGTGCTCGTCCGCCCACGCGGTCACGGCCGCGAGCTTCCCGGGCCCCCACACGAAACCTCCGTCGAGGTCCCCGGTGTAGGTCCCCTCGAGTTGTCCGTAGCGGGTGGCGACGACGGCGTCGAAACCGAGCCGTCTCGCCAATGGGGCGACGAGGTCGTAGGGCGACGTTGTCGCCAGCACCAACAGGTCCCCGGAGTCGCGGTGCGAGCGGAGAAGCGCCGGAGCGTAGGGCTGGACCTTCGGGAGGAGCACGTCGGCGGCCCATTCGGCAACCCGGGCGACGTCGTCGCGGCGGAGTCCCTTCGCCCGTGATGACGCCCGCTTGGCCAGCTGCATCACGAGGTACGACTCGCCGACCAGGTCGAAGAAGCGAAACAGCAGGTCTTGACCCGGGATGTGAGGCGTCGGCACGCCGAGTTGGGCGAATGCTTCGGCGAACACCGGTCCGCTCGCTCCGGCCAGCAGGGTGCGGTCGAGGTCGAAGAACGCGGCGGTCCTGGTCATACCCCAGTCTGTCCTACCCGTTGCCGATGCATCACCGGCCCTTCCCTCTCCGGACGCGATTGACGGGCTGGCGAGGGGGCACACCAGCCCGTCGAGTTACAGGATCAGATTGCCCGATGCCGGCTCAGCTGTCGAACAGTTGTCCGTGATGTCTCCGATCATCAGGACAGATGCCTGTTCCTGTTGACACTCCCCCTACCTACTAGTAGGTAGGCTGGCGATCATGCCTTCCACGATGACCGATGTGCGCCCCGAGGACCGGGCGCTGCTGGCGGAACTGTCGGGTGCAGCAGAGCGTCTGCTGGAGCGCCACCTCGCCACGTCCAAGCCCTGGTACTCCCACGAGATCATCCCCTGGTCGCTCGGGCGGGACTTCGTCCCCGGCGAAGCCTGGTCGCCCGACGACGTCGTCCTTCCGGATGCCGTCCGGAGCGCGTTGTTCGTCAACCTGCTGACCGAGGACAACCTCCCGTACTACTTCGAGACCATCGACCGGATGTTCGGCAAGAGCGACATCTGGGGTACCTGGTCGCATCGATGGACGGCGGAAGAGGCACGGCATTCCATCGCCATCCGCGACTACCTGGTCGTCACCCGGGCCATCGACCCGTGGACACTCGAAGATGCCCGCATGGGGCAAATGAGCGGCGGTGAGGTGCCCCAGCCGCAGACCGCGGCCGACGGGTTCGTCTACGTGGCGCTGCAAGAGCTCGCCACCCGCATCTCTCACCGCAACACCGGCAAGCTGCTGCAGGTCGAGATGGACAAGTCGGAGCATCCCGCGGCGCGTGCCGGCTACGACGTCATGGCCCGCGTCGCGGCCGACGAGAACTTCCACTACCTCTTCTACCGCGACATCACGTCGGCGGCCATCGAGGTCGATCCGTCGTCGGTCGTCTGCGCCATCGACCGCCAGATCAGCGACTTCGAGATGCCGGGCACGGGGATCGTCGGCTTCTCCGAGCACGCTCGGGCGATCGCCAGCGCCGGGATCTACAACCTGCCGATCCACTACAGCCAAATCCTCGCGCCGGTCGTCCTTCGTCATTGGAACCTCGAAAGCATCGAGGGCCTCAGCGCCGAGGCCGAGCAGGCCCGCGAGCGCATCGTCACGCTGCTCGGCCGACTCGAGAAGGCGTCGGCGCGGATGAACGAGCGCACGGAGCGGCGGGCGGCGCGCGCCGAGGCCGACGGCGAGCCGGCCCGCACGGTGATCGCCGCCGACGACGACCTCGTCACCGTCTGACGGACCGCCCCGTGGGCTGGTGCCCGAGACGAGCCGGGCCCGCCGACCCGGCTGTGGCGCGCCGGCTGCATCTGGCGGCCCGTCCCCCGATGCGGCCAAACACCTCCCAGCGCTGTTCGGAGGTGTTTGACCCCCATATACGGGGGCAACCTCTCTCCCACCGGGCTCGGGCCGGTACGGTGGTGGGGTGTCTGTCGATCTTGGTGTGGGAGCGTTGTCGACGACGCAGGCGTTGGCGTTCACCTCTCGGGTGCGGGCCGGGCACAAGGGCATCGTCAGCGCCGGGTTGACCACTCTCGACGGCCGCCTTGACGAACGCGAGATCGTGGCGTTCGTCATCGAGCAGTCCGACCGCGGGGGTGCGATCGACGCCGACGACGGCGAGGTTCTGGCCGAGGCTGCGCATCTGGCGCGTTCGCTCCGGCGGCCCCTCGTCGGGGTTCTCCACTCAACGGGCGTCGACGTGAATGCGGGTCTCGCTGCGCTCCATGGCTGGGGGCGCGCCGCCCGGGCGCTGGCGGACTGTTCCGGCCTTGTGCCGGTCGTGCTCGTGGTCGATGGCGCGGCCGTGTCGGGTGCCGCTCTGCTGCTCGGACTGGCCGACCTCGTGATCATGACCAACGTGTCCTACGCCTTCGTCAGCGGTCCGTCGATGGTGGCCGACTTCACCGGAATCGTGCTCGACAAGGAGACGCTCGGGGGCGCGGCAACGCACGCCCGCCAGTCCGGCCTTCCCGCCGCAGTGGTCGACGACGTCGCGTCGGCGCTCGATGTCGTTGCGACACTCCTGTCCTACCTTCCGGACCATGGCGACGCGCTGCCCGCGGCTCTCCCCACCGACGACCCGACGGAGCGCACCGCCCCGGAACTCAACGATCTCATCCCGGCCTCGTCGACCGGGAGCTACGACGTGCGGTCCGTCGCCCGCGCCGTGTGCGATGCCGACTCCGTCTTCGAGGTCCGGGCCCGGTGGGCGCCCAACCTGGTCACGGCATTCGCAACCGTGGGTGGCCAACCGATCGGTATCGTCGCCAACCAGCCGCTCGCCCTCGCCGGAACGCTCGACATCGCCGCGGCCCAGAAAGGCGCCTGGTTCGTCGCCCTGTGCGACTCGTTCAACCTTCCGATTCTGACCCTTGTCGATACGCCGGGCTACTTTCCGGGCAAAGACCTGGAATGGCGGGGAATGATCCGCCACGGTGCGCAGATGGCCTTTGCCTACGCCGAGGCCACCGTGCCGCGGGTTTGCGTCGTACTGCGCAAGGCCTACGGAGGTGCCTTCATCGTCATGGACTGCAAGACCATGGGCAACGATCTGTGCCTTGCGTGGCCGGTCGCCGAACTGGCCGTCATGGGGGCCAAGGGCGCCGTACAGATCCTGTACCGCCGCGAGACGGACGAAGAACGACTGGTGCGCGAACTCGATTACGCCGCCGAGTACCTGAACCCCTACGTTGCCGCCGAGCGTGGCTACGTCGACGCAGTTATCGAACCGGCCGAGACCCGGCGCCTCGTCGCCCGGTCATTCTCCCTACTACGCACCAAGCGGGAGATGCTCCGCGGGAAGAAGCACGGCAACTCACCACTATAAGTGAAGTTCTTCCTCCCTTGGACTAAAGATCCCACTCTGAGTGGTCGAAAGCTGTGAGGTGCCCAGCCTTTCCGCTTACGAACGCCTTCCGGTCGCCGCGCCTCGCCGCCGCGGATTCGCCGTTGCGCTTGCCCTGACGCTCGGCGTCAGCGGCGTGACCGCCGTCGTCGCGCCGACGATGGCGTCGGCGCAGGCGGCCGACCGAGATCCCAACACGCTCGAAGTGCAGTTCATCGCCGGGGTGAACTCACTTCGGACCAGCCAAGGGCTGGTCCCGTTCATCGTCGACGCCGAGATCCGGCCGGTGGCGATGGGCTGGACGGAGAAGATGGCCGCGGCGGGCAGCATCTCCCACAACCCCAATCTCGCCAGGGAGATCACGGCGTCGTGGCGCAAGCTGGGCGAGAACGTCGGAACGGGACCCGACGTCCCGTCGGTCGAGGACGCCTTCGAGAACAGCCCGGGACATCGCCGGAACCTCCTCGATCCCGAGTTCACGCACGTGTCGATCACGGTTGTGGTCCGAGGCGACCGGATCTTCGTGACCCAGCAGTTCCGCACTCCGTCGGCGCCGGTGGCGCCAGCGACTCCGACGGGAGCGCCGACGGAGCTAGCACTTGCGGTCGCGCCGAAGACGATGGCGACGGCAACGAAGTCGACCGGGTCGGCGAAGCCGGTCAAGGCCAGCACCCGCCGTCGGGTCCGCCCCGCTTCGCGGGTCTGAAGCCGAACACCTTCGGTTCGTCGGGCGGTTCTCCACGGGTGGCGTGCGCTGCCCGGCCGAGTCGCGAGTCGCAACGAATCCGGGGAACGGCACTCCGTTCGACGCCTGTCACAAAAGAACGCCATTCTTCGTACACTCAGTTCCCATGACCAGGACACCACTCCGGAAACGACGCGCTCTGCTGCTCGTCGCCCCAGCCTTCCTTCTCGGCCTCAGCGCGTGCGGCAGCGATGCGGCCGACACCACCGCGGCACCGGCCGAAACCGAAGCCGTTGCCACCGAGGCGGCACCCGCGGAAACCGAGGCAATGGCCGCCGAGACCGAGGCTATGGCCGCAGAAACGGAGGCCGCGGCGGCCGACACCACTGCTGCCCCCGCCATCAGCGCCGACTGTGCGAAGGACAAACTCAGTCTGAAGAACGCCGGCACGCTCACCGTCGGCACCGATTCCCCGGCTTATCCGCCGTGGTTCTCCGAGGACGACCCGACCAACGGCAAGGGCTTCGAGAGCGCCGTGGCCTTCGCCGTAGCCGAAACCCTCGGCTTCACGAAAGAAGAGGTGAAGTGGATCAAGGTGCCGTTCAACTCCTCGTACGCCACGGGCAAGAAGGACTTCGATTTCGACATCAACCAGATCTCGATCACCGATGAGCGCAAGCAGGCGGTCGACTTCTCCGACGGCTACTTCGACGTCAACCAGGCCGTCGTCGCGCTGAAGGATTCGCCGGCCGTCTCGGCGAAGACCGTTGCCGATCTCGCCAAGCTCAAGTTCGGTGTGCAGCAGGGCACCACGAGCCTCCAGTTCGTCACCGACGTCGTGAAGCCCTCGTCGGAGCCGTTCGTCTACTCGACGAACAATGACGCCAAGGCGGCCCTCGCGGCGAAGCAGATCGATGCCATCGTCCTCGACCTTCCGACCGCGTTCTACGTGTCGGCGGCCGAGATCGAGGGTTCGGTCGTGGTCGGCCAGTTCCCCAGCCAGGGTGGCGGCGAGCAGTTCGGCATGCTGTTCGAGAAGGGCAGCCCTCTCACCCCGTGTGTCAACGAGGCACTGGCCGTGCTGAAGTCCTCCGGCAAGCTGGCGGAGATCCAGACCGCTGAGCTGTCGACGGCAACCAACGCTCCGGTCTTCGGCTGATCGACGTTGCACCCGTCCCCGCTCGCCGATGCCCGGGCCATCGTGGTCCCGGGCACGGCCGGCGAGGCGGAGACCGCGCGCCGATGTGCCGACGTGACCACGTGAGGCGGGCGTTCTCGGGACGTTCAGAGCCGCGTCGTCCGGTCCGGCCCGAGTCCGGTCGAGGCACGACGTGAGCGGCCGAACCACTCGCCGCAACGCTGCGGCATGGCGTGGTGGCCTCATCGCCGCGACATCGACCGTTGCGGTGTTCGCCGCGATCATCATCGGGATCACCTCGACGCCGGGCTGGTCGAAGTTCCACGAGAGCTTCCTGTCGGGCTTCCACTTCCGCAGGAGCTTCCCGCTGGTGCTGAAGGGCTTCGCCCTCAACGTCCGCGTCTTCGTCGTCGCGTTCGTGCTCTGCCTGATCCTCGGCATGATCGTGGCGGTCGTCCGGATGATCCCCGGGCCGGCGTTCTTCCCGTTCCGCCTCATCGCCATCATCTACACCGACGTGTTCAGGGCGGTTCCATCGATCGTGCTGATCTATCTTTTCGGCTTCGGTGTTCCCGGCCTCGGCCTCGATCGCCCCTGGAACAACCCGGTGATCTGGGGCACGGTTGCGATCGTGCTCAACAGCGCGGCCTACGTGGCCGAGGTCTTCCGCTCGGGCATCAGATCGATCCATCCCTCGCAGATGGCTGCGGCCCGTTCTCTCGGACTGTCACGTGTGCAGGCGCTCCGCTTCGTCATCGTTCCACAGGCGATCCGCCGTGTGATTCCGCCGCTCATCAACGATTTCATCGCGGTGGTGCAGAGCACGGCCCTGCTGTCGACGCTGGGACCGCTCGAAGCCCTGCGACGCGCCCAGAACTATGCGAGCTTCCGATTCAACTTCACCGCGTACCTCGGGGCGACGTTGCTGTTCCTCGCGGTGACGATTCCCTTGGCCCGCCTCGGCGACACCCTCGTCGCCCGCCAGGAGCGTCGGAGCCGATGAATTCGACCGAACAGGGCGATCGGCAACTGATCGAGCTACGCGACGTCTTCAAGTCGTTCGGGAAGAACCAGGTGCTGAGGGGTGTGGACCTCACCGTACGTGCACATAGTGTTGTGGGCCTCATCGGTCCATCCGGCTCCGGGAAGTCCACCCTGCTTCGGTGCATCAACCTGCTCGAGCCGGTCGACTCCGGAAGCGTGTTCGTCGGCGGCATCGAACTCACGGCCGGGGGCGTGGATGCCGATGATGTCCGCAAACGCATCGGCATCGTATTCCAGTCGTTCAACCTGGTCCCGCATCTCAGCATCCTCGACAACATCACGCTGGCCCCTCGGCGCGTTCGTGGGATCGGCCGCGGCGCGGCAGAAGATGCTGCGCGGGTTCTGCTCGAACGTTTCGGCCTCCTCGATAAGGCCTCGTCGTTCCCGGACCGACTTTCCGGTGGACAGCAACAGCGGGTCGCGATCATTCGAGCGCTGGCGATGGAACCCGAGGTGATGCTCTTCGACGAGGTCACGTCAGCGCTCGATCCCGAACTCGTCGGCGAGGTCCTCGCCGCCGTCCGCGAGCTCGCTGCATCGGGCATGACCCTGGTACTGGCCACCCACGAGATGGGATTCTGCCGCGACGTCGCCGATCAGGTCGCGTTTCTGAAGGACGGTCGGATCGTTGAGCAGGGCCCGCCGGCGAGGCTGTTCACCGACCCGCAGCATCCGGACACCCAGCACTTCCTGCGCCGGGTCATCGAGGCCGGCCGCCTGTAGCTCCCAGATCGCCGGCTACCACTGGTTTCGTCGCCCGCAAGCGCCGTTTCGCCCCCGAATCCGTGCCCAAACTGACGTAGCGGGCGATGGCCGGAAGAATCAGCGCGCGTACATATCCAGGGCACGCTCCAGGGTGGTGCTGACGACGCCGTACTCGTCGATCACGGCGTCGAGCCAAGGGGCCCGGGCATGGGCCACTACGGCGACCGGTGTGGGGAGACCGGAGATCTCGACGGCGCTGCGGACGAACGACGTTGCGTAGTCCTTGGGACGGATGTCGGAGCTGAGCTCCATCAGTGCGTACGGGTCGGGAGTGCCGTCCGAGACGCGCTCGTCGGGGAACTCGACGGTGGTGGAACCAGGGCGGGTGCCGCCGCCGGCCAGACCGGTGCCGTCGTCGATGATGACACCACGGACGAGGTCGGGTCGGGCGCCCGCGATGAGCACACCGATGTAACCGCCGAGCCCCCGGCCCAGCACCGTTGCCGGACCGATCGCCGCAAGGGCGGCGTCGGCGTCGGACATGAGCTGCTCGCACGAGTAGCCACCGCCGATGGCGGACTCGGACTCGCCATGCCCGCAGAAGTCGAGCGCGTGGATCGGTCCGGACCACGAAGCCAGCTCGTCGGGGACAGCCCTCGGCGAGGATTCACCAAGTCCGTGGAGCATGAGCAGTGCGGTACCGTCGCCGTCTCGGAGGGTGTGCAGCGCGAGGCGGAGACGTCCGTTCGTGAGCATCGTCGTCGTGCTCATGAGAGGAACTCCAAGATCACATTGGCGGTCTCGGCGGGGCGTTCGATGTGAATGAAGTGCCCAGTCTCCGCGAACGTCTCGAGGTGGCCGCCGCGAGGCAGTCGGCCTCGGAGGTCATCGGGCACGGTGCCCCACCCCATCTGCTCGACCTCGAGACCGAGCAGACCGAGAAAGGGCATGGGCAAACCCGGGAGGCCGTCGAGCGACCACGCCGGGCGCCACGGACCGAACCCGCCCATTCGCATCATCGGGTCGATCTTCCAACGCCATCCCTCGGCATCATGCTTTGCGCCGACGGTGACGAGGTAGCTCAGCCATTCCTTGGTGAGGCGTGGATTCATCCGGGCGCGGCGCTTGGCCAGGTCGGCGATGGTGCCGGGCTTGCGCTGGCCGTCGGCGGACTTCCGTTTGTGGTCGAGCCAGCCGCCGAGATCCTGCTGGAGCAGACGGGTTCGTTCATGGTTCGACACGTCCGGAGCCGGCCGCATGGAGGGCAGGCCGTCGATGTTGACGACGTGGCTGAACCGGTGAGGGAGGGCCTGGGCGAGGCGCAGCGCCATCGCCCCTCCCTTCGAGTGGCCGAGAACGGGGGCAGGCTTCGATGTGACCATCGAGATGACGGTTGTGGCGTCGCGAATGTCGGCCGCCCAGCTGGTGAACGGCGTGGCGTCGGAGTCGCCGTGGTTTCGGTGGTCCCAGCTCACGACCCGCCATCCGCCGGCCGCGAGCATCGGAGCGAAGACATCGAACGTGCGGGAGAAGTCGAAGCCGCCGTGGAGCAGGAACAGGGGAGGGGCATGCTCGCTCCCCCACTCGCACACGGCGATCCCGACACCGTCGGCATCGGCTCGCCAGTGCCGGTCCGGGACCTGGGCGCCGGGGAAGCTCACGCCGTCTTCGGAGACGACGGCGCCGACGGACAGGTCGGCCAGGGTGACACCACCCTTGGCCCGGGTGCTGCTGATTCGGGTGGCCAACGAGGTGGTCATCGGAGCTCCATGCGGTTGGGGGTGCCGGGTTCCTTCGGGTCGTCCGACGGCACGCCGCCGGTCACGTGCACGGCCCGACCGATGCCCTCTGATGTCATCAGCGCGCGTACTTCTTCATCTGTGCACGTACCGTTGCCGACGGTTCGACGTCCATCGGCGAAGCGGACGACGATGATCGTGCGGACCGCCGTCCCGTTACGGTCATGCTCCACGGTGTAGGTCTCGATCACAGCGTCGCCGCTTACCCCGTCGACGAGCTCCGGGCCGGTGAGCTCGCTCGGTGGAAGGACGACCTTGGTGGCCCGACCGTCCGCACCGGAGAACGTAGAGGGGTCGGTCGACAAGACGTTGTATGCGTGCTTGGTGGCGGTCATCCCAAGCGAGCTGACAAGGCCGACCGTGGCGGGGTCGCCGGGGTCGCGCAATCGCTGCGTCATGGCCGCGAGCCCGTGGAGGGCATAGCTGTTCCCCGGTCCTCCGGCATACGCCAGACCACCGGTGACCGTGACTCCGCGCGGGTCGTCGTCGGCAACGCCCAACTCGGCCAGGGCCATCTCGACCGCTGACGGGAAGCACGAGTACAGATCGAACAGATCGACCCGGTCCACCCCGAGCCCGGCATGTGCGAATGCCGCGGCCGACGATGCCCGCATCGCCGGTGAAGTGGTGAAATCCAGGCGTTCGGTGGGGGTCCACGCGTCGACGGCGCTGGCACCGCCGAGGAACGCGACCTGATGCACGGGGGCGATGCCGCGACGGTCAGCCTCCTCGTTGCTCATGACCACGACAGCCGCCGAGAGGTCGACCTCCATGATCGCGTTCATGCGCTTCGGGTACGGGAAGCAGACCCATCGGTTGTCCGCCGTCGGAGTGGCGATCTCTTCCGCGGTGTAGGCGACCCGGAACCATGCATAGGGGTTCGTCGCCGCCACGGCGGCGTTCCGGGCCATGAAGGTGCCGAGGAATGCCTGATGCGCGTCGACGGTACGCCCGGCTTTCGCCCGCAATGCGTTCTCGTAGAGCGGATAGCAGTGGATGGGTCCGGTCATGCCGTGGCGCGCTTCGAGCGGGTTGGTGAGCGATCGCTGGCCTTTGAGGAAGTCGCGATGGCCCTCGAACGGGGTCCACTCGAGAGGGATCTGCTCCTTGATGGCCCGCCTTCGGCCGTAGACGCATTCCGACCCGGCGAGGATTGCCACCTCGGCATCGCCGGCCAAAATGCGATTGGCCAGCGTGTTGAGGAGCTCGCCTGGTGAGTTGCCGCCCGGGGGCACGGTCAAGCCCTCGGGCGCGGAGGTGACCCCGGCGAGCCCGGCGACCGTGGCACACAGTTCGGTGTAGCCCCACGCCAGCGGATCGACGCAGGCCAGCAATGCTGTCGATGCCTCGATCGGTTCGCCGGTCGCTCCGAGCGACACGGTGTCGGCAATGGCCCGGCGGATCGCCTCAGCCATCATCGCCGCCGGCTCCCAGGGCTCGAAGGGTCCGTCCAGCTTGGGGTTGCGCCGGTATTGTCCGGCACCGACGAGTACGGCTTTACGCATTGGTTGCTCCTGCGCGTGGGCTGGGTCCGGCACCGACGAGTACGGCTTCTTGCATGCGCTCACTGCTCCTTGGTCGTCATCGTCCCCTCGCGCCCCAGTCGGCGGCAGCGGGACGCACGGCGTCGTCGGTCCGCGGCCTGCCGGCGACGAGGAGCGTCCAGCGACACGGGTCAGGCTACGAGGTGATCGCCCGGCGAAGCCATCTGGGGCCGGAGGGCCGGCCCAACTTCTCGTCGGGGGTAGGCCCTTCGCATCATTTCTGCGGCTGCCGACGGCCAACAGCCGATGACAACGGGGTCGGTATCCGTCGTCGGTAGGGTTGGTGATCATGTCCCGCAAAGAGTTCGTCGTACCTGGGCCTCGTCGGGTGGTCCTCTCGGGGCCGTTCTGCTTCCTGACCGGTGCACTTCTCCTGACCGTCGTCGTTGCTCCGACCGCCGTGGCCGCCGTCAAAGCCGCTCCCGTCAAGGCCGCACCCGTCACGGCAGCGCCGGGGGATTCATGCGCTGGAGCGGCCCGGGCCGCGGTCGACGAGGCCGGCCGTCAACTGCAATGCGTAACCACCTCGGTCGGCAGGATCTGGGCGTGGGGCCGAGCCCCCACGGAACTCGCCCTAGCCGTCGCGCCGGCGTCGTGGTCGGGCGTGTTGGCCGACGAGAGCGGCGCCAATGCCGAGGCGCCCGTCCCTGCCCTTCCGGGTCGCTATGCGAACAGGGCAGCCATGGAGGCACGTCTCGTCGAGCTGGCCAACGATGCCCGTGCGGCCAAAGGGCTGCGACGTCTCATCGTCGATCCACGCCTGACCCGTCTCACCAGATGGTGGGCGGCGAGCGCTGCTCAACCGGCCTACGCCGGGCGGGGCACGAACCACTGCCCGGCGAATCTGTGCGCGGTCCGAGCTGCCGAGATCGGCTATCCGAGCTTCGGTGAGGTGATCCGTGCATGGAACCCCTTTCCGATGGGTGACATGGCCGGAGAGCGCTTCTTCGTCGACTCACCGCGACACATGGCGATCCTCACGAATCCGAAGGTCACCCACATCGGCTTCGGGGTTCAGATCGTCGGGGATGCGACGAATCCGCAATCCGTCATCGTGGTCGGCCAGGTCGGCCGGGCCCGGTAGCGCCCGGCCCGGTGGGAGCTTCGGGGTCTGAGTTGCTCTGAGAGCAACGGATACCCCGAGCTACGACGGCGCCGAGGTCACCTTCACGGTTCGTCCGGCGTCGTGGCAGCATGGCGGCCATGAGCGAGAACCTCGTCGGAGTCCATGTCGAAGACCACGTGGTCGTGGTTGAGCTGCAGCAGGGTCCGCACAACTTCGCGTCCGCCCCCTTGCTGCACGCGGCTGTTGACGCCGTGCTCGCCGCAGTTGCCGACGGCGCCCGGGCGGCGATGCTGTGCTCGGAAGGGAAGTCCTTCTGCGCTGGCGCGCAGTTCTCCGGTGGAGCGGGGCAGAAGGCAGCCAGCTTCGGCAGGTATGTCCAGAACGACACTGGATCAGAGATCGGCCCGTTCTACGAGGCGGCGCTTCGGGTGTTCGAGGTCACTGTGCCTATCGTCGCCGCCGTCCACGGTCCTGCGGTGGGCGCAGGTTTCGGCCTCGCCACGGCGTGCGACCTGCGGGTGACCTGTCCTGAAGCCTTCTTCGCCACGAACTTCGTCAAGCTCGGTATCCACCCGGGTTTCGGCATCTCGATCACGTTGCCCGAACTGATCGGACCGGCGCAGGCGGCCGACCTGCTGCTCACCGGACGGCGGATCGCCGGGGAAGAGGCGTTCGCACTTGGACTCAGCAACCGGCTCGTCGCCCAGAACGACGTCCGCTCCACGGCGCTCGCGCTGGCCAAGGAGATCGCCGCGAACGCGCCGCTTGCCGTCCAGGCGACCCGGGCCACGCTTCGTGACGGGCTCGCCGCTCGTGTCCGAACCGCTCTGCTCCACGAGCGCCGCACTCAGGACCGACTCGCGGCAACCGCCGACGCAGAAGAGGGCATCGCCTCGATGCTGGAGCGCCGGCCGCCGGTCTTCCACGGGAAATAAGCGCGCTTAGCTCAGTCGCCCCAGCGGCGAAGAAGGTCGCGCCACCCCGGACCCCATGGTGCGGCTGACCCGTCGGGAAACAACGCGTGCTCGCAGCGGGCGGAGTATGCGAGCGCGTTCTGCACTCCGGCGTGCGCAAGGGCGCGTTCATCGGCGCTGAACGGCACCGTGCGTGCCGTCTCGTAGTCACCGATGAATCCCAGGACTTCGTCGATCATCGGAATCATGGGATCGGCAAGCGACCAGTTGGTCGAGAAGGCTCGGGCGACGCCGCCGACGACCCACGGTTCGGCGTCGGCGATCAGGCTGTCGAGGTCGTAGATGGAGGTGACGCGGGGCGTCGGGGCCTCAGTGACGAGGATGTTCTCCGGACGGAGGTCGCTGTGTGCGACGACCAGGCGTCCGACGCCTTCGGCCGTCAGGCGCGTCTTCGCCGCGAGAGCCCGGGCGTTGAGTTCGTCGATCCATTCCGCCCCGCCTGTGGTTGCAACGAAATCGAAGATGGGGGAGTGGGGCGGCGGGTAAGGGCCTGTCCATCCCGGACGCAGGTCCGCAAGGGTCTCGGCGTCGAGTGCCTGCACGATGTCGTGCAGTGCGACGGCTAGTGCCCGCCGCAGTGGCGGTGGGCGGACATCGAGGGTGGTGCCCGCCTCGAGCCAGGTCTCCACGACTGCCCAACCGTTCCCCACCGGGATCGGTTCGAGGGACAGTGGGACGGCGACCGGAAGCCCCGCCGTTCGCAACACCCGCTGGGCCCGCAGGACGCCGGTCAGCCGATCGCCGGAATGACCCCGGTGCACCTTCAGCACGATGCGCCGGCCGCCGGTGAGGTCGAACCCGACGACGATTCCCGAACCGGAGCGGACCAGAACCACCGCGACAGGAACGCCGAACGGGGAGGCCGCATCGACGATGGCAGCCGCCGCGGCGTGGAACGATGCCTCTTCGCTCGGCTGACCGTCGCCGAACAGCTCTGCGACCAAAGGACCGGCAGAGGCTGAGCGCAGCGCGTTGGTCAGAGCGCCCGTGAGAGTCATCGGAAAACAGTCTCGCCGTCGGAGTGATGCGTCGTGGCACGACTCGCCCGTCGAAAAAACCGGCGTAAACACTTTGTAAAGCCGGATCCGCGTACCAGTATGAGTCGGGTGAGTACGACTTCGACTTCGCGAACCCTCAGCCCGGACCTCCGGCTTGGTCTGACCTCGGAGATGGTCGACCAAGGCTCCTTCGATCGGGCAGTCGAGCGATTTCGGGAGCGCAAGATCGCTCTGCCGACGTTCGCTCAGGTGGCTGATCCCACCCTCCAGCCAGCTGGCGCCCTGGCGTCCCTCCAGGGCGTCGATCCCGATGCGGCCGACAACCGCAACCTCTGGCGGGTCAACTGGTTCAACGGCTCCGATCGCAAGAGTCGTGTCGAGGTGCCCGTCCATGTGGTCCTCCCGTCATCGCTCACCGGGGTCGAGGCCACCATCGTCGTGATGCTGGGCAACAAGTTCCCCATGATTCGTGCCCACAAGGTGCAGGCTGCCTACGCCGTCCTTGCGCCGAGGCTTGTCACGGGGCAGTTCGACCCGACGTCTCAACGCGCTATCTGGCCGTCGACCGGAAACTACGCGCGCGGAGGAGTTGCCATCTCGCGTCTCATGGCGTGCCGCGGCACGGCGGTGCTCCCGGAAGGGATGTCGAAGGAGCGATTCGACTGGCTGGCGCAATGGACGGAGGACCCCTCTGATGTCGTTCGCACGCCGGGCACCGAGTCCAACGTGAAGGAGATCTACGACACGTGCAACGAGTTGGCCAAGGACCCGCAGAACGTGATCCTCAACCAGTTCAGCGAGTTCGCCAACTACCTCGGGCACTTGCACGTGACGGGGCGAGCCCTGGGCATGGTGTTCGAACACGTGGCATCGCAGATGCCGTCAACGGCCCACCCGAAACTTCGGTGGTTCACCAGTGCCACAGGTTCCGCAGGAACGATCGCCGCCGGCGACTACCTGAAGGAGCGTTACGGCACGAACATCGCGGCGCTTGAGGCGCTCGAGTGCCCGACGATGCTGAAGAACGGCTTCGGTGAGCACAACATCCAAGGCATCGGCGACAAGCACATACCGCTGATCCACAACGTGATGAACAGCGATGCGGTCATCGCCATCAGCGACAAGGCCACGGACAATCTCGACATCCTGTTCAACACCGCCGCCGGCATGGCCCACCTGCGTGATCGCCTTGGCGTGCCAGGTGCCGTCATCGAGCAACTCACCCACTTCGGCTACTCGGCCATCTGCAACACGCTCGGCGCGATCAAGTTGGCCAAGGAGTTCCGCATGACGGCCGACGACGTCATCGTCACCGTCGCGACGGACGGATCGGAGCTCTACCCGAGTGAGCGGGAGAAGTTCCTGGCGCGCGACTACTCGCAGGGCTTCGGGGCGGTCGACGCTGCGGAGGTGACGGGCCGATACCTCCAGGCGGTCGACCGCGAGAACATGATCCAGCTCACGGAGATGGATCGCGAGCGGGTCTTCAACCTCGGGTACTACACGTGGGTCGAGCAGCAGGGCACCTCGTTCGCCGACTTCACCGCCCGCAAGGAGCAGTCGTGGTGGAAAGCACTACGCGACCTTGTGCCCGTGTGGGACGAGCGGATCACCGACTTCAACCAGCGCACCGGGATGGCGTGACGGTTCGATGGTTGCGGCGGTTCTCTTGGCGTCGACGGTGAACATCGCGTGAGCGTCTCTGTCGTCCTCCGATGCGCGGGGTGCGCGGCGACGGTCGACCCGCTCGATGTCGGCGCTCCCGCGCCGTTTCGCTGTCCGAACGCCGGTCGCGCCCCGAACGTCGACCATGTCCTGACCTGGGACCCGCTCCTCGGCGGAGTGCGCGGCTGGCCCGACGATACCTCGACCAATCCGTTCGTCCGCTATCGGACGCTGCACCACAGTTACCACCTCCACCTCGGCCTCGGGGGCACCGACGCCGAATACGTTCGCCTGGTCGAGCGCATCGATGCCGCATTGATCAAGAACGGCGGACCCGGGTTCCGCGTCGCCCCGGTGCTTCCGCTCGACGCGCTGAGTGCAGCCACGGGAGTGGATGTCTGGGGTCGCGACGACACGATTGGTGTTGCGGGATCGCACAAGGCCCGTCATCTCATGGCGATCCTCCTGCACCTCGAGGTGCGCAAGGTCCCGCTGCGCACACCTCTTGCCATCGCTTCGTGCGGCAACGCCGCCCTCGCTGCGGCAACCCTGGCCCGGGCTGCAGGCCGAACCGTTCAGGTGTTCGTGCCGACATGGGCGAACCCCGCGGTGCTCGTCGAACTGCGGGCCCTCGGCGCCCGAATCGTGGAGTGCCAGCGCAAGGACACGGATCCGCCGGGTGACCCCTGCCTGCATCGCTTTCACGAAGCGGTGGGAAAAGGTGCGCTTCCCTTCTGCGTGCAAGGTACCGAGAACGGGTTCACGATCGACGGCGGAGCGACCTCGGGACAAGAGTTCGTCGATGCGTTCGCCATGCTCGGTGTACCTGATCGACTCTTCGTGCAGGTGGGGGGCGGCGCCTGGGCCTCGGGGGTGTGGCGGGGACTGCGCGACGGTCGCGGTCTCGGGGTGATCGATCGACTCCCGGCCCTTCACTGCGTGCAGGCCCAAGGGTGTGCGCCGCTCGTGGAGGCTTGGCGTGCGGTGGCCGGCCGGGCCCTTCGGGCGTTGGGGCATGACGATTTGTTCGACGAGGGCTTCGACGTGGTTGCCGCCGCGTTGGTGACGAACGAGGCGCGCAGCGCCGTCGAATCCGCCATGCAGTGGGCGCTCACCCACCGACCCGCCGTGATGCCGGTGTGGCATGACCCGCACAGCATCGCCACCGGGATCCTCGACGACGAGGCCTACGACTGGGCGGTGCTGGTGCGCAGCATGCTGGTGAGCGGCGGGTGGCCGGTCACCGTGTCGGACGACCAGCTCACCGCGGCAACCACATTCGTGAACGGCGGGTCGATCGATGCCGACGAGACAGGGTCGGCGGCGGCCGCCGGCCTGCTGGCGTTTCGGGACCGCGGGTGGGGTGCCGCCGACGAGCGTGTCGCCGTGACCGTCACGGGAATCCGCCGGCGTCGATGACCAACGAGCCGGTAGCGGGTGCGGAAGGTGCGGCAAATCACCTCCCAGGGTCGTTGGGAGGCGTTTTGCCCCCAGATATGGGGGCAACCTCTCTCCCAACGTTCCCCTGAGGAGTTCCGCCGGGCTCCGGTGATGACGGGCTAACCTGGCGAACGAATGTTCGTCATCGGCATAGATCCAGGGCTGACGAGGTGCGGGTTCGGCGGCGTCCGTCGGACGAAGGCCGGGCTCGAAGCAGTCTGTCACGGGGTGCTGGTGACGGCGCCCGATTCCCCCCATCCCCGTCGTCTGCGTGACCTCCAACGCCAGCTCGTCGCGCTGATCTCCGAGCACCGGCCCGATGTGGTCGTCGTCGAGCGGGTGTTCTTCCAGACGAATGTCCGGACC
Source organism: Acidimicrobiia bacterium (assembly GCA_031418775.1). Classification (GTDB taxonomy): domain Bacteria; phylum Actinomycetota; class Acidimicrobiia; order Acidimicrobiales; family JANYDT01; genus JANLQX01. The sequence continues at coordinate 35,156 of JANOJN010000272.1, forward strand.
GCCATCGGTGTTTCCCAGGCCAGTGGACTGGCGTTGGCGGCGGCCGACGAATTGGGGTGCGACATCGCGCAGTACACCTCGAACGAAGTGAAGCTGGCGATCACCGGCGACGGCGCGGCGGAGAAGAAGCAGACCCAGGCGATGGTCGCCCGGACGTTGAAGCTGACCGAGCTCCCCCGTCCCTTCGACGCCGCTGACGCTCTGGCGCTTGCCATCCACCACCTCGGTATGGCGAGCTACGCCCGCCTTGCGTCGAGCTCGTTCGGTGCCACGCCGCACGCGGCGCCGGCGGGCGATGGCATCGGCAATGCCCGGATCGCCACGTCCTTCGGCGGGGTGCGTCTCGCGGCGACACCGTCCGGTCCGTCCACCAAGGTGCGCGACCGGTGATCGGCTATCTACGAGGCAACGTCGTCGACCGCACGCTCAAGGGGGAGCTCACCGTCGATGTCGGAGGAGTGGGGTACCGCGTCATCGTTCCCACGGCTCAGCTCGCCAGGATGCTCAGCACACACGCGATGTCGTCGAATCCCGAGGTCACGTTGTTCGTGCACACCAGCGTGCGGGAGGACGCGATCACGCTCTACGGCTTCGCCACCCGCGACGACCGCACCTGCTTCGAGCTCGTGCTCACTGCCCACGGGGTCGGACCGTCGTTGGCGCTGGCGATTTTGAACATGCACTCGCCGGATTCCCTTCGCACCGCACTCGCCACTGACGACGTCGACGCGCTCACCGCCGTGCCCGGTGTCGGCAAGAAGACCGCAGCCCGACTGCTCGTTGAACTCAAGAGCAAGCTCGCCGACCTCAACGACTACGACGGAGCGATCGCTGCGGCGGGAGACGCCTCACCGCTGCCGGTCGACTTCGTCGCCGATGCCAGGGCCGATGTGCGCGCCGCGTTGGCCGGGCTGGGTTACGGGGCCGACGAGATCCGGGCCGCCATCCGTCGGCTTCCCAGCGATGTGACCGATCCGTCGGCGTTGCTCAAACACGCTCTCGGTCTTCTCTCCACCGGTGTCTGATGAGCGTTCCCCAAGATGACGACATTTCCGACGACGGCCTCGAGTCGCTCCGCCCGCGCAGTCTCGCGGAATTTGTCGGACAACCGCAGCTCAAGGAGCACCTCGGGATCGTGCTCGAGGCGGCGCGCAAGCGTGGGCAGGCGGCCGATCACCTGTTGTTCGCCGGCCCTCCCGGGCTTGGCAAGACCTCGCTCGCGGCGATCGTTGCGCTCGAGATGGGAGTCGGGTTTCGGATCACGTCGGGTCCGGCCCTCGAGCGCGCCGGCGATCTCGCCGCCATCCTCACAAATCTCGCCGAGAACGATGTGCTCTTCATCGACGAGATCCACCGACTGCCCCGCGCGGTCGAAGAGGTGCTCTACCCGGCGATGGAGGACTTCCAGCTCGACATCGTGCTCGGCAAGGGGCCAAGTGCGAGGAGCCTGCGCCTCGATCTCCCCCCGTTCACGCTGATCGGTGCGACGACGAGGGCCGGCCTCATCACCGGTCCGTTGCGGGACCGCTTCGGCCACACCGCACGGCTCGACTACTACGGCGTCGACGATCTCCGCCGAATCGTCGAGCGGGCTGCTCGCATCCTCGATGTGTCGATCGAGGCGGAAGGTGCCCACGAGATCGCGCGCCGCTCGCGAGGCACGCCGCGCATCGCGAACCGCCTGCTCCGCCGCATCCGCGACTATGCAGAAGTGCGCGCTGAAGGCATCATCGACCTCGCCGCCGCGCGCAACGGCCTCGCCGTATTCGACATCGACGAACTCGGCCTCGACCGCGTCGATCGTGCCATCCTCCGCGCGCTCATAACCCGCTTCGGAGGGGGACCGGCCGGGCTCTCCACCCTCGCCATCAGTATCGGTGAGGATCCCGACACGCTCGAGTCGATGTACGAGCCGTTTCTCATCCAGATGGGCCTCATCAAGCGGACGCCGAAGGGCCGCGTGGCCATGCCCGCGGCCTGGGAACATCTTGGTCTCCTCGCGCCGAGTGATACCGCAACGACGCTCTGGGGGGATGACGGCGCTCCACCGTCTGACCGGCGCCTTTTCGACTGACCATTTCCATGACGACCACGGCCGAGTCCTCCTCCAACGCGTACGAGTCTCCGCGCCCTCCCTCGGGCACGCGGATGGACGACTACGACTACGACCTTCCGTTCGCCTCCATCGCCCAGACACCGATCGAACCGCGCGATGCCGGTCGTCTGCTCGTCGCGCTTTCCGCGAACGCCGCCCCACAGCATCGCCACATCCTCGATCTCCCGTCCTTGCTCGAGCCCGGCGACCTCCTGGTCGTCAACGAGACCCGGGTGATCCCCGCCCGACTGCATCTCCGCAAGCCCAGCGGCGGTGCGGTCGAGGTGCTGCTCCTGGAGCACCGCTCCGATCAGACGTGGCAGGCACTCGTGAAGCCGAGCCGCAAGGTTGCCGTCGGGACACGCCTACGGCCAGGTCCGGGGCTTGTCGTCGAGATCGGCGAGACGACGGGTGGCGGCCAGCGCGTCGTCCGACTGCTCGGCGACGACGGCGAGCCGCTCGCCCACGGCGACGAGGAGAGAGCACTCGAGACGTTCGGGGAGGCTCCTCTACCCCCGTACATCACGGAACCCCTGGCCGACGCATCGCGCTATCAGACCACCTACGCGCGGGTGGCGGGGAGCGCCGCGGCGCCGACGGCTGGGTTGCACTTCACGCCAGCCCTGTTCAGCGCCCTACGCACGCGAGGCATCGAAGTGGCCAAGGTCGATCTAGCTGTCGGGCTCGATACGTTCCGTCCGGTCTTGGTCGATCGGCCGGAAGAGCACGACATCCACTCCGAGCGATACGACGTTCCGGCCGACACCTGGGACGCCGTCGTACGGACGCGGGCCTCCGGCGGCCGGGTGGTCGCGGTGGGTACCACGACCGTTCGTTCACTCGAGACGGTCGCCGCATCCGGTGTGCTCGCCGGTCGTACCAAACTGCTCATCTACGGGAACTATCCGTTCTCTGTTGTCGACGTCCTGCTCACCAACTTCCACCTTCCGCGTTCGTCGCTGCTACTCCTCGTCGAGGCATTCGCGGGGCCGCGTTGGCGGGACCTCTATGCCGAGGCCATCGACACCGGGTACCGATTCCTTTCCCTCGGCGACGCCATGCTCCTCGGACGCGGGGCCTGACGCGTGCCGTCGAATCGAGCGTCGGTGACCATCGCGGTTGCCCGTTGTGGGTATTGTCATACAGTCCTCGTTTCTGCTCCGCTCAGGTCATAGGGTTTTCCCTCGTGAAGTTCGTCGTCGCAGAGTTCATGCTGTATGCGCTCGCGGCATTCGTCGTGGGGGTCGCCGCGGGCACCACGTGGCAGCGGCGACCGATCCGCCGCGCCGGTGACCGCGTCCGTGTTCTCGAGCGGGCCAAACTCAGTGCCGACCAACGGTGGATCGGCGTCGAGCGCGAGCGCGAGGCGTTGAAGGTCGAACTTGCCGAGGCTCGAGCGATGCTCGGTTCGGTGACCGAACTGCGATCACGGCTTGCCGAAGCCCATGCGGAACGTCAGGCCGCTGTTGCCGCCCGCGAAGCCGCGGACCATCACGTCATCCGACTGCGCGCCGACCTCGATGCCCGGACACTGCCCATGTTCACCCCTGTGCAACTGACGGTTGACGATGGCGAGGACAGCAGCGAACTTCTCGGACGACGGGCAGAGCAGGATCGACAGGTCGAACGCGACCTCGCCGATCGGCTCGAACTCGTACGTCGCAACGAGGCGCTCAACGCGTCGCTCACCGAGCGACTCCTCGCGGCGGAGCGCCACGTGCGAGATCTGCAGCACCGGCACAACAGCTACGTACGGTCGGCGCAGGCAGCGTTGACCGCGGCCGTCGTCCGGGCGGAACAGGCCGAGGCGGGCCTCTCCGTGGCCCGTGCCGCTCTCAGTCGCGTAGAGTCCGGCAACGCTGCTGCAACCGTGATCGATCTGCGCACGTATCAACCCGCAGGCGCGTCGGGTCCCGAACCGGTGTGATCGTCAAGCCGAGGTCGGCGTTCGGCGTCCAGAGCGGGGAACCCGACCTAACCTTCTCGGACGGTGATTTCCTGCCCGGTCGCGCCACGGCCGTGCTCATCGGGGTCGTTGGTCTTGTCGGTGTGATCTCGTTCGGTTCGATCGTCGGCATTCCCCATGTGGAGCGCCACCTTCGCTCCGACGTCGAGGCCAATGTCCTCGGCGGGACTGACGTCGAGGTGCGCTTCGATGGTCGAGTCGCAGTGCTCTCCGGGTCGGCGCGCTCATCCGATGAGCGGCGCGCCGTGATCGATCGGGTCGCTCGCCGCTGGGGCGTCGCGCGTGTCGACGCCGACCGGCTCACCGCACCCGCCCGGCCGAAGAGCGCGCCGTCGTCTCCTCCGCGCATCGCAGGGGCATCCGATGTCCGCGAAACGAAGCGGCCGTCCGTTGGCCCGACGACGGCAACCGCCCGAGCCGCGGTACTCAGCCCCGTCTCGACGCCGCCGACCACGACGATCGTCATCGACGAAGCCGAAGTCGTCAGGTTGGCGACCGAACTCGCGTCGATCGGCCGCTCCTCGCCGATCACCTTTGCCCGTTCGAGTCCGACCCTGCTCCCCTCGGCAGAGATCACGCTCGATCGCATCGCGGCGGCCCTGGCCAAGACGCCTGTGCCGATTCGGATCGAAGCACACACCGACTCCAGTGGCGACCCCGGTCGCAACGCCGCGCTGAGCACCCAACGGGCCGAGGCTGTACGTGCTGCTCTGATCCTCCGGGGCACCAACCCGTCGATCGTGTCCGCAGTTGGACGAGGGGAGTCGAGCCCGATCGCCAGCAACACCTCCGCCGCAGGACGAGAACGAAATCGACGAGTCGAGTTCGTCGTCGTCGGACCGGGAGCGCCGGTGAGTCCCTAGCTCTGGTGTTCCCTCTCGCTGTGCGCCCGCCGTGACCGATTGCCACGAATCGGGACCGCCGGGGAACTACGTTCGTTGGCCCAGCCGGGTTTCGTCGTGTCTCGGCGAGTTCTGTGAGACCTGAGGTCAAACGATGTCGTTTCTCATTGCCCACTCGTTCGTTCTTCTCCTGATCGCTACCGCCGTCGGTCTTGTCGCCGGCTGGCTCATCTGGGGAGGCAACACCCGCGCCGAGCAGACCGGCGTCGTCAACGCGACTTCGATGTCAAGCGAGCTCGAGGCGCTGCGCGGTGAGCTCGACGCACGTACCGGCGACGTTGCCCGTCTCCGTCGCAAGCTCAAGCGGGCCGTGGAAGAGCTTGAGAGCCACGCCACGCAACTCGCCGAGGCCGAAGATCGGATCGCAACACAGAGCTCCTCGGCCTACGTGGGAGCACCGCTGCTCGTCGAGGACCCCGAGCTGATGGCCGAGGTCGTTGCGCTGCGCGAGCAGCTCGCCTTCGATCGTTCCGCTCTCAACGACGCGAGGGCCGCCCTCGAAAGCCTTCGCGCCGAACACGAAGACGTGCTCCACCAACTCCGCGCCGCCGAAGCCCGCTCGGCGGAACTCGACGACGACCTCGGCGTGGCGCGGGCGCAACTTGTGGGTGCCGAGGATGGTCAGGCCGCCCGGGCGCAGCTCACCGTTCTCGAGGGCGAGTTGTACGAGGCCCAGACCCTGATCCGTGATGCCGCCGAACGGGTGACGTATCTCGAGCGACAGGCCTTGCTGTGGCAGAACGAGGCGGACCGGCTCCAAGCCGCCATTGACGACAACGCCGCCGCCGAGGCGCAGCGCCTCGAGACGAGCGAGCGGGAGAACCAGGCGCTCCTTCGCGAACACGAGACGGCGTTGGCGTCGCTGCGGATGGAGGCGTCGAGCAGTCGACTTCGCGCCGACGCGGCAGCGGAGCACCTTGTTCGGCTGCAGCGTGAGTTCCGAGCTGTTCAGGAGCGTTCCTCCGTCCACCTCGAAACGACGCAGGCCGCAATGGCCGACCTCGACCGCCAGCTCGCCGCTGCTCATGCCACGCTCAGCGACGGCGCCCCGCAGCGGGTGGCCGAACCGTCGTCGGTAGCGCTCGACCCGGCCGGGCTGCTCGCCCTGCCCGGAATGACCGAGCAACTCGTTGAGCATCTCCACGACCTCGGGGTGGATTCGTTGACTGAGGTGTCCCGGTGGTCGCCCGACGACATCGCCCGCATCGCCGCGTGGCTTCCCGAGCATCCGGACGTGATCACCGCGAATGACTGGGTCGTGTCCGCACGAGCGCTGCTCTCGGGCGGCTCGGACAACTCCGTCGGCTCAAACACGACCGGGTTCTGACGTGGCACGGTCGACCCGGACGGAGCAGCGGCTCGAATCACGCGTCGACGGATCGGTTGCCGATGACATTCCGCTGCTGAGTGATCGCCGTCGCCGGAGATCCCTTGCCGTCGCCTTGATCTTGGCGGAACTCGTGTTGCTCACTGCTGGCGTCGTCTTGTTCCGCCGCAACGCCATCGAGAACCAACTCGAGCGGTCGGTCCTCGATGCCGTCCTGATCGATCATCCGGGTTTGAAGGTGACCGCCAGCGGTCGGGACATCAAGATTTCTGGTGTCGTGAAGGACGCAACGGCGAGGGGGGTCGTGGCCAAGATCGCCCGGAGCCGTCCGGGCGTGCGGAGCGTTGACGTTTCCGGAGTCGGCAAGGCATCCCAACTCGACCCCGCCAACACCGGAACGATTCCCGATGGAACGCCCGTTCCGACAACAGCAATGCCGCCGGTTCGTCCCCCTCAGGTTTCCGCCGTGTTCGCCCCGTCAAAGGTGACGTTGCGCGGTGAGGTGCCGAATGCCGAGGCCAAGACGGCCTTGCTTGGGCGACTTCTCGAACGCGTCGACGAGTTGAAAGTACTCGACGAGTTGGTTGTGACGACCAAACCCAAAGAGCGTCCGGACCTTGCGCAGTACCGTCGGCTCGGCACCTTCCTCGACACGATCGCCCGCCTCGACCCGCCTCGGGCCACGGTGAACTTCGACCGCACGATCCTGTCTCTCGACGCCGATGTGTCCACCAGCGCCGATCGAGATCTGCTGCGCCGCGAGAGTGTCGTGCTCGTTGGAGGATCGCCTGATCGCGTCCGCGGCGAGATCAATGTCACCGCTTCGTCGGATACAACGACTGCCACCGAGTCGACCATCGCGGGGGCGGCGACCACCACGATCGCGGGGTCCACGACCACGGCGACCGACGGAGCGTCGAACACTGTCCCCCCGATTCCCTCCACGCCGCAGGCGCAGGCTGCGCAGACAGCGATCACCACGGCGATAGATAGCAGGTCGATCTCCTTCGCCAGGAGCTCGGCCTCCCTGAGCGACGAGGGCAAGTCGGTCGTGGCGGACGTCGCTGCGGCCCTGAAGCAGTCGACGGCGAAGATCGAAGTCGGCGGCCACACCGACTGGAAGGGCCCCGCGCCCGTGAATCTCGAGCTCTCCCAGGCGCGGGCCGACACCGTGCGAGGGGCGCTCATCAAGGCCGGGATCGATCCTGCCCGGATCACGGCGAAGGGATACGGGGAAGAGATCCCGGTCGCGTCGAACGACACCGATTCCGGTCTCGCCAAGAACCGGCGCATCGAAATCCGCGTCGTCGGGTAGGTCGTTCTCCGTCCGAACTCGCCCTCCGGACCGCTTCGGCCTGGCGCGAGTTGGTGGCGATCAGCTGTTCGCGGCGAGGATGTCTCCATGGCATGGAACGACAGAACCGGTGACGAGCTCCTCTACGACGTGACTGGCCATGTGGCCACGATCACGTTCAACCGCCCGGACCAGATGAACACGATCACCGGACCGATGCTCGACCTCCTCAGCGAGCTGCTGATCAAGGCCGACAAGGACAACGAGATCAGGTGCATCATCCTCACCGGGAACGGGCGCGCCTGGTGCGCCGGCCTCGATGTGAGGGCGCAGAGCAAAGGTGGTGGTCTGTCTCTCGGTGGCGTGCCTGAGATCGAGATGCGGTCCACACCGCCGATCGTGCTCTACGGAATCGACACGCCGATCATTGCCGCGCTCAACGGTGGAGCCGCAGGCTACGGTCTCGATGTCGCCCTCGGTTGCGACATCCGCCTCGCCGCTCGCTCGGCCAAGTTGGCGTTTGCCTTCGCCAAGCGCGGCGTGCTCCCCGAGAGCGGCGGCACCTGGCTGCTCCCGCGGATCGTCGGCCGTTCCCTCGCCGCGGAGCTCATGCTCACGGGCCGGACCCTCGATGCCGATGCGTCGCTCGCGGCCGGCCTGGTGAGCCGGGTCGTCGACGATGCCGAACTGGCAGAGGTCGCGATGTCGGTGGCCCAGGAGATCGCAGCGAACGCTCCGCTCGCCACCCGCGCCATCAAGCGGATGCTGCGCGCCGGCGAGGGAGAGCAGTTCGACGCTCACATCCACCACGTGTTCCTCCAGCTGCTGCCCCTGGTCGGTTCGAAGGACTTCGCCGAGGGCGTGGCGTCGTATCTCGAACGCCGCCCGCCGACGTTCATCGGGCGCTAGTGCACTGAGTCGGAAGTTCCTGTTACATCGATCCTTCGGACAATGCGCCGAAGTACAACCAATCAGCGCCATTCGATGTCACAGGAACTTCCGCGAAGATGCGCTCGTGCGAGGGGCGATGCACCTGCGCCCATAAGTTGAGCGATCGATTAGCTTGGGTGGATGGTTTTCCGCTCGCGCCGCTCGCTATGCGCCGGGCTTCTGGTCACGCTTGTCGTGGCGGGATGCGGCAGCGACAAAGCTGCCTCGACCGACGCCGTGGATGCCGTCACCGAAACCTCCGCCGCCACCGGTGCGCCTGCGCCCGCCGGGAGCGGATGCGGGGGAGGGGCGCCGGTCATCGGTCGGCCCCTCATCGTCGCCACCACGGTTGCGCCGATCACCAGCATCATCGCCAACCTCACGAGCGGCACCGACACCATCGTGACCGGTCTCGTGCCGGAAGGCACGAACTCGCACACGTTTGAACCCCCGCCCTCGGCGGCGAAGACCGTGTCCGACGCCGACATCGTCTTCATCAACGGACTGAAGCTCGAAGAGCCGACCAAGGATCTCGCCGCCACGAACGCGAAGGGCGGCTCACAGATCTGCGAGCTCGGTACGGCGATCCTGCCCGAATCCGAGTGGATCTTCGACTTCTCCTTCCCCAAGGACGGCGGCAAACCGAACCCGCACCTGTGGACCAACCCACCGATGGCCAAGGACTACGCCCGGGTCGCGTTCGAGACCCTCGTCGCCCGTGACCCGGACGACAAGGCCGTCTACGAGCGGAACTACGTCGCCTACGCCGCCAAGATCGACGAGCTCGACGCCGCCATGGTCGAAGCAACGGCCAGCGTGCCTGCCACCAACCGCCAGCTCCTCACGTACCACGACGCCTACGCGTACTTCGCCAAGCACTACGGCTGGGAGGTCGTCGGCGCGATTCAGCCGTCTTCGTTCGACGAGCCCACAGCGAAGGAAGTGGCCGGTCTGATCGAGCAGATCAAGGAGAAGAAGGTCCCGGCCATCTTCGGCTCCGAAGTCTTCCCCTCTCCCGTGCTTGAGCAGATCGGCAAGGAGACCGGCGCGAAGTACGTCGACGTTCTCCGTGACGACGACCTTCCCGGTACTCCGGGCGATCCCGAACACTCCTTCCTCGGCCTCATGCGCTTCGACTACGTCACCATGGTCGGCGCCCTGGGCGGAGACGCAAATGGTCTCAAGGCCCTCGACATGACCGACGTCGGACCCGACTCGGCAAAGTATCCGCAATGACCTCGGTATTTTGGCGCGGCAGGGCGTCGGTCGGCATCGGGTGTCGCGTACGAAAGGGCGATCATGCTTGAGATCTCCCATCTGAGCTGTTCCTACGGCGGGCCGGTCGTCGTCGACCACGTCGATCTCCACATCCGCCCGGGCGAGCTCGTCGGCATCGTCGGGCCGTCGGGCTCCGGCAAGACCACCCTGTTGCGGGCGATCCTCGGCACCGTCGAGCCGATGCACGGTTCCATCACCAAGCCCGACGGACTTTCTGTCGCCTACGTACCGCAGGTGGAAACCGTCGACTGGAACTTCCCGGTGACCGTCAGTGAAGTCATCGTGATGACCATGCGCCGACGATCGTGGTGGCCGGGCATCTCGAAGACCGAACGGGCGGAGGTCGACGAGCTGCTCGACCGGCTCGGGCTCGGCGGACTTGGGCAGCGCCATATCCGCGAGCTCTCCGGCGGGCAGCAGCAGCGGGTGTTCCTCGCCCGCGCGTTGGCGCGGCGGCCCGACCTGCTGGTGCTCGACGAACCGACGTCCGGCGTCGACGTGCGCACCCGCCACGAGATCCTCCATCTCCTCACCGATCTCAACGCCGACGGCCTCACCATCGTGCTCACCACCCACGACCTCAACGGGCTCGCCGCACACCTCCCGCGCATCGTCTGCTTCAACAAGACGGTGATCGCCGACGGCGCCCCCATCGACGTCCTCCGTCCCGCCGTCCTCGAGGCGACGTATGGCGCGCCGCTCGAGGTACTCATCCACGGCGGCATGCCCGTGGTGCTCGACCATGCCCCGTCCCTTCGCTCCGTCCCGAGGCCGGCGTGAGTGTCGCATCGATCGTCGCCGCGGTCGACCTGCTTGAGCCGCTTTCGTACGGGTTCTTCCGTCGCGGACTCACTGTGGCCGTGCTGGCCGGGGCGCTCTGCGGCCTCGTCGGCGTCTACGTCGTGCTCCGGTCGCTCAGCTACATCGGCCACGGGCTCTCGCACGCGGTGTTTGGTGGAGCCGCCGCCGCGGCGGTGGCGAACGTCAACTACTTCCTCGGCGCGGGCGCCTGGGGCATTGCTTCGGGACTGATGATCGGACGGGTGACCCGGCGCAAGCTGCTCTCGGCCGACGCGGCTATCGGCATCGTCACGACGGCGTCGTTCGCCGCCGGAATCGTGCTGTTCAACAAATTCGGTCAGGCGCGGCGCAGCATCGACGCAGTGCTGTTCGGAGACATCCTCGGGGTCGCGCGGAGCGACGTGTTCGCCGTCGTCGGCGTCGGTCTCGCCGTGGTCGCGGTTGTGCTCGGCGCATATCGACCGCTGCTCTATGCCACGTTCGACTCCGAAGTGGCGCGAGTGACGGGCGGGCGTCCCGACCTTCTCGACGCGGTGCTCATGGTGATGCTCTCGCTCACCGTGCTCGTCACAATGCGGGTCATCGGCGTGTTGCTGATCTCGGCGCTTCTCGTTCTTCCGGCGTCCACGGCGCGCATGCTCACCGACTCGTTTGCCCGCATGCTCGTCATCGCCCCACTACTCGGCGCGCTTACTTCCTTGGTCGGGCTGAACCTGAGCTATCACGTCAACACTTCGCCGGGCGCGACCGTCATCCTCATCAACGCCTTCGTGTTCCTCGTGGTGTTCCTGAGCACCGGGCGGGCCGGCCGGCGTCGGGTGGCTCACGTCCACGTCTGACGGGGCGGCGTCCAGGGCCCACGTGCTCGGATTGCGGCCAAACACCTCCCAGCGACGTTCGGAGGTGTATTGCCCCCATATATGGGGGCAACCTCTCTCCTAGTGTCAGTGCCACTCGTGTTGCGAGCAGTCGAGCGAAGCGAGCGGCGCAGCGCCAGTCGAGTGGAGGGGCAACCTCTCTCCTAGTGTCACGTGAGGAGCCATTCGGGTCCGGAGGGGGTGTCGCGGACCTCGATGCCGGAGGTGGTGAGGCGGTCGCGGATGAGGTCGGACAGGTCGTAGCGCTTGTCCTTGCGCACCTCACCACGAAGCTCGAGCAAGGTCTCGACGAATGGCGCCACCCGCTCCCGAGGGTCGGCCAACCCCTGGCCGGCTGCCTCACCGAGACGGCTGATCATCGAGCGCATCATCCGCCGCGCCTCGTCGGCTTCCTCGGACTGCAGGGTGTCGGCCGACCAGGCGTGGATCGCCGCCTCGAGGTCCAACGCGGCGCGCACGGCGCCATCGCCGTTACCGGCGGCAAGGGATTCGGCAAAGGCCGCGCCGAGTCGCTCCGTGGTGGCGCCGAGTGACGCTGCGTCGGTCGCCGCTTCTGAGTCGGTGGCGGCCGGATCGGCGACGGCTGGGGTCGTGACAGGGCGGCCGATGGCATGCGTGCCCGCAGCACCGGGGAAGCGCAACGCGTCGATCGGAACAACCGTTCCGGCCGGGTAGGTCACCGTCGACCCACCGTGACGGACCGACACCACGCCACGACCGACCACCGCTGCGGTGTCGGCGTCGAGATCGAGAATGACGGCCGTGTGCTCGTCGACGCCCAGCACGTGATGACCCTCCGGCAAGACCGCCTCGAGCATCCTCAGGCGTCGTTCGCCGAGATAGCAGAACCTCGTGTCGTGATGGCCGCCTTCGGCGTTGTCGTAGTGGGGGATGAGCGCGACCGGAAGGCCGATGGAGCCGAGGACGTCCAGTCCGTCGAGCCAGTGCGGTTCTTCTCCGGCCTTGTAGATCTCGTACACCGGGACGGTGACGCGCCCGAGCGTGAGGGCGGCGGCGGAGGCGAACGTGACCGCGCCACCGGTTCGGAGCTTGTCGGCCAGGATCGTGTGCAGCGGCGATCCCGTCCACTGATGAAGCGCATAGGTGGGCGAGCCCGGCCCGGCGAACACGTAGGTGGATGCACGCAGAAGGTTGAAACCGCGTTCGAGAGCCACCGGATCACCGCCGACGATGCGGGTCAGCCCGGCCACGCTCAGCTCCGTCACCACCGATTCGGCAAAGTACTGCACGGCTTTCTGGGCCAGTTCCGAGGCGTTCTCCTGAAACCCGTAGGGCGTGTCGAGCAGCGCGGCCCTGGCCGCGACTCCGAGGCGTCCGACGACCTCTCGGTGGACCTTCACCATCGTTGGTGCGGTCTCACCTGAGCCCATCAGGGTGAGGATGCGGGGAAGAGGAGCAGTCGTCATCGTGGTGTCGAGCCGTTTTCTGGTGAAGTCACCGGAGCGACCGGTCGTGAGGCAGTGTTCGAGGCGGGCTGTTGCGCCGCTGCGTGTGTCTTCTCGTGCAACCGGATCAGCGAGTCGGCTGTTCGAAGCGGATGCTGGGCATGGAGGTCGTGGTCGGCGTCGGCGAACCATTCGATGTCGACCGACACGGGGCTGGCGTTGGCGCACTCGGCTGCGCCGACCGCCTTGTCGTGGCTCCAATCGGCGGCGCTGTCGGCGAGAAGGAGCGCGGCGGGTACCGCGAGCCGGGCGAAGCTGGCGACCGGATCGTGTTCCCAGAGTGCCCGCAGAATCGCGAGATGGCGGTCACGGCTGAGCCACGCGGCGATCGTGCCGTCGTGTCGCACCTCGAAGTTTGCGAGTGACCCTTCGATGCCGCTCTCCGGCCAGTCCGGATGGGCGCTCGTCATCCACGCTCGGATGCGTTCGACCGGTGTCCCGGCGAGGTCGGGAGGGGCGAGTCGTGACTCGCATTCGGCCCAATCGGGGAACCGCTCGGCGAGCTTGATGACGCCGCCGTCGATCGCCGCGACGGCCCGGACGCGGCCCGGGTGGTTCGCAGCGATCTCGACGACCACGTTGCCGCCCCACGACTGTCCGACGATCGTGGGCCGGCGGTCGTCCACCAGGCCTTCGTCCTCCAAGAGTTGCAGGACATCGGCGGAGACCGCATCGAATCCGTAGCCCGGCTCCTCGTGTCCCTCGCCGCGCACCGGCGGCTTCGGGGACCGACCATGTCCGCGTAGGTCCACGGCGATGGACGCGTACCCACGGTCGGCCAGGGCCGCACCGACCCCGTCCCACATCCGGGCGTTCGATGCGAGCCCGTGGATCAGGACGAACTCCGGAGCGGCGTCACGCGCGGGTATCTGCTTCGAGCGGGGCGTCGCCCCGGCGTGCGAATGACGGACGACGGCGAGGCGGACCATGGACGATCGAGGCTACGGCCAGTCGGCGTGATAGCTGTGCGCTTCAGCGCTCATCAGCGGTCAATGCGATCTGCGCAGTGCGGTGCCGGTCGGTCCGGGTGAGCGGTGTTGCGACTTCCGTGGCGGCTTGGCGCCGCGTTGTCGACTTGGCGACGCGCTCAAGCGGACAACTGGGCGCCAACTCGCCACACAACGCTGGTTGTTTTCGAATTGGCTCACGACAACCGCCGAGCAGCCCATTCCGCTCGTCCGGAGCGGACAGCGGTGGAGGAGACCTCCGCCAAGGTCGGGTCAGCGAGTTCGAGCACGGTCATCGCTTCGCGTGCTGCGACGATCGGTGAGTGCGGCGGCCGGGGGACGAGCGCCACGTGGGGGAGCGATGCGACAGCGGCATCGCGGCTCGTCTCGTCGGCGTACCAGCTCGGGTCAAGCACCTGCGCCCATTTGTCGGCTCCGACGACCACGACGTCGTAGCCCCGGGCGATCTCCGCGATGAAACGTGCCGAGGTGACTTCGACGACGAAGCGCTGATCGTCGACGAGTGTCCGAAGGTGGAGCGCCCGTGCGTCAACGGTGTTCGAATGGTCTTCCTTGCCGAGCGCAGCACGCGAGAGTACGAACGTGAGCGAGTCGCAGCGGCATTGCTCGAGCGTGGCGACAGCGATGGCGAGATGGGCAATTGTCAGTGGATCGAAGCTCCCCGGATACACCGCCCGCCGAGCACCTCGCCTGGACGTTCGGCTCATGACCCTGGTCGGCCGCTCACGAGCGCCGCGGCGTCATGGTCGGCGAACACGATCTGATCCGGCGCGCCGACGAGACCCGCCGGAATGGTCCGGTCTCCGTCCATGAGCCGGCGAAGGGGTTCGGCCTTGGCCGCCCCGGTCACCAGCCACACCACGATGCCGGCGCGATCAAGGGCTGCCCGGGTGAGGGTGAGCCTGCGGGTTCCGCGGTAGACGCCGGTCAGCGCGACCGGCGCATCGGTGACGTTGAGCACCGCGTCGCCGGGGACGAGTGAGGCGGTATGCCCGTCGTCGCCGAGTCCGAGGACGGCGACGTCGAGGCCCCGCGGGGCGATGCGCTCCAAGGTTCGTGCATAGAGCGAGGGCGGGTCGGTGCTGTTCACCGGCATCAGGTGACGATGGGCGGCGCTGACATCCGTCGGATCAAGGAGGAGGGCGAGGAGCTCGTTCGCGTTGCGCTGGGGGTCGCCGTCGGGTGCGATGCGCTCGTCGATCTGGAAGACGTGGGTGCGGGCCCA
Organism: Acidimicrobiia bacterium; assembly: GCA_031418775.1. Lineage (GTDB taxonomy): Bacteria > Actinomycetota > Acidimicrobiia > Acidimicrobiales > JANYDT01 > JANLQX01. The sequence continues at coordinate 50,286 of JANOJN010000272.1, forward strand.
GCCGGCCGCCATTTCGGGGTCCCCCAGGATCTGCTGCGCGAGGGACCGGAACATCGTTGCCGGGGTCGTCCCACCCGAGAACGCAATCGTCAAATGGGGTCGGGCGGCACGTGCGGCGCCCCGGACCCGGCGGGCGATCTCCTCGGCACACGCCCGCGCGACGGCAGCCGGCGTGGGGGCGATGTGGAGGTGGCGGCGAGGCCCGAGTGGAGGTGGAGGGGAGGAGGGCATGAACTCGTGGGTCGCGTTGGCGGGTGGAACGGGGTGTTCTTGCTGGTCGGGGCGGGAGCGGGAAAAAGTTGCTGAATGCGCGTCACCAAACGTGCGGCGCTGTGGAGCCAAGTGGTAGGTTCTGGAGCTATGGGGAGGCAGGTGGAGGACATACGCGTTCGGTGCATCGCGAATGCAGCGTGCGCCGACGCCGGGGTGCTCGTGCCGGTCCAGCCGGTCATGGTCGTGTTGCTCGGTTCTCCGTTCGCGATCGTGGGGGCCTAGACCATGTTGGCAGGCTCCGCCCGGGTCAAGCTCGATGACAAGTGGCGCTTCGTGCTCCCGGTCAAGTTCCGCGCCGACGCCGGCGCCGTGATGCACTTCGCGAAGGGCGACCAGGGGCAGCTCCAGCTGCTCACGGCCGAGGCCTACCAGGTCGAGGTCGACCGACACCTCGCTGCCTTCGGGGAAGGCCGAGACCCCGATCGGTGGGCGATGCGCATGTTCATGGAGACGGTGGAGTCCGTCGACCTGGACAGCCAGTCCCGGGTGCCAGTGATCGACCGCCTGCGTGGCTACGCATCTCTGCGCGACCGCGGCGAGCTCCAGCTGATCGGCATGGCCGACCGTCTCGAGGTCTGGGATCTCGAGACGTACGAACGCCGTCGCGCCGAAGCGCGGGGAGAGGGCGCCCCACATGGTGGACAGTGACGACGCCGATGACCTGGTGCAGCGGGACGACGCCGATGGCTTCTCCCACGTTCCCGTCCTGCGCGACGAGACCGTCCACTGGATCCGCCCTGTACCGCCCGGGCTCTTCGTCGATCTCACCCTCGGCGGTGCCGGCCACGCACGCGCCGTGCTCGACGCATGTCCGCACCTGCACCTCCTCGGCCTCGACCAGGACCCCGTCGCCGTGGCCGCAGCCACCACGCGACTCGCCCCGTACGGCTCCCGCGCCCGTGTCGTGCACATCCGCTCGGACCGTCTCGGCCACGCCCTGGTCGATGACGTCCGCGTCCGCGGGGCGATGCCGGTGACGGCGATCCTCGCTGACCTCGGCGTCTCGTCCGTGCAGTTCGACGAGAGCGAACGAGGCTTTTCGTACCGCTCCGATGCGCCGCTCGACATGCGCATGGACACGAGCACCGGGCGGACAGCGGCGGAGTTCGTGAACGAAGCATCGTTCGTGGAGATCGCCGACGCTCTGCGCATCTACGGCGACGAGCGCTTTGCCGGGAGGATCGCCAAAGCGATCCTGGCGAACCGTCCCGTCCTGACGACCGGCCAGCTCGCCAAGGTCGTGACCAACGCCATCCCGGCGGCAACTCGCCGCACCGGCGGGCACCCGGCCAAGCGGACGTTCCAGGCACTGCGCATCGTCGTGAACGATGAGCTCGATGTGCTGGCGACGATGGTCACCGCCGGCCTCGACACCCTGGCCCCGGGCGGACGCTTCGTCGTCCTCTCGTACCACTCGGGTGAGGACCGCATCGTCAAGGAACTGTTTCGAACCGCCGAATCCGGCGGATGCTCGTGCCCTTCCGGACTGCCGTGCGTTTGCGGCGCCCTTCCCCGAGGCCGGATGGTGCGAAGAGGGGTCACCAGACCCCAGGCAGCGGAAGTCGCTGCCAACCCGCGAGCCGCCAGTGCGGTGGCGCGCGTGTTCGAGATGGCCGTTCCGGGCGCAACCGCTCCCGGAACGGCGTCTCGAAGTGAAACCCGGTCGTCCGTTGGTCCTGTTCCTCCGTCCGTCGTTCGCCCCGAGAAACTCGGCGGGTCGGACACTCCTTCCCGTACCTGAGGTCGTCTGTGTCTTCCTTGCTCGCCTCTCGACGTCTGCGCACGCCGGCCGAGGCCTTCGCCCTGTGCCTGCGACCCCTTCCGGCCGCGTTCCACCCCGACGTCCGCCGAGAGCCAGCCCCGACGCCGTCGCCATTCGTGTCGTCCGGCCGAACCGCGGCGCGTCAACGGGCGGCGGGTCCGCAGACCTCCGCCATCCCGGGCGGACGCGCCCCGGCGGGGCGACCGGAACGGACGGCTCCCGTCACCCGTCCGTCGCGCCCGATGCCGTCGACGGCGTCCGCGGTGACGAATCGCGCCACCCGACGTCCGTCCGTCGCCCCCACGGTCCGGCGCACGACCGGTGGGTCCGTCGCCAGCGCCGCAATGGGCTACCGGACAGACCGGGGCTCCGGACGGGCACACGCAACCGTCGGAGCGACCGCACTTCTCGATGACCTTGCCCCGGAGAGCGTCGAACTCGCCGCTGAGCCGCGCCGCGTTCTCGGTCGGGCGACCGCCTTACGCGCCGTGCCGGCCGCCCGGGCAACCGTGGGTCGATCGGTTCCGGTTGTTCGCTCGCATCGCTGGAGGCGGCGAATCCGCATGCTGCTGGCCGGGACGCTCCTGTCCGGTGTGGTGCTCATCGCGTTCGCGGCGGTCGCCATGCACTCGCAACTGGCGAGCCGCCAACTCCGTCTCAACGTTCTTCGCACGGAAGTTGACACCGCGGAGCGCGAGCACCAGCGCCTTCGGCTGACTGTTGCCGAGCTCGACACGCCGGAGCAGGTCGTCTCCAGTGCATACCGGCTCGGACTTGTCGGTGCCGCCGAGGTCTAATTCCTTCCCACAGCTTCGACGATGCCGGCATCCGCCCGAACCGCGGGCCCGACGGTTCCCGACCTGACACGAGGACGCTGATGGCCCTGTCACGAATCGGGGGGAACTCTCCCGGCCGGCGCGGAGACATCCAAGCAAAAGGCACCCGGGCCAGAGGAGTGCAGCGACCACCGGTCACCCGGTCGAACCGTCGCGGGCCGACCACGAAGGCCGATCCGACGATCGGCGGTGTCTCGGCGGTCGATCGTCGTCGTTCGCGGCGCCGGCTGGTCGGACTGAACAGCTGCGGAATCCTTCTTGTGGTCGCCATGATGGGGCGATCCGCCCAGCTGCAGATCGTGCAGCGAGACGTCCTCGCCGAACGCGGTGACCGTCAGCGACTCCGCGAGACGACGATCCGCGCCGAACGCGGCGACATTCTCGATCGGTTCGGTGCGCCACTCGCCATGAGCGTGCGCGACTGGCGACTGATCGCCGATCCGCAACTCGTCGCGAGTCCGGCGGTGACCGCCGACCTTCTTATGGCTCAGCTTCCACCGCACGCAGTCGATCGCCCCTGGCTCGTCAGCAAGCTCAGCGAACCCACCCGCTACGCGATCCTGGTCAACGGAGTCGACGACGACCTCAAGGCGAAGGTCGAAGCGGCAAAGATCAAGGGCGTCTACTTCGCCGAACGCTTCCGCCGCGAGAACCCGGCGTCCGATCTTGCCCGTTCCATCGTCGGACGAGTCGATACCGAACAACGAGGGACCTCTGGTCTGGAGAAGATGCTCGAGGACGAGCTCACCGGACGTGACGGGGAACTCATAAGTGAACGTAGCGAGCGGGGATCGCAGATCCCCGGAGGCAAGCGGACGCTGCGTCCCGCCGTGTCCGGTCGGACGTTCGTGACGACAATTGACCGGTCGCTTCAGTATGCGGTCGACGGAATGAACTCGAAAGGCATCGCCGACTCCGGTGCGAGGGGCGGCATCGTGATCGTCTCCGATGTGAAGACCGGCGAGATCCTCGCGCTCTCGAACATGGAGGTCGCCGATGACGGCGGTGTCCGCTCCACGGGGCGAAACACCGCGCTCGTGTCGGTCTATGAGCCGGGCTCGGTGAACAAGGTCATCACCATGGCAGCCGCGATCGAGGAGCGGGTCGTCACGCCGCAGACGGCGCTGATCGTTCCCGACCTTTACCGGGTCGGTAACCATCGTTTCAAAGACGACGTGGGACACAAGACGATGCGATGGACGATTCGCGACGTGCTCGTGAACTCGTCGAACGTCGGCACCATCAAGGTCGCCCAGGCACTCACGAAGTCCCGCCTGGACCGGTACCTCCGTGGCTTCGGCCTCGGTTCGAAGACGGCGATCGACTTCACGGGCGAATCCGCGGGGATCATGCTGCCCCTCAACAAATGGACCTCGACCTCGATCGGCACCGTCCCGATCGGCCAGGGCATATCGGTGACCGCGGTGCAAATGCTCAGCGTGTACAACACCTTGGCCAACGGTGGCGTGCGAATGCCCATGCGCCTGCTCCGGTCGAGCGTCGACGATCGTGGTGTGGAGACGCCGATCGCGCTCCGTGAACAACCGGTGACCGTCGTGTCCCCGACGACCGCGGCGACCATGACCTCCATGCTCGTCGACGTGGTCGACAAGGGAACGGGGCGCGCCGCACGCGTGAAGGGCTACCGCGTGGCCGGCAAGACCGGGACGGCACAGAAGCCCAACGAACGCAGCCGGGGATATCGCGCCGGAGCCTATGTCGCCAGCTTTGCCGGGTACTTTCCGGCGGAAGCGCCGCGACTCTCCGTCATCGTCGTGCTCGATGAACCGCAGACCTCGATCTACGGCGGAGTCGTTGCCGCCCCGCTGTTCGCGGAAGTGGCCCGCTGGGTCGGCCAGCACTACAGGATTCCGCCTTCGGCCGGTTCTCGGGTCGTGCTTTCGCCCGATCCGTCGACGGTGCTCAGCGCAGAGATGCGCGCAGTCGCCCGGACCGGCAGCTGGCGGTCCGCGACCATTCGCCGGAACGCCCTTCCTGCTGCGGCGAGCATCGCTGCCCGCCCGTCGGACACGACGGTCCCGTCAGCGACTGTTCTCCCGTCGACACGCCGCGAGCCCGCCGCATCCACCGCCGTCCCCGTAGCCGGCGTGGTGCCCTCGAGCACCGCTCCGTCGACGACGCCAGCACCGACGGTTGTCCCCGCCGCGTCGGCCCCTGCCACGACAACCGCCCCTCGCCCGACCGCACCTGACCTCGCGCGCCGCGAGCCGGAGCGCCCACGCGCCACCGTCGCTCCGACGGCTCCTCCCTCATCGGCCACGGTCACGGCAGCAGGCGCGCAGACCTCCGATGCCTCCTCGACTCAGGCGAACGCCGTCGTCGCGACGGGCGGCGGAGTCGTCTCGAGCGTGGACGCCCCGAACCCGTAAGCGCACCTATGTCGGTCTCTCTCGCATCCATCGTTGCCGAACTCGAACGCCGACTGCCTCGGTCGGCGGCCGAGGTCGTCCTCGGAGGTCCGTCCGACGACAGAGCAACAGAGATCGCCGACGTCACGCACGACTCGCATGAGGTGTCCGGCCTGCCGTCACCGATGTTCTGCTGCGTGCCGGGCCTTCGGCGTGACGGCCACGACTTCGCCGGCGATGCGGTCGCGGATGGCGCAGTCGCACTTCTCGTCGAGCGTCCGCTGCGCGTCTCCGTCCCACAACTTCAGGTCCGCGACGCGCGCGAGGCCATGGGTCATGTCGCCTCGATCGTGCACGGTGATCCGGCGTCCTCACTCGACTTGGTCGGCATCACCGGAACGAACGGAAAGACGACGACGGCGCATCTTCTCGGCGGAGTCCTCCGGGCGGACGGACGACACGTCGCGGTCCTCGGGACGCTCACGCAGACGCGCACGACTCCGGAGGCGACGGACCTGCACCGACGCCTCGCCGCGCTCCGATCGGAAGGTGTCACCGATGTGGTGATGGAAGTGACTTCACATGCGATGGAACTCCATCGGGTCGCCGGTTGTCATTTCAAGGTTGCTGCGTTCACCAACCTCTCACAGGACCATCTGGATTTCCATGGGACGATGGAGGCCTATTTTCGGGCGAAGGCGAAGCTGTTCGTGCCTGAATACAGCGATCATGCATTCGTTAACCTCGATGATTTGTACGGATCTCTGCTCAACGACTCCGCCATCATTCCGACTTCCGGGGTACGGCTGACCGACGCCGAGGACTTGGTCCTCCGGCCGAACGGCAGCACCTTCCGCTGGCGGGGCGTGGAGATCGCGCTGCCGATGGCCGGCGACTTCAACGTCCGCAACGCGGTCTTGGTGGCAGCCGTGGCAAAACACGTCGGCGCCGATGATGCGGCACTGGTCAGCGGCCTGTCATCGGCTGCCGTCCCGGGCCGTTACGAGATGATCGACGGAGGTCAGCCATTTGCCGTGGTCGTCGACTACGCCCACACCCCCGATGGTCTCGTACGGGTGCTCCAAGCCGCCCGCCGGACCGTGCAGCCGCCGGGCGCGGTGATCGCCGTGTTCGGGTGCGGCGGCGACCGGGACCGCGGCAAGCGGCCGATGATGGGGCAGGCTGCGGTGGCGAACGCCGATCGGGTGATCGTCACCACGGACAACCCGCGTTCCGAATCACCGACCGCGATCATCGGCGAGATCCTCGCCGGCATCAGTCTCACGGACAACGTGCAGGTCATCGAGGATCGCTGGGAGGCTGTCGCAACCGCGATCGCCATGGCCCGACCGGGCGATGTGGTGGTCATCGCCGGGAAGGGCCACGAGACGGGCCAGGAGCGCGATGGTGTGATCACGCCGTTCGATGACCGAGAGGTTGCCCGGGAGGCGTTGCAGGCGATCTCCGGGAGGACACGATGACCACAGACGGGCGGCCAGTTCCGAAGACCCGTGCGGCGTCCGCCATTGCCGCGGCGGCGCAGGGACAACTGGTCGGTCCGGACTGCGACGTGTCCGGGGTGTATACCGACAGTCGCATCGCCCGAGCGGGGTCCCTGTTCGTTCCGCTCGTCGACCAGCGCGACGGACATGACTTCATCGGGGCGGCGCGAAGAGCAGGAGTCGTTGCGTGGTTCACGTCCAAACCCGAGGGCACGCCGGGCGAGATCGTCGTGGAAGACACCGCTGCCGCCCTGACGGCATTCGGACGTGCCGCCCGCCAGGAGCTTCCCGAAAGAGTCATCGCGGTCACCGGTTCTTCAGGGAAGACTTCGACCAAGGATCTACTTTCGGCCATCTTCCGACAAGAAGGTCCGGTGGCAGCCAGTGAGAAATCGTTCAATAACGAGATCGGCGTGCCGCTGACACTAACCAATGCGCCCGAAGGGGCAGTAGGTGCCATCATCGAAATGGGGGCCCGCGGGCTCGGTCACATTGCCACGCTCTGCGCGATTGCACAGCCTACGGTAGGAATCATCGTGAACATCGGGACCGCGCATCGAGAGCTTTTCGGCAGCGCGGAAGGGACGGCCGACGCGAAGTCGGAGATCTACGACTGCATCGGTCCTACGGGCGCCTCGGTCGTGAATCGCGACGACGCCCTCTTCGAACGGATGCGAGCCCGCGCCCGCGGGCGCGTCGTCGCATTCTCGGCGAGTGGACATCGCGACGCGCTCGTCGTGGCCGACGAGGTCTCCGTCGACGACGAGGTCCGGGCGCGTTTTGTGCTCCGAACGGCTTGGGGTGAGATGTCAGTCCGCCTCGGTGCCCGGGGGGTCCACCAGGTCGAGAACGCGCTCGCCGCATCGGCGGCGGCGCTTGTCAGCGGCGTCACTCTCGAGCACGTCGCCGCCGGACTCGAGACCACCGATCTCTCGCCGATGCGTATGGACCTGCAGACCGGCGACAGCGGTGTCCGCGTGCTGAACGACGCGTACAACGCCAATCCGTCATCGATGCGCGCCGCCCTGGTCGCGCTCTCGCAGATGCCCGCGACCCGACGCTTCGCCGTGCTCGGAACCATGGCTGAGCTGGGACGCGGGAAGCTTGCCTTCCACTTGGAGATCGGGGCTCTCGCCCGTGATCTCGGCATCACATTCGCCGTCGCCCTCGGCGAACAGGACTACGGACTGGTGAACGTGGTGTCGGTCGACGAGGTCGCCGAAGCCCTCGGACCACTCGGCGAAGGCGACGTCGTTCTCGTGAAGGGGAGTCGCGTCGCCGGGCTCGAGCGCGTCGCCGAGGCGCTGCTCTCCAGCGGTGGGAACGCCAAAGGGGCGTACCCGTGATCGCGCTGCTCGTTGCCGGCATCATCTCGTTCTTCACGTCACTGCTCGGGATGCCTTTGCTGATTCGTTGGCTCGCTGCGAACGGCATCGGCCAACCTATCCGGACCGACGGCCCGCAGACCCACCTGAAGAAGACCGGCACGCCGACTATGGGCGGCATCGCCATCGTCATCGCCGCCGTCGCCGGTTACATCGTGCCCCATCTCGTGACGACGCTGCCGTTCAGCCGGCGGGGCCTTCTCGTCGTCTTCGCCTTCGTGGGAGCCGCCCTCGTCGGCCTGGCCGACGACTGGATCAAGATCAGTCGCAAACGCAGCCTCGGGTTGAACAAGCGCGCCAAGATCGTCGGTCAGTTCCTCGTCGCCGGCATCTTCGCCGCTCTGGCGATCTCGTGGGCGAAGCTCGATCCGGTGCTCGGGTTCACCCGGCCGCAACGGCCCGGGTGGCTGCTCCCGACGGTGCTCTGGGTCGTCGTGATGATGTTCGTGGTGATCGGCTGTTCCAACGCCGTGAACCTCACCGACGGACTCGACGGGCTCGCCGCCGGAAGTTCGGTCTACGCCTTCGGCGCCTACACCGTGATGGCGTTCTGGATGTTCCGCAACTTCGGCGACTATCGAATCGACAACGCGCTCGACGTCTCCGTGGTCGCTGCGTCGATGGTCGGCGCGTGTGCCGGGTTCCTCTGGTGGAATGCGGCGCCCGCACGCATCTTCATGGGCGACGTCGGCTCACTCGCCATCGGTTCGGCGCTCGGTGCGATCGCCGTGGTGACCTACACGCCGCTGCTCCTGCCGATCATCGGAGGGCTTTTCGTGATGGAGACACTCTCGGTCATGCTTCAGGTCTTCACGTTCCGCCTCATGGGCGGGCGGCGGATCTTCCGGATGGCGCCGATCCATCACCACTTCGAGCTCAAGGGCTGGCCGGAGACGACGGTGATCATCAGGTTCTGGATCCTGGCCATGATCGCCGCGGCCGTCGGGCTGGGTCTGTTCTACGCCGACTTCCTCCGCCTCGGCGGCCTTGGCTGACCATGCATGTTCCTTCCACTTCAGCGACTTCCACCGGACCGGAAAGCGACACCCGATGACCCGAGCTTTCGTCCCTCCCCTCCGGCGACGCGCACCCCAGCGCGTTCGTTCCGGTGCCACCGGTGCGGCGCGCCGCGTCGGACCGGATGTTCCGGCGATGCGGTCGACCGCCCAGACAGGATGGACGCCAGCGGCGCTCGGCCTCGTCGTCTTGGTGGTCCTGCTCATCGCCACGGGTCTGGTGTTCGTCGCGTCCGCATCGTCGATCCACTCGCTGACGGTCTACAAGGATCCGTGGTACGTCTTCCGCCGCCAGATGTTGTGGATCGCCATGGGGCTCGCCGCCGGTCTCGTCGCGATCTTCTTCCCGTACACCGCCTGGCGTCGGCTCGCCAAGCCCATGTTCGCGGTGTCGGTGCTCGCCACCCTCGTGACCCTCACGCCGCTCGGGCACACGCGCGGCGGCTCGCGTCGCTGGGTCGGTCCGGAGTCGATTGCCGTCCAGCCCACGGAACTGCTCAAGCTCTCCCTCGCGTTCGCGCTTGCCTCGTTCGTGTGCGCCAGGAGCCATCACCTCGCCGAGCCTGACCACGTCAGGCATTACTTCCTGCGTCCGTTCCTCGTGATCTCGGGAATCGCGATCGTGCCCGTCCTGCTCCAGCCGGACATGGGAACAGCCATGATCCTGGTACTGATCTGCGCCACGATGGCGGTCGCGTCCGGCCTTGCCGGAAAGACCCTTCTTCGTCTCGGTGCGGTCGGAGCCGTGCTCGTCTTCCTGTTTGCGAAGGTCTCACCGTACCGATGGGATCGGGTCGTCGCCTTCCTCAAACCGGGTCACGACCTGCAAGGCATCGGCTATCACGTGTACCAGTCGAAGCTGGGCTTCGCCTCCGGTGGTCTCGTCGGTCGGGGGATCGGTGCCAGCCGGGCCAAGTGGGGGTTCCTCCCCAACGCGCACACGGACTTCATCTTTGCGATCATCGGCGAGGAGACGGGGCTGATCGGTGCAGTGGTCGTCCTCGGCCTCTACGGATCGCTGATCTTCGTCGGCATGCATGTGGCCCGGCGGGCGCGTGACCGATTCGCCTCGCTTGTCGCTGCCGCCATCACCACATGGATCGCGACGCAGGCCGTCATCAACACGGGGGCCGTGCTCGGTTCGATGCCGGTTACCGGAGTGCCGCTGCCATTCGTCTCGGTCGGCGGATCCTCCTTCATTGTCCTGATGGTCGCGACCGGAGCACTCGTCAACATCGCCCGGACGGGAATGTTCGATCCCACGACCGATCGGGCGACACGATCGCCGACGGGAACGGCGGGGGTCGGACTCGGCAACCGCCGAATCCCGAAACTGAGCGCAACCACCCTCAAGGGAGCCCGTCGATCGGCGCCGAGACCTCGACCATGACCACAGCCCCCTGGATCATCGTTGCCGGCGGAGGTACCGCTGGCCACGTGCTCCCGGCCCTGGCCGTGGCCGACACGCTGGTCGCCCGCGGCGTCGACGCCACGAGCATCGTGTTCGTCGGATCGCAACGCGGCGTCGAGAAGCGACTTGTTCCGGCTGCCGGCTACGCGCTCACCATGCTCTCGGGCCGAGGGCTGCTGCGCTCCTTCGCCCCTCGGGCGGTCCTCACGAATCTCCGCTCATCGCTCGGGCTCCTCGGGGCGACGCTGAGGACGGTCGTCTCGTTTCTCCGCGCCCGGCCGGCTGTCGTTCTCAGCGTCGGCGGGTATGCCTCGGTGCCCGCATGCCTCGCCGCCCGACTGACGCGGGTGCCCCTCGTCATCGCCGAGTCCAACGCCCGAGCGGGTCGCAGCGTTCGGGCCTTCTCGAAGTACGCGAAGGCTGCCGCCGTAGCGTTCCCGACGACCGGCCTTCCCCGGGCCGTCGTGACCGGCAACCCCGTACGCCGCGAGATTCTCGATCTTGCCCGCAAGCCGGCCGATGTCGCGCGAGCTGACGCCCGAAACGAACTCGGCATCGACTCGGCGACGCAAGTGGTGACCGTCTTCGGTGGCTCGCTCGGAGCCCGTCGGATCAACGAAACCGTTCTTGCCCTCTGCGACCGCTGGGCAGGGCGCCGGCTCCTGATCCGTCACGTGGTCGGGCCGCGAGATCTCGATTGGGCGCAGGAGCGCCGCAACGCGTGGTTGTCGGATCATCCGGAGGCAATGCTCGACTACCAGCAGGTCGCGTACGAGGACCAGATGCCGCGTTGGTACGTGGCCTCCGACGTGATCGTGTGCCGAGCCGGCGCGACCTCGGTCGCCGACCTTTCGGTTCTCGGGGTTCCGGCCATCCTCGTCCCGCTGCCCGGTGCAGCCGAGGACCACCAGACCGCAAACGCGCGTGCCGTCGTCGATGACGGGGCCGCGGTCCTGCTCGCCGATCGGGACCTGGGGGCAGAACGACTGGCCGAAGCGCTCGATCAGTTGCTCCACGATCCTGACCGCCGATCGGCGCTCGCTGCCGCGCAACGTCGCCGGAGCCGTCCCGACGCCGGCGACGCCATTGCCCAACTCCTCTTCACCCACGCGGCCCGCCAGCCTTCACTCGTCGGCCGCTCCCAGGGGTGACTCAGATGTTCTCCCTCCACCGTCCGGCGCGTGTGCACATCATCGCCGTCGGTGGCGCCGCAATGGGACCGATCGCCACCATCCTGCACGCCTGCGGCCATACGGTGAGCGGAAGCGACCAGGCGGAGTCGGCCATGCTCGACACGCTTCGAGAACTCGGTGTGGTCGTGCATGTCGGCCATCGCGCCGAACATGTCACCGGCGTCGACGTGGTCATCCATTCGGCGGCGATCAAGCCGGGAAACGTGGAACTCGACGCAGCGCTCGAGGGTGGCGTTCCCTGTCTCAGCCGGGCTGATGCGATGGAGGTGATCTGCGCCGACAAGCGGGTCATCGCGGTGAGCGGGGCACACGGCAAGACGACGACCTCCGCAATGCTGGCCACGCTCATGGTCGATGCCGGGGAGGACCCGTCGTTCCTGGTCGGCTCCACCGTCGCCCGTTTCGGCAGCGGGGTGCGCTGGACCAACTCCTCGGACTGGTTCGTCCTCGAGGCCGACGAGAGCGATGGCTCGTTCCTCCGGGCGAACGCGGAGGCGGTGATCGTCACCAACGCAGATCCGGACCATCTCGACTTCTGGGGGACTGAGCAAGCGCTCCTCGACGGCTACGGGCGATTCATCGATTCCGCGGCGATCGCCGTCGTCTGCGTCGAGAACCCCAACTCGGCGAGTCTCGCCCATGCCTTTTCCGGCGATCATATGCATACCTATGGTTGGGACCCGAATGGAGACTGGAAGATCGGGCACTTCGTACCGGAGCGGCTCGGCTCCCGTTTCGACGTGATCGAGCCGGACGGCAGCTCGACCGCCGTGGTCATCCACGTGCCCGGCGACCACAACGCGCTCAACGCCACCGCCGCCTTCGCGCTCCTGCGTCGTCTCGGTCTCGACGCATCGGTGCTGGCCCGCTCCATGGCCGCCTTCGGTGGCGTGTCGCGGCGATTCGAATTCCGCGGCGAAGCGAACGGTGTCACCTTCGTCGACGACTACGCACACCTTCCCGCTGAGGTCGCCACGAACGTCGCTAGCGCCGTCAGGGCCAATTGGTCCCGGGTGATCGCCATCTTCCAACCGCACCGCTACACCCGCGTGAGAGATGTCGGCCGCGAGTTCGGGACATCGTTCGCCGGTGCCGACGTCGTCATCATCTGCGGTCTCTATGCCGCAGGGCAACAGCCGATCGAAGGGATCTCGGGGAGGACGGTGTTCGACGCCGTCGCCCGAGCACGACCCGACGGTGAGCAGTACTACTGCGAGACCCGGGCCGAGCTCGCCGATCTGGTCCCGCGGGTCGTGCGGTCCGGTGATCTCGTACTGACCATGAATGCAGGCGATCTCACGACCTTCCCCGACGAGATGCTCTCGTCGGACTGGGCGACCGGCCGGGCAGGGCATCGATGAGCGGGGCCGAGGTGATCGCCCGCGCCGCCGCTCTGCTCGGGCCCCGAGCCGAACACGGCGTGGAGCTGGCGCCGTTCACCACCTTCCGCATCGGCGGACCGGCGCGGCTCGTCGTCCGTGCCCAGAGCGCCGACGACTTCAGCGCGTTGCACGACGCCGTCTGCGCCACCGGTGTCGATGTTCTGGTCATCGGACAGGGTTCGAACCTGCTCATCGGTGACGACGGGTGGCCTGGCCTCGTCGTGGTCGTCGGTGGCGGCGAGGGCGACGCGATCGACATCGAGCGCACGGCCGATCACGAGTTCATGGTGCGGGCGGGCGCCGGAGTGAAGCTGCCGGTACTCGCACGGCGATCGGTGGCCGAAGGGGCCACCGGCCTCGAATGGATGGTCGGTGTGCCCGGCTCGGTCGGCGGTGCGGTGAGGATGAACGCGGGGGGTCACGGATCGGACGTGGCCACGAACATCGTCAGCGCCGACGTCGTCGACCTCGCCGACGATGTCGGCATCGTCCGTCGTTCATCCGGGTCCCTGGGCCTCGCCTACCGACACAGCGACCTCTCTGCTTCGGAGGTCGTCATCAATGCAGCATTCCGGTGTGGCGTCGGCCCGAGCGCGGCGGGGGAGGAGACGCTCCGTGAGATCGTCCGGTGGCGACGCACCCATCAGCCCGGCGGCGCCAACTGCGGCTCGGTGTTCACCAACCCCCCGGGCGACTCGGCCGGCCGCCTGATCGACGCGGCCGGATTGAAGGGGAACCGGATCGGCGGCGCATCCGTGTCCGACAAACATGCCAACTTCATCCAGGCCGACCCGGGCGCATCCGCCGCCGATGTCTGGGCGCTCATCACCGACGTACGGGCGCGGGTGTTCGAACGCTTCGGCGTGGTGCTGACCCCGGAGGTGCGCACCGCCGGCTTCCTCGCAGAACTGCCCGTGCTCGCCCCGCAAGGTTCGCGGAACGACGTTCGTGACGAAGACCATGCTCCTTCGCCGACCGGCCGATCGGTCGCCGAACCCGAACACAACCACTGATGTCTCGTTCCCACCTGTCTGGAGTCCGTCCCGTGTCAGATCTCATCGATCAAGCGTCGCCCGGTTTCGCCGATCCCGCCGTCCCGTCGGCAACGGCGACGACCGCCGTGCTCGACCGCGGCTCCACCGAGGGTCGGCCGCTCGAATCCTTTGCACCGGTGGCGTCGATGCGGATGCGTCCGGCTCCCGAACCAGCACGGTCGATGACCCCGACCAGCAACAAGGACGCGCCGACGCCCGCTGCGGGACCAGCCGGCGGTGGTTCCGTCAGTTCCGGCCCGTCCCGGCCATTCCCGTCGGGTTCGAGGCGCCCGGGAGCGGTTGGAGGGGTGACCGTCCGCGCCCCGCTCCTCGATCCCACGAGAGCAGCACCGACCCCGCAAGCCCGCCCGCACGTGTCTTCGTCGGGTCGGCGACAGGCGCCGGCCCATCCACGGCTCGCCGACCGTCAGCGTTCCATCCGTCGCACCGAGCGCGTCGCTCTTCTGCGGCCATTCCTGGTTCCCGTGGCGCTGGTCGCCACGCTCGCCTCCGGCGCGTGGGTGGCGCTGCTGTCGCCTCTGCTGTCGGTGTCGACCGTCGTGCTCCGCTTCAACGGCTCAGCGGCAGAACAGCAGGAGATCTCCCGCATCATCACGCCGATGCGCAACAACAACCTGCTCCGGCTCGACGTCGGAAACCGCGAGTCAGCGCTCCGCTCGTTGCCGTGGGTCGCGACGGCGACTGTGCGGCGCTCGTTCCCCCGGACCGTGGAGGTGAGCGTGACGGCACACGACGTCGCGGGCGCCGTGCAACTCCCGAACGGCCGCGTCGCCCTGACCGCCACCGACGGGTCGGTCCTCTCGATCGTCGACGCCGATGATGCGTCGGTCCTCGGACTGCCGTCGTTCGACCTGGGTCTGACGGCCATCCCGGCCCCCAATGATTCGCTGGCCGACCCGGCTCCCGCGGTGCTATCCAGCGCGAAGGCCATCGAACGTCGGCTCCCGGGTCGGCTGCTGCGGGTCGTGCTCCGCGACAGCGGAGTCGAGTGGTTGCTCAAGCCGACGGACGGGGGCTCGGCGGCGCGGGTGCTGGTCGGTCGACCAAGGGACTCCGACGTTCCAGCCGCCGCGCTCGCGTCGGTGCTCAGTCGCCCGGGGCCGATGCCGAAGACGATCGACTTGCGCACTCCCGACACCCCGATCCTCACCTTCGCTGCCGTCGGCTGACGCGCCCCGGGTAGCCCGCCTCGGTCCGTCCGCCTCGTTGCCGCGCGCAATCGGCGAGGCAGGTCGTGCAGCGACTTGCCACGTCCAATCCCATCCCCGGCACTAACCTGCCCCCAATCACTCGGGTGGTCCGCACTACGCGCCTGCCCCACTCTTCGGAGGTCCTTGTGGTCCCACCACAGAATTACCTGGCTGTCATCAAGGTTGTCGGTTGCGGCGGCGGTGGCGTCAATGCCGTCAACCGGATGATCGAGGCCGGGCTGAAGGGGTCCGAGTTCATCGCGGTGAACACCGATGCGCAGGCGCTGCTGATGAGCGACGCCGATGTCAAGCTCGACATCGGCCGCGAGCTCACCCGTGGTCTTGGCGCGGGATCCGATCCCGAGATTGGCCGTCGGGCCGCTGAGGAACACATCGAGGAGATCCGGGAGGCCATCAAAGGTGCTGACATGGTCTTCGTGACCGCAGGCGAGGGTGGTGGCACCGGCACCGGTTCGGCTCCGGTCATCGCGGAGGTGGCGAAGTCCATGGGTGCGTTGACCATCGGTGTCGTGACCCGTCCGTTTTCGTTCGAAGGCCGTCGCCGTTCGGTGCAGGCGGAGAACGGCATCCAGCACCTCAAGGAGAAGGTCGACACCCTCATCGTCATCCCGAACGACCGCCTCCTCACCGTTGCGTCCGACAAGACGACCATGGTGACGGCGTTCAAGATGGCCGACGAGGTGCTGCTCCAGGGTGTGCAGGGCATCACCGACCTGATCACGATCCCCGGACTCATCAACACCGACTTTGCCGACGTGCGGGCCATCCTCCAAGATGCGGGCACCTCGCTCATGGGCATCGGCTACGGCACCGGCAACGGACGTGCGGCGACCGCAGCTCGCACGGCGATCTCGTCTCCGCTCCTCGAGTCCTCCGTCGAGGGGGCCCGTGGCATTCTGCTGAACATCACCGGTGCACACGACCTTGGCCTCTTCGAGGTCAACGAGGCTGCGGAAATCATCCGGGGCGTGGCCCACCCCGATGCCAACATCATCTTCGGAACGGTGATCGACGACGCCATGGAAGATGTCGTTCGTGTCACCGTCATCGCCGCCGGCTTCGACCGCTGGGACGACCAGCGCAAGAGCTCGTCGCCGGCGACCAGCAGCGGTGGTCCGGGAAGCTCCGAGAAGGGTCTGCGCGCCGTACCGAATCCGGCTGACGACATCTTCACGTCGCCCGACGACGGCGGCGGCTACAGCGGTGACGACGACGAGTTCGACGTCCCTTCGTTCTTGAAGTAGCCACGTCCGGCCGTCGAGCACAGCGCACGCTTTCTTGCCGGTCCCGACCCTCGACGTCGACGGGTGGTCCGTCTGCTTCACCGACCGTCGCGACGGTGACTTCGGGCCGTCGAGCGTCGGTGTGGCGGAGCGCCGTGCCGCCATCGTCGGCGCCTTGCCCGTTGCGTGGCTCCGCCAAACACACGGATCGGGCGTGGTGCTGTTCGCCGGCCCCCACGCGGTCGGCCAGTTGGCGGGCGCGGACGGAGATGCGGCCGTCACTGACGCGCCCGGCGTCGCCCTGTGCGTCGTGACCGCTGACTGTGCCCCGATCGCGATCGTCGCGGGACATGTCGGTGCAGTCGTGCATGCCGGCTGGCAGGGTCTTCTCTCTGGGGTGATCGAAGCGGCGGTCGCGGCGGTCGGGCGGCTCGCCGGCCCGGACGCGTCGCCCCGCGCAGTCCTCGGTCCGTGCATCCACCCGGGTTCGTATGCATTTGGCGCCGACGATCTTGACCGGGTGGCAGCGCGCTACGGGGAACAGGTGCGCAGTCACACCGTGGACGGCCGACCTGCGCTCGACCTTCCCGGCGCCGTCGAAGCGGCGCTGTCAGCGGTGCAGGTTCCGGTATCGCTCGCCTGGAATACCGACACCTCGTCGCCGAGCCTCTACTCGCACCGGACCAGGGCCGATCCCGAGCGACAGGCGATGTTCCTCTGGCGGGACCGATGACCGATCCGCTCGTCGGCCAGCCGGCCGAACGCGAACTTTCTCATGCGATCGCCGAGCGACTTGGCGTTGTCCGACAGCACATCCTTGCGGCGGGCCGTCGACTCGACGAAGTGACGATCGTCGCCGTGACCAAGGGGTTCGGCGCAGACACCGTGCGCGCCGCTCGAGCCGCCGGGCTCACCCTGTTCGGCGAGAACTACGCCGACGAACTCGTCGCGAAGGCTACCGAACTCACCGCGGAAGGGTTCGACGGTCGATGGACGTTCCAGGGCCGGCTCCAGTCCAACAAGATCAATCGACTGGCGCCGATCGTTTCTCTGTGGCAGACGGTCGGGTCGGTGGACCAGGCGGCGGCGTTGGCGAAACGGGTGCCGTCGGCCGAAGTTCTCGTGCAGGTGAACCTCACCGGGCGCTACGAGCAGGGCGGCGTCAACGTCGAAGAGGTCGCTCCGGTGATCGAGGCAGCCCACCTCGGCGGGCTCGTCGTGCGCGGACTGATGGGAATCGGCCCCGACACCGAGGATCACTTCGCCCGGCGGCAGTCGTTCGCCATCCTGCGTCGGGCGACGCTGCTCCATGGTCTCGCCGAGACTTCGATGGGGATGTCCGAGGACTACATCGATGCGCTCGCCGAAGGCTCGACGATGATCCGTCTCGGCAGCGTTCTCTTCGGTCGCCGTCCGACGCGTCCGTAGTTCGTCGGCCGCGTGGCCGGCACGATCATCTCCTCGGGGACGTCGGTCGAGGCCTCGCGCGACCCCGTTCTCCGGAGAACACCGCTGGCCGACGACCGGACCACTAACATGACAGGCTTGATCGTCGGATACTCCGACCGGAGGATGCATGGCAGGGTTCTTCAACAAGGCAATGGATTATCTGGGCCTGAGTGACAACGACGCGTACGGCGACTATGAGCCGTACGAGGATCAGGGCCAATCTGCGCCGCCCCGGCGGCAACCCGACCGTCACGCCTATGAGTTCGATCAGCCCAACGTCCGTGCCGTTCCGGTGGTTCCCGTCGAATCCGGTGTCGGTATGGTTACGCCGCAGGTCCGGGCCGTGCCGTCATCGAGCAACGGCGGTTCCGGGTCGGTTCGGCCCCTCCCGGGAGCTTCGGCCACCAAGGTGCACGCGGTCACGCCCAGTTCGTTTGCCGACGCCCAGGAGATCGGAGAGCGTTTCCGCGCTGCCCAACCCGTGATCGTCAATCTCGGTGAAGTCGACCGCGAGGTCAAACGGCGGCTGATCGATTTCGCGGCTGGTCTGACCTTCGGACTCAATGGCTCGATGGACCGGGTGTCCGACGTCGTCTACATGCTCACGCCCCGGGATCTGCCGTCTCCGGCCCTCGGAGCCGACGACCGGTCTCGCCCAGTCGGTTGAGCCCGGTCCCCTCGGAGACGGAAGCACCATGACGATCTCGGGCGAGTCCATCCGCAAGATCGAGTTCCGCGAGGGCTGGCGGGGCTACAACCAGGTCGACGTCGACGTGTTCCTCGAAGAGGTTGCTGCAGATGTCGACGAACTCCACGCGACGTTGGGAGAAGCGAAGGCCCGCGCGGAACGGGCCGAGACGAGGGTGACCGCTCCCGGGGTTACCCCGGAGACCGACGAGACCGTCCGCCGGACGCTCACCCTCGCGCAGCGGGCCGCTGACCTCGTCGTCGGTGAGTCGAAAGCCGTCGCCGAGCGCATTGTCGCCGATGCGACGACACAGGCGACTCGCCTTCAGGCGGAGGGTGCCGCCGCCGCAGCAGCGGCTGCCGCCGCAGCACAAGCCGACGCGAACGAGGCCATCGCGAAGCGAATGAGCGAGGCCGACATCCAGCACTCGCACCACCTGGCCGCGCTCGACGCGCAGCGCCAGACGATCGCCGACGAACTCGATCGTCGACGGCACGAGCTCGACGACCTCCGCTCACTCACGGCGGCAACGCGCGATCGGCTGCGCGCTGCGCTCACCGATCATCTGGCTCGGCTCGACCAACTCGACGAGGGTGGCGATGCGTCCGTGCCGATGATCGTGGTGCCGGACACGTTCTCGTCGGCGTCGGCAGATGCGGACGCCGAGCCGATGGTGGCCGCACTCTCCGATTGAGCGCCGAGCCGGCCGGAGCGGCCGACGGTCCGGGTGCCGGCGGATGACGAATCGTGACATGGGTCATGTCGACGAACGACCTTCTGGCGGTCAATGGCGCGAATTCGGGTCAGTGACGCAGTAGTCTGCCCGCCTTCCCGGGGATCTCGCGGTCCCTCCGGCACCGTCAACGGGAGTACATCGTGGCTGCATCGTCGAAATCGATTCCTGCTCGCAAACCGGCGAAATCCGCCGTAGCAAAGAAGGCGTCGCCGGCGCCGAGCAAGACTGTCGCCAAGGCGGCGGTCAAAGGTGGGGGGCCTTCGTCCAAATCCGGGAAGCCGTCCGCTTCGAAGGCGGGCACGAAGGCGACAGCCCCCAAGTCGACGGCCGGTAGGGGAGCGGTGGCCAAGGCGAGCCCGAAGGCTGCGGCCGGCGCGACGAAGTCCCGCTCGACGGCCTCGAAGAACGTGCTGTCACTGAAGACGGCGCCCGCAACCAAGAAACCCACTCCGTCGAAGATCCCGAAAGCCAAACCAGGCACCACCACCAAGCCAGGTACCAAAGCAGCAAAAGCAGCACCCGCGAAGACCGCGGTCCCGGTGAAGCGCGCCTCGGCGAGTGTCACCAAAGCGAAAACGGCACCTTCCCCCACCCGATCGGCGTCACCAACCACCATGAAGTCTCCACGTACCTCCAGCGGCACGGCGAAACAGCCCGCAACGACAAACGCGTCAGCCAAGGCTGTCGCTCCTCCCGCCAAGGCGAGCGCCGAGCAGTCGAAGACTCCGGCGGCCAAGGCCTCCGCTGCCAAGGCCACTCCGGCAACGTCGCCGGTGAAGGCCGCTCCGGCCAAGCCCGCGGCTCCGGTCAAGGCTGCGGCTCCGGCCAAATCTGCTCCGGTGAAGGCCGCGGCTCCGGTCAAGGCCGCCGCTCCGGCCAAATCTGCTCCGGCGAAGGCCGCGGCTCCGGTCAAGGCTGCGGCTCCGGCCAAATCTGCTCCGGTCAAGGCTGCCGATCCGGTCAAGGCCGCCGCTCCGGTCAAGGCCGCGGCTCCGGCGAAGACCGCCGCTCCGGCGAAGACCGCTACCAAGGTGGCGCCCTCCGCGGTCGAAGCGCCGAAGCCGGCAAAGGGGTCGGCATCCAAGGCTGCGCCCGCTGCTGACCCGGTTGTCGCAGCACCGGCCCCGGCCGAGCCGACGCCGGTTGTCGCCGAAGTCGCACCGCCGCCGCCCCCTCCGCCCGCCCCGGTCAAAGAGGCGAAGGTTCCGACCGGGAAGAACGCGCCCATCCCGGGAGCCATGGTCGCTCCGGCCTCTCCCGAGGCCCGCGCCGCTGCGCTCGCCCGCTCGGAGAACCAGCCGGCGCGAGCAGTCGTGTCTCTTCGACCAGCCGGTCGCTCGATGCCCGCTGCGGTCCCGGTGCGCACGCCGGTGAAGCTGCTCAAAGCTCCTGCGATCAACCTGGACGACGAGTTCGACGGGATCGAGGCACTGAGCGAAGGCCAATTCCTGACCCAGCAGCGAGACCTCCTCACGATTTCGCGTGACGCCCTGCAGCGTCAGGCCGAGGCGTTCCAGGAGGAGGCGGACCAACTGGCCAGGGAGATGGAACCCGGGGATGTGCAGTTCGACGACGAGTCCGGCGAGGGCGGGACGCTCTCGATGGAGCGCGAGCGCGATCTCGCGATGTCCGCGCAATTCCTCCTGAAGGTCGAAGAGGTCGAAGAGGCCCTCGTTCGGATCGGTACTGGCGAGTACGGCTACTGCGGCCACTGTCAGAAGCCCGTCACCCGCATGCGTCTGCGTGCCCTGCCGTTCACGACGCTCTGTATCGAGTGTAAGAACGGTGGTCTGTCACGTCGGTGACCAGCCCGCCGGGCCGGTCCGATCGTGGCTCCGACCTCCGTGCGATGACGAACGATTCCAACCCGTCGACCTCTCGGTCCCGTGGCCGCGCCCTTTCGGCGCGCACGTGGGGGCTCCTGGTCGCGGCCCTCGTTGTCGTCATCGACCAGCTCACGAAGTCGCTCGTGGTGAGCCACATCGGTGCAGCCGAAGAGGTCCGTATCGGCGGTGGGGTGCGTCTGATCCGACGGTTCAACACCGGCATGGCCTTCTCCCGGGGGAGCGGTTCGGGGGCGGTCACGTGGATCGTCGGTGTCGTGATCGTCGTGCTTGCGGCGTGGGTGCTTCGCACCCTATGGCGGGTTCCGGGCTCACCGGGGGCCCCGACGAAACCCTTTGCGGCGGCGCTCGGCGGACTCCTGGGCGGGGCGATCGGCAACAAGGTCGACCGACTCGTCCGACGCGGCGGCGCCGTTGTCGATTTCATCGACGTCGGGTTCTGGCCGGTGTTCAACGTCGCCGACTCGGCGCTGTGTGTCGCCTGCGTGGTGTTGATCGTCCTGTCGTTCCGAGCCGACGCCGCCGGCGCCCGAGCCCGTCGATCGGAGAACACCGGATGATGATCTCCGACGTCGTCCCCGACGCCCTCGACGGTGAACGGCTCGACCGCGTCGTCGCCGTGCTCGCCGACCTCACCCGTTCGCGGGCATCGGAGCTGGTCAGCGATGGCTTCGTCACCCTCAATGGGGCGATAGTGACCAGCCGCACAGCGCGCGTCGCCGTCGGTTCCGTGGTCGAGATCGATCGACCGGACGACGTTCTCGCCGCCCCGCTGTCGGCCGATCCCGGCGTCGAGTTCGGTGTGGTCTTCGAGGATGCTGACCTTGCGGTGGTCGACAAACCGACGGGGCTCGTCGTGCACCCCGGTTCCGGACACCAGTCCGGAACGCTCGTGCACGGTCTGCTCGCCCGGTACCCGGAGATCACCGTCCTCGGAGTCGGCGACCGTCGCGATCGTCCCGGAATCGTGCACCGGCTCGACCGCGGCACCTCCGGGCTGCTCGTCGTCGCCCGCACCGCTCATGCGCAGCAGCGCCTGAGCGAGATGATGGCCCGCCGGGAGGTCAGCCGCCGCTACCTGGCGCTGGCACTGGGCGAACTCGAAGCCGACAACGGTCTCGTCGACGCCCCGATCGGGCGATCCGACCAGGATCCGACCCGCATGACCGTCTCCGCGAACGGACGCGAGGCCCGGACGTCGTACCGCGTGCTCGAGCGTTTCCGCGAGCCCGAACCGGCCACCTACGTCGAGTGCACGCTCGAGACCGGCCGCACCCATCAGATCCGCGTCCACCTCTCCGCCATCGGCCACCCGATCGCCGGTGACCCCCGCTACGGCGGCACGAGGGGCGCAATCGTCGTCGGCCGGCCCTTCCTCCACGCCTATCGGTTGGCTTTCACCCATCCGGTCTCCGGTGTCGAACTGGCATTCGAGTCCGCGTTGCCGACCGATCTGGTCGAGGTCCTGGCTCACCTGAGCTGACCCGGGCGGCTGGTTGAAACGGCCGGTGGTAAACCGGCCGCCG
Source organism: Acidimicrobiia bacterium (assembly GCA_031418775.1). GTDB lineage: Bacteria > Actinomycetota > Acidimicrobiia > Acidimicrobiales > JANYDT01 > JANLQX01. Next base: position 73,147 of record JANOJN010000272.1, read on the forward strand.
GTCTACAGATGCGGCGGCATAATGCCGACAATCAGCCCGTGGACGCGAAAAAGCCGAGCTCCGTGATGACCGGTTGGGGTCGTCACTTCACTCGGCTTCAACGCTGTCCCGAAGGACAACAGCTGGGCTCAGCCCCAGTCGACTCCGTGCATAGTGCACCTGTCCTTTGTGTGGTGGAAACAACATTCCCTTTAACGGGAACAAATGAACGCTAACTCAGTTCTGAGCAGAAGATCAACAGTGATCTTGCCGACCGGCCTTGGTTTGCTTCTATTGGGCCTTGGAGTCGTCTCTGCTTGGGTTCAGGGGGGCAGCGGTTCTATCCTCCTAGTCGTCGTCTTGACGGTGTTCTTTGCTCTTGCCGACAGCCGTCGTGTCACGTTGCGGATTGGGCGAGACGTGACGACTCATGGGTTTGTCGAACTTCCGGCCGTTTTCGCGTTGGCACTCGTCGGAGCCCCTTATCTGTTTATTGCGCGAGTGGTCGGCTCAGGCGGTGCGACCGCATGGCGGCTTCGTCGATCTCCGGAGCGGATCGCCTTCAACGTGGGACTTGACGGCGCACAAGCTGCCGGGCTGGCCCTGCTCGTGGCAGCGCTTCCCCTGTCTGGATGGCGACTTCGCGTCGTCGTGTCGTTGGTCCTGATCGACCTGGCCAGCGTCCTGGTGATCTTTTGGCTCATGCGGATGACCGGCGGAAGTGTTTCGACACGTGATGCAGTTCGAAGCACCGTTGTCACTCTGGTCATAACCACGATTTCCGCCCTTCTCGGCCTCGTGTTGTTGGCGGCATGGCAGACGTGGGACCTTGCTGTGTTGGCGGCCCTTCCCTTTGCGGTGTTGTTCATTCGATCGTGGCGGGGGGAGATCGAGAGATCGCGGAAAGCCGATGCTCTTGCCGCACTTTCCCATCTCACCGCCGAACTCACGGCGTCCACCCCCGGCGACGCGTCGATTTCCGAGTTCGCCTCGCAGTTGGCAGCGATCGCCCGAGTCCGGCGAATCGTCGTCTGCGTCGGCTCGGTCGCCTACCGGTGGGCCGACGATCAGTTGATAACCGTCGAAATGCCGAAACATCTGGCGGCCGGACCGATTCTGGATGTGCATTCGCTCGGTTCACTACGGGTCCAACTCCTTGGTGCCGGCGAGCATCCGGTTGTTCGAGGAGCTTCGTTTCAAGCGGGGAGCGACCGGGTGGGGTGGCTGATCCTCGCCGAACCGGAGGTCGGCACCGCGTTCAATGCCGAGACCGATTCGCTCGTCGAGACGGTCGCCGACCGGATCGGCGCCTGGTTCTCCAACAGCGCGCTGATCGACGACCTTCGCCGGGAGGTCGACGAACGCGAGTATCTGGCCTTCCACGACCCGTTGACCGACCTCGCCAACCGTCGGCGTTTCCGCGACGTCTTCGACGATGTGCTCCGGTCGGAGACCAAAGGTGGGCTCGTGCTCCTCGCCCTTGACCATTTCTCGCTGATCAATGACAGCGTCGGCCATCAGCAGGGTGACGAGGCGCTCGCCATCCTTGCCTCCCGACTGCGAGAGGTGTCTCCGGTCGGGTCGCTCGTTGCCCGCCTCGGTGGCGACGAGTTTGCCGTTCTCGTGCCGTCGCTCGAGGACCGGCCCCTCTCCGCCCACCAGCAGGCACAGCGCGAGGGCGCTTCGGTTCGAATCGATCAGTTCCACATGTCGGAAATTGCTGGTCAACTTCTCGCCGCCGTGGCCGAGCCTCCGCTGGTGCTGGCCGGCATGTCGTTCTCGCTCACTGCGAGCGTGGGCATCACAACGTTCCCGGCCGACGGGACGGAACCTTCCGAACTTCTCCGAGAAGCTGATCAGGCGCTGCAGTCCGCCAAGGCGCAGCGCAACGGATTCGTGTTCTACAGCGCCGAGCGCCACGGCAAGGACCACGCCCAGGTCACCCTCCTGGGCGAACTGCGACGTGCGCTCGAAGAAAACGAGATCATCCTGCACTACCAGCCCAAGATCGACTTCCCCCAAGGCGGCAAGCTCACCGGGGTGGAGGCCCTCGTCCGCTGGAACCATCCGACGCGCGGGCTGGTGTTCCCCGATGAGTTCATCCCCATTGCCGAGCATTACGACCTGCTCAACGACATGTTCTTCTACCTCGTCGAGCGCAGCCTGCTGCAACTCCGGAAGTGGTCGAGCGAAGGGCTTTCGGACCTGAGCGTCGCCGTGAATCTCTCGGCTCGCAACCTCCGTGCCCCCAACCTGACCCGCCGAATCTCGCGAATGATCGAGTCGTACGGTATCGAGCCCGGCCGTCTGACGCTCGAACTCACCGAGACGGCCCTCATGGCCGATGCCGACCATGCCATGCGCACGCTTCGGGCACTGCGTGACGGGTGCGGTGTCGAGATCGCCGTCGACGATTTCGGCGTCGGGCTGTCCTCGATTGCCTACCTTCGTGACCTGCCCGCATCCGAAGTGAAGATCGACAAGACCTTCTGCCACGGCCTGCCGGGTGATCAGGCGAACGAGGCGATCGTGCGAGCCATCCACCAGCTGTCGAACCGACTGGGGAAGAAGGTGACGGTCGAAGGGGTCGAGACGGAGGAGACTTTCTCGTTCTTCCGCGACATCGGCATCGACCAGGTACAGGGGTATTGGATCGCCCGTCCGATGGAGCCGTCGGCCCTCAAGGACTGGTGGACGAAGAACCAAAAGCGCCTCGAAACCCCGGCCGTTCGTTCCATGACCCGAAGCGCTTCGTGATCGGCGCGACGTGATCAGCGTTGCGCCGATCAGCTGATGGTCGTGGCGTCCTGGTCGAACTCGAGCCGAATCCGGCTCAGCCGTCGACCGCCGACGAGCAGCGCACCGAACGAGAGCGCTGCGGCGACACCGTAAACCGTCGGTGTCGTCGAGAGGTCGGCGACGATTCCTGCGACGGCGGCCCCGGAGAACGCCGCGCCGATCATCATGAGTCGTCCGACGCTTGACACCCGTCCGAGAAGGTGTGTAGGCACGCCCTGCTGGCGCAGGGTTCGGATGATCGTGTTGACGATCGGCGGGATGAAGCCCTCCACCGTGAACGCTGCCGCCGCCACGATCGTCGACCGTGTCGAGGCGAGAACGATGAGTGCGACGCTGAGGGCGACGAAGCACGCGGCGACGGAAACCCGGGTACCGAGGCGACGCCAGATACGGAACGCGAGCACGCTGCCGATCAACCCGCCGATCGCCGGCACGGCGAGGAAGAGGCCGTATTGCCAATTGGAGAGCCCGAGGTGCCGCTTGCCGTAGAGCACCAACGCGCTGTTGGTCATCCCGGTCGCACCGGCGCCGACGCAGAGGAAGAGGGTGAGCGCCCAGAGATCGCGGTTTTGGCGGAACCACGCCCATCCCGCCGAGATGTCCGGCCGAAGTGAGAGCCGCTGGACGTACGAACGTCCCCCCTTCTCGGTCTTTACGCCCCGGACGAGCACACCGGAACCGAAGAACGACGAAGCGTCGCCCACGAACGGCAGCCAGGGTGCCCAGGAGAACAGCAGCGCACCGAGACTCGGACCGGCGAATTGCTCCCCCGCCATCTCCGCTGATCCGAGGTAGCTGTTGCCGCGATCGAGCTCACCGGACCGCACGATCGAGGGGAGAAAGGATGCCGCGGCAGGAATGTGCGCGCAGTCGGCGACGCCGACGATGAAGGCCACGACGAGCACCATCGGGATCGACGCCACGCCGGCATAGACGGCTACGCCGAGAACCAGCATCGTCAGGAAGCGCGCCCCGTCCATCTGCATCATCGTCAACTTGGCGGGGCGGGAATCCACCCATGCGCCGGCGGCCAGACCGAACAGCAGCCACGGCAGACGAGACGCGGCAAACGTCAGTGTGACCCAAAGACCTCGGTCGCTCAGCGACTCGGCCAGCAGCGGGAGAGCGGCGAACGCCAGCCCGTCACCGACGCTGCTCACCCCGACGGCGGTCCACGTCCTCCAGTACGCCTTCGACAGGGGTGCTCCGCCTGCGGCCACAGGCGGCCTGTCGTTGCTCACGAGTGGATCGGCATTCGTCAGATCGCCCCGATCACGATCGGTTCGAGGTCCGTCGGCACCGGAGGAACGCCACGGGAGCGCTGCACCATGCTGGCGAGCGAATGTGATCCGAGCACGCGGCGCATGACGTCGCTGGCGTCTTCCCACACGGCGAGCAGCACGCACTGCCCCTCGTGGTCGCAGGCGCCGTTCTCGTGCGGGCGTCCGAAGTCGCCGAGTCCGATCGGGCCGTCGACGGCGCTGACGATCTCGGCCAGCGAGATGTCGGAGGGATCACGGGCCAGCACGTAACCGCCACCCACGCCCCGTTTGGAGCGGACGAGGCCGGCGCCCTTCAGGGCAAGCAGGATCTGTTCGAGATAGGGCTGGGGGAGCGCCGTTCGTCCGGCGATGTCACGCGCGCTCTGCGGGCCGAGGTCGTCGGCGTGCAGGGCGAGGGAAAGCAGGGCCCGGCATGCGTAGTCCCCTCTCGTCGACACCCGCATGGAATCAATCTACTTCGCCGTCCCGCGTTCGCTGAGGTCCATCGCGGGTGGTGATCAGCGCCGGGAAGCGCAGGTGCCACCATGGAGTGATGAACGAAGACGCGCCCCGCGACGCCGAAGTTGTCCTTCCGACTGATCCGGCGCCGCAGATCTCCGGTGAGCCACCGGTCGATTCCCTCACTGCTGAAGTGGTCACGCCGTCTGACCCGGCGCCGAACGTGGAGGAAGAGGTCGTGTCCGAACCGGGCAAGGTCATGCGGATCGGCTCGATGATCAAGCAACTCCTCGAGGAGGTCCGCCAGGCGCCGCTGGACGAGCGATCGCGGATCCGGCTCCGCGAGATCTACGAGGTCTCCATCCGTGAGCTTTCGTCGAGCCTGTCGACCGACCTCCGCCAGGAGCTCGAAAGCCTGGCCCTGCCCTTCGGCGACGAGGCTCCGAGCGACGCCGAGCTCCGCATTGCCCAGGCTCAGCTCGTGGGGTGGCTCGAAGGTCTGTTCCACGGCATTCAGGCGGCGATCTTCGCCCAGCAGATGGCGGCACAGGCCCAACTCCAGCAGATGCGCCAGATGGGCCAGATGGGCCAGATGGGTCTGCCACCCGGCGTGGGCGCAGGCAATGGAGGGGAGATGGGCCCAGGCCCCGGCTCGGGACGCCCGCCGGGCGGCGGGACCTATCTCTGACGTACGATCGTCATCCCTTCGAATTGCATTCGTGTGATTCGAGGTCGTATCGAGCATCGGTGATGCCCATCGCCGTTGGGCCCGGGCGGAGGTCGCCCCGTTGAGCAAGTCGTTCGTCCATCTCCACCTCCACACCGAGTACTCGATGCTCGACGGCGCGGCGCGCATCGATGACGTAGTCGCCGCGGCGCGTGCTGACGGCCAGCCCGGGATCGGGATCACCGACCACGGCAACATGTACGGCGTCCTCGACTTCTACAAGGCCGCTCGAGCCCAGGGCATGAAGCCCATCATCGGCACCGAGGCCTACATGGCGGCCGAGAGCCGCACCGAGCGGCCCGTACGCCGTGGCCGACTCGACGACGGCGATCAGGGCGAAGGCGAGAAGCTCTATTACCACCTGACCCTGCTGGCCGAGACCACCCAGGGCTACCGCAACCTCATGAAGCTCTCCAGCAAGGCCTATTTGGAGGGGTACTACTACAAGCCGCGTCTCGACTGGGAGTTGCTCGAGCAGCACCACGAAGGCATCATCGCCACGACAGGGTGCCTCGGCGGTGTCGTGCTCCAGGCGCTGTTGGCGAAGGACTTCGATCTCGGCCTGAAGCGCGCCGCCCGCCTCCAGGACATCTTCGGCCGCGACTCGCTGTTCGTCGAGCTGCAGGACCACGACATCCCCGCCCAGCACGAGACGAACCCGCAGCTGATCGAGATCGCCCGGCTACTCAAGGCGCCGTTGCTGGCCACCAACGACAGCCACTACACCCACCAGCACGACTCGCTCGCTCACGACGCCCTGCTCTGTGTGCAGACGGGGGCACTCCTCAGCGACCCGAAGCGCTTCAAGTTCCACGGTGACCAGCACTACCTGAAGTCGGCGGCGGAGATGCGAACGCTGTTCCGGCATTGGGAGAGCGCGTGCGACAACACGCTGTGGATTGCGGAGCGGGCGAACGTCGAGATCGAGTTCGGCCGCACCGACCTTCCGGAGTTCCCCCTGCCGTTCGGGTTCACCTCCGACGCCCAGTACCTGCGCCACCTCGTCACCTCGGGTGCCCGTGATCGCTATGGGGAGCCGCTCTCGGCCGATGTCCGCGAACGGCTCGACTTCGAGCTGAACGTCATCATCGAAATGGGCTTTGCCGCCTACTTCCTCGTGGTGTGGGACCTCATCAAGTATGCGAAGGACCAGGGTTGGCGGGTCGGCCCGGGTCGCGGCAGTGCCGCCGGGAGCGCGGTGAGCTACTGCCTCCGCATCGTCGATCTCGACCCGATCAAGTACGACCTCCTCTTCGAGCGGTTTCTCAATCCGGGTCGCAAGCAGATGCCCGACATCGACATGGACTTCGACGAACGGCACCGTTCGAAGATGATCAAGTACGCGAGCGACAAGTACGGCGTCGACAAGGTCGCGCAGATCGTCACGTTCTCCACGATCAAGGCACGCGCCGCGGTGCGAGACGCTGCACGCGTGCTCGGCTTCCCTTATTCCGTCGGGGATCGGGTGGCCAAGGCGATGCCGCCGCTCGTCATGGGCCGCGACACGCCACTGTATGCGTGCTTAGAACCTCATCCGAAGTTCGAAGACGGCTACAAGATGGCGGCCGAGCTTCGGGCCATGGTCGAGGCTGACCCCGACGTCCGCCAGGTCGTGCAGGTGGCCAAGGGGCTCGAAGGACTCCGTCGGGGTGACGGCATCCACGCCGCTGCCGTCGTGATCACCCGGGAGCCGCTCACCGAGTACCTCCCCGTGCAGCGCAAGCCCGGGCCGGACGGCGACATCTCGAACGCCCCCATCGTCACCCAGTACGAGATGCACGGCGTGGCCAACCTCGGCCTGCTGAAGATGGACTTCCTGGGCCTCCGCAACCTCTCGGTCATCGAGAAGGCGCTCGACCTCATCGAGGCCAAC
>JANOJN010000273.1:0-2236 GCA_031418775.1 Acidimicrobiia bacterium
GCGACGGCGGACTGATTGCCCAGATCACCGACACCTCGACGGGGAAGGTTGTCGCCGTCACCAATGAGAACTGGAAGACGCTCGTGATTCATCGAGCGCCTCTCAACACATCGTGTGAGAAGGACCCTGATCCCGACACGACCTGCCAGTTTGAGTCGGTCGACGCCCCGGCCAAATGGACGACTGCCGCGTTCGACGACCGAGCGTGGACCAAGGCGACCGTGTGGTCCGCGAGCGAGGTCAAACCCAAGGACGGGTACAACAAGGTGTCCTGGAACCGATCGGCCAAGCTGGTCTGGGGAACCGACCTCAAGGTCGACAACACGGTGCTGTTTCGCGTCAAGGTCGAAAGGACCACGCCGGCTACCTGAAACGGCAACCCGCCGCCGAGCTCACACTGCGTTCCGTCTCGGCCGGACACGACGACGGTCGTATGGAAGGATGCAGCAGCATCCGAGCCGCAGCCGCTCTGGCAGCGAAAGCCGGAACGAGGTCATCGTGAAGTTCGAAGACGGCGCAGAGCGGGAGAGTCAAGCATGGGAGCACTAAGTGGACTTACGGTGCTCGACTGCACCCACGTCATCGCAGGTTCCTGGTGTTCGCTGTTGCTCGCCGATCTCGGCGCCGACGTAGTCAAGATCGAGCCGTTGGCCGGAGAACTCACGAGGGGTCGACCGCACAATGCGTTCAAGCCGTTCGACTTCGTGAATCGGAACAAGCGGGCCATCGCCGTTGACATCACGACCACCGAAGGGGCGGACGTCGTGAAGCGCCTTGCCGTGAACGCCGACGTGTTCGTCGAGAACTACCGTCCCGGTGTGGTCGCTCGCTCAGGGCTCGGCTACGACGATCTGCGAGCGATCAACCGTGGCCTCGTCTACTGCTCGATCTCCGGGTTCGGGCAGACGGGCCCGTATCGCGACCGAGGCGGCTTCGATCTGATCGCCCAAGCGATGAGCGGCATCATGAGCTTTACCGGTGAGATCGGGTCCGAGCGGCCGGTCTCGGCCGGCGTGCCGCTTTCGGACCTCAACGCCGGCACGTTCGGGGCGCTCGGTATTCTCGCCGCGCTTCGCCATCGCGACCTCACCGGCGAAGGCCAGATGGTCGAGACCTCGCTCCTCGAATCCGCCATGGCATACACCGTGTGGGAAACCGGGCTGCACCTCACGACCGGCGCAGTGGCAAGCCCGAACGGCTCGCGCCACCGACTGGCCGCGCCATACGAAGCGCTCAAGACGGCTGACGGTTTTCTCGTCGTCGGCGTGAACAGCAATCGGCTCTGGGATCGCCTCTGCAAGGGGCTCGACGACGAGGCACTTCGCGTCGACCCTCGTTTCGACTCACCGGTGAAACGGGTCGACAACCGCGACGAACTGCAGGACCGCCTGGAGGAGATCCTTCGACGTGCATCGACGGATCAATGGGTCGAGCGTCTCCTCGCTGAAGGGGTGCCATGCGGCCCGCTCAACACCATCGACGCCGCGCTCCGTGACCCACACATCGAAGCCCGCGGGCTCGTAGTCGACATTGACGGACGCCGCTACCCTCGTGCGCCGCTGGGAATGTCCGAGACACCCGTCGAGGTCCTCCGTGGCTCGCCTGGACTCGGCGCACACACCCGCGACGTCTTGACCGACGCGGGCTACAGCGAAGACGAACTCGCACTACTCGTTGAGCACGGCGCGATTTCCTTCGGGGAGTCGGGGTCGTGAGCTCCGCGGCACGGGGAACCGTTCACGTCACCCGACCTTCGGCTGGCATCGTCGTGTTCCGCATCGACGCGCCGCCGGCGAACGCGCTGGCCACCGCGGTGCGCGAAGGGTTTCTCGCCGACCTCGAATCCCTTGAAGCCGACCTCGACGTTCGTGCAGTCGTTCTCACCGGAACCGGCAAGGCATTCTGCTCGGGGGACGATCTCCGTGAGGCCGCCACTCGGGGCGAAACTGGACCAGCGAGTCTCCGCCAATTCGCTCGCCTGATCGACAAGGTCGAGTCATTTCGGGTTCCGGTGATTGCTGCGATCAACGGATACACCCTCGGAGGCGGGCTCGAACTGGCGCTCGCCTGTGACATCCGCATCGGAAGTACCGACGCCTCCTTCACTGCCGCCGGAGTCAATGTTGGCCTGATGGCCTCGGTCTTCCGTCTCCCCCGAGCCATCGGTGTCGCCCGAGCAAAGTCCATGCTGCTGACGGGACTCCCGATTGACGCCGCCACCTCGGAGCATTGGGGC
>JANOJN010000274.1:0-1844 GCA_031418775.1 Acidimicrobiia bacterium
CGAAGGCGACTAGAACGCAGGAACTGCTCTGCCTCGCACGAGGCGACCTCGCCGACATGCCCGTCAACCCAGAGACCGTGATCGTGGCCATGACACTGACCGTTGCACCACCAGCTGAAGAAGCCATCCGTAATGCGTTACGAGGAGTCATCGACCCCGAACTCGGCGACAACATCGTCGACCTCGGCATGCTCCAGCGCATCGACATCGACGACGCGCACGAGGTCGCGATAACTGTCGCGTTGACCACGGCCGGCTGCCCGCTCCGGGCCCAGCTCCTGAAGGACATCAAGACCAGGATCGGTACCCTCCCCGGCGTGGAAGCAGTGCGGGTCCACTTCGGTGAGATGACTACCGAACAGAAACGCAGTGTCATGTCCAGAGCCCGCTGGAAGGCTCAGGAGCATGCGCCCGAGACGACGATCCCGGCGACGTGTCGGATCGTGGCGATCGCATCGGGCAAGGGCGGCGTGGGGAAGTCGTCGGTGACCGTCAATCTGGCTGCCCTCCTTGCGCGGCGGGGTTTCACGGTCGGCGTGCTCGACGCCGACATCGGCGGGTTCTCGATTCCTCGAATGCTCGACGTCGAAGGCGCCGTCGTCGCCCGAACCGCGGACACCGGGAGAGCTCGGTTCTCGCCCCTCGAGCGAAGAATCGGGCCCGGGCTCGTCAAGGTCGTGTCGATGGGCGCGATCACCGGTGTCGAAGAGGACGAGGCGATCATGTGGCGCGGTCTCATGCTCAACCGGGCCGTACAGCACTTCATCGAAGACGTCGACTGGGGCGCCCTCGACTACCTGCTGATCGACATGCCACCGGGCACGGCAGACATCCAGATGGGGCTCGCCCGAATGCTGCCCCGCACGGACGTCATCATCGTCACCACCCCAGCCCTCGCCGCGCAGAAGGTCGCGGCCCGAGCCGCCGACATGGCGCGCAAGGGGCACCTACGCGTTGCGGGCGTCATCGAGAACATGAGCGCCACCATCGGTCCCGACGGATCCCGTCACGCCGTGTTCGGTGAGGGCGGCGGCGAGCGGCTCGCCCAACAACTCGGCGTCGCTCTCCTCGGGTCGATTCCGCTCGATCCCGCAGTCTCCGTTGGCGGTGACCTCGGCGAACCGGCTGCGCTGGGCGACCCGGACGCTCCAGCTGCCCAGGCGTTCGCGCGGCTGGCCGATCGGATCGTCACGGACACCATCCCACCGGTCGAACTCGCCGTCTGCAGCATCCGTCAACTCCTCACCGAGGCCGGTGCCGACCTCGTGTCCGCCTTCGAACGCCTCAACCACGACCAGGGCCACGAACCCGCCGCAGCTACCGAGTCAACGACGGATCAGAACCAATCACGGAGGACATTGTCATGACCATCATCGAATCCACCCGACCAGTACTCACCCTCTCCGGAGAGGCAGTCACCAAGATCGCCCAACTCATCGCCCAGGAAGGAACCGACGAGCACCTCGGCCTCCGAGTAGCGGTGAAGGCAGGCGGCTGCTCCGGGTACTCGTACGACATGTTCTTCGACCCCGAAACTCACCCTGATGACCAGGTCACCACCTTCGGGAGTGTGGTGGTCAAAGTCGACGCCGCCAGCGCTGAGCACCTCACCGGAGCCACCCTCAACTACGCCGACACCGTCCAGGGAGGCGGCTTCAGTGTCGACAACCCCAACGCCCAACGAAGCTGCGGCTGCGGCAAGTCGTTCTCCTGATCGTGACCGGAGCGCTCGACCGAGGTGTCGGCCGCGGCCTCGAACTCAGCCGAAGTCGTGGTGGAGGCGGTCGGCGACGTCGTAGGCCGACGGCATCGAGGCGACCTCGTTGCTGAGCTCCTCCGCGCGA
>JANOJN010000275.1:0-6440 GCA_031418775.1 Acidimicrobiia bacterium
CGATCGACTCGGCGACGAGCTGCTGCTTCTCGATGGCACGACGCACGCTCTGCAGCCGGTCACGGAGACGCGCGGCCCGCTCGAACTCCAGCGCATCGGCAGCGCTCATCATATCGGCTTCGAGCCGCTTGACCATCGGACCGGTCTCCCCGTCGAGGAAGTCGACGAGGTCGTTCACCAACACGTCGTAGGCCGGCTTGTCGATCTCGTTCACGCACGGACCCGAGCACTTCTCGATGTGGAAGAGCAGACACGGTCGCCCGAGCTTGTTGTGATATGCGAGCTTATTGTCACTGCACGTACGGATTGGAAAGCTGCGCAGCAGCAGGTCGAGCGTCTCCCGGATCGCATACGCGTTTCCGTAGGGCCCGAAATACTTCGTGCCCTTGTCCTTCGTCCCCCGACGCACCATCGCTCTCGGCCACTGGTCGCTCAGCGTCACGGCCAGATACGGGTAGCTCTTGTCGTCGCGGAGCCGGATGTTGAACCGGGGCCGGAACTGCTTGATGAGCGAGTACTCCAGCATCAAGGCCTGAACCTCGGTCTCGACGGTGATCCACTCCACCGTGTCGGCCATCGAGACCATCTGCGCCGTCTTGGGGTGCATCAGGGCCGGATTTCCGAAGTAGCTGTTCAGACGCCCGCGAAGTGACTTGGCCTTTCCGACGTAGATGACGCGGCCCTCGACGTCCTTGAACTGGTACGAGCCCGGTTGATCCGGAATCGTGCCAGCAGGGGGCCGCAGCATCATCCCGCCTTGCGTGTGCGCTTCTTGCCGGTGTCGGCCCGGGCCGGCGAACGCTCGCCCGGCGCGGCGCCGGCCAGGAGCGGCGCGAGGAAACGGCCGGTGTGGCTGGTGGTGTGCGTGGCCACGTGTTCGGGGGTACCTTCGCAGATGATCAGCCCGCCGCCGTTGCCGCCCTCCGGACCGAGGTCGATCACCCAATCCGCCGTCTTGATGACGTCGAGGTTGTGTTCGATCACGATCACGGTATTGCCCTGGTCGACGAGCCGACCGAGGACGATCAGCAGGCGCCGGATGTCTTCGAAATGCAGACCGGTGGTCGGCTCGTCGAGGATGTAGACGGTCTTGCCGGTGGATCGCTTCGAGAGCTCCGCGGATAGTTTGATTCGCTGCGCCTCCCCACCCGACAACGTGGTGGCCGGTTGGCCGAGACGCACGTAGCCAAGACCGACATCGCACAGCGTGGTCATGTGACGGGCAATGTTGGGCTGATTCTCGAAGAAGGTTCGGGCGACCTCGCACGGCAGATCGAGCACCTCGGCGATGTTCTTCCCCTTGAAAGTGACATCGAGGGTGTCGCGGTTGTAACGGGCGCCTTTGCACACCTCACAGGGCACGTAGACATCGGGGAGGAAGTTCATCTCGATCTTGATGGTGCCGTCGCCGGCGCACGACTCACAGCGACCGCCCTTCACGTTGAACGAGAAGCGACCTTGCTGGTAGCCGCGGACCTTCGCCTCGTTGGTCGTGGCGAACAGCTTGCGGATGTGGTCGAACACGCCGGTGTAGGTGGCCGGGTTCGACCGTGGGGTGCGGCCGATCGGCGACTGGTCGATGGCGATGACCTTGTCGATCACCGAGATCCCGTCGATGCCCTTGTGCAGACCGGGCACGGTCTTGGCCCGGTAGATCTTCTGCATCAGCGCGTTGAGCAGGATGTCGTTCACCAGCGTGGACTTCCCGGACCCCGACACACCGGTGACCGCCACGAAGCGTCCGAGGGGGAAGTCGACCGTGACGTTGCGCAGGTTGTTCTCGCGCGCACCGCGGACCGTCAGGAACAGACCGTTTCCCGGTCGTCGGGTGTGGGGTACCTCTATTCGACGCGTGCCGTTGAGGTACTGGCCGGTGATCGAACGCTCGTTGGTGATCAAATCCTCCAGAGGACCCGACACGATGACCTCTCCACCATGTTCACCGGCCCCTGGACCGATGTCGACGATGTGATCGGCGATGCGGATCGTGTCCTCGTCGTGCTCGACGACGATGACGGTGTTGCCCAGCTCGCGGAGGTGCTCGAGGGTTTTGATCAGGCGGTGGTTGTCGCGCTGGTGGAGGCCGATGCTGGGTTCGTCGAGCACGTAGAGCACACCGACGAGGCCCGAGCCGATCTGCGAGGCCAGCCGGATCCGCTGCGCCTCGCCGCCGGCCAGCGTGGCCGCGGAGCGGTTGAGCTGGAGATAGTCGAGCCCGACGTCGAGCAAGAACTTCAACCGGGCGTTGACCTCTTTGACCACCCGCTCGGCGATCATCAGATCACGGGCACTCAACGTGAGACCGAGCAGGAATGCCGACGCGTCGGCGATCGAGAAGTTGCCGACCTCGAAGATGCTCCGACCGTTGATGGTGACGGCGAGTGACGCCTTGTTCAGACGCGCTCCCCCGCACTCCGGGCACGCGACCTCGCGCATGTAGCCCTCCATCTGCTCCCGGGACCAGTCGCCTTCGGCCTCCGAGTGGCGGCGCTTCAGCCACGGGATCACCCCCTCGAAGACGCTGTTGTAGGCGCGCGAGCGCCCGTAGCGGTTTCGGTACTCGACATGGACGGTCTTCGTCCCGGTTCCCTGGAGGAGGACCTTCTGCTGCGCCTTGGTGAGCTTCGCCCACGGCGTCTTCATGGTGAAGTCGTACGCCTCGGACACCGCTTCGAGGATGCGGGCGAAGTATTCCCCCTTGGCCCCCGCCCACGGCGCGATCGCGCCCTGCACCAGGGAAAGCTCATCGTCGGGGACGACGAGCTCGGGATCGACCTCGAAGGTGGTTCCGAGCCCTTTGCACGCAGTGCACGCACCGTAGGGCGAGTTGAACGAGAAGTTGCGCGGAGCCAGCTCGTCGTAGCTCGTGCCGCACGACGGGCAGGCGAGGTACTGGCTGAAGGTGAGGACCTCACCCTCTTCGCCCGCCTTCGCGTCTTTGACCACCAGCTCCACCTCGGCCACGCCCTCGGCGAGACGCAGTGCCGTTTCGAGCGAGTCGGTGAGTCGCCGCTCGATACCTGGTCGGGCGACGAGGCGATCGATGATGACGGAGATCGAGTGATTCTCGTAGCGTCCGAGATCGATGGTCTCGGTGAGCTCTCGGATCTGTCCATCGACCTTGGCCCGCGCGTACCCCTGCTTGGCGAGATCGGCGAGCAGCTCGAGGTATTCGCCCTTGCGGCCGCGCACCACGGGCGCCAACACCTGGAACCGGGTGCCCTCGGGAAGCTTGAGGACGCGGTCGACGATCTGCTGCGGTGTCTGGCGTTCGAGCTTCGTGCCGTCGTTGGGGCAGTGCTGGACACCGATGCGGGCGAACAGCAGACGGAGATAGTCGTAGACCTCGGTGACCGTGCCGACGGTGGACCTCGGGTTGCGTGACGCCGACTTCTGGTCGATCGAGATCGCCGGTGAAAGACCCTCGATGAAGTCGACATCGGGCTTGTCCATCTGCCCCAGGAACTGGCGGGCGTAGGCGGAAAGTGACTCCACGTAACGACGCTGACCCTCGGCGTAGATCGTGTCGAAGGCCAGCGACGACTTCCCGGAACCGGAGAGCCCGGTGAAGACGATCAACTTGTCGCGCGGAAGGTCGAGCGAGACGTTCTTCAGGTTGTGCTCCCGCGCGCCGCGGATGATCAGTCGATCAGACATGGGAGCTCCAGTCGGGCACGGGCGCGCTTCGGACAGCCTCGAAAGTCGGACAGGAGCAACTCCGGTCGAACGCGAGGCGCGACACGGACAATGGCAAGGTCAAACATACCTGCGGGCCTATCGGGGGGTTGGAGGGGAACGGAAACCGCACGTGATCACTCGGTCAGTTCCTTCTTGAGGTCATTGATCTCATCACGAAGTCGGGCGGCGTATTCGAAGCGCAGGTCGACCGCGGCCTCGCGCATCTCCTCTTCGAGGGTGAGGATGAGGCGCTGCAGCTCGGGCTTCGGCAGTTCCTTGAACTCGCTCCGCACATCACCGGCGCGGCGCTTGCGGCGGTCGCTCCCGGGCACCGTGGCCCGTTGGGCCGCTTCCTCGGGACGGAGCATGGCAAGGATGTCGGTGACCGCCTTGCGGATCGTCTCGGGTTTGATCCCATGCTCGAGGTTGTAGGCGATCTGCTTGTCTCGGCGGATCTTGGTGATGGTGATGGCGCGCTCCATCGAACCGGTGATCCGGTCGGCATACATGATCACCTGGCCGTTCACGTTGCGGGCCGCTCGACCGGTGGTCTGGATCAACGATGTTTCGCTGCGGAGGAAACCTTCCTTGTCGGCATCGAGGATGGCCACCAGCGAGACCTCGGGCAGGTCGAGGCCCTCCCGGAGGAGGTTGATCCCGACGAGCACGTCGAACTCACCGAGCCGCAGATCCCGCAGGATCTCAATGCGCTCGATCGTGTCGATCTCCGAGTGGAGGTAGCGGACCTTCAAGCCCTGCTCGAGGAGGTAGTCGCTGAGGTCCTGCGCCATGCGCTTGGTCAGGGTGGTGACGAGCACGCGGTCACCAACGGCGATCCGTTTGCGGGCCTCCTCCATCAAGTCGTCGATCTGCCCCTTCGTCGGCTTCACCACGATCTCGGGGTCGACCAGACCGGTCGGCCGGACCACCTGCTCGACCACCTGGGTGGACTGACCAATCTCATAGGGGCTCGGCGTGGCCGACACGAAGACGACCTGGTTGAGCTTGTCGTAGAACTCGTCGAAGCGAAGGGGCCGGTTGTCCGCTGCGCTCGGCAGGCGGAATCCGTGGTCGATGAGCGTCTCCTTGCGGGACCGGTCGCCCTGGTACTGGCCGTGGACCTGGGGCACGGCGATGTGCGACTCGTCGATGACGAGCAGGAAGTCCTTCGGGAAGTAGTCGATGAGCGTGAACGGCGCCTCGCCGGGGGCGCGGCCGTCGATGTGGCGGCTGTAGTTCTCGATGCCGTTGCAGTAGCCGACCTCGGCCATCATCTCGAGGTCGTACTGCGTGCGCATCTGCAGGCGCTGGGCCTCGAGGAGCTTGTTCTCCTCCTTGAACCACGCCAGGCGCTGCTGGAGTTCCTGCTCGATGGTACCGATGGCCCGCGACATCCGCTCGTCGCCGGCGACGTAGTGGGTGGCCGGGAACACCATGACCTCGGTGAGCTCGCCGAGCTGTTCACCGGTGACGGGATCGACCATGACAAGTCGCTCCACGGTGTCGCCGAACATCTCGATGCGCAGAACGTGCTCCTCGTAGGCCGGGTGCACCTCGACGGTGTCACCGCGGACGCGGAAGTTCCCCCGGACCAGGTTGGCGTCGTTGCGGTCGTATTGCATGTCGACGAGACGACGCAGGATCGAGCGCTGGTCGTAGTCGACCCCGGTGTGGAGCTCGAGGAGGTTGCCGCGGTACTCCTCGGGGTTCCCCATGCCGTAGATGCAGCTCACGGACGCCACGACGATGGTGTCGCGCCGGGTCAGCAGGCCGGAGGTCGACGCATGGCGGAGCCGGTCGATCTCGTCGTTGATGGACGAGTCCTTCTCGATGTAGGTGTCGGACGAGGCGATGTAGGCCTCCGGCTGGTAATAGTCGTAGTACGAGACGAAGTACTCGACCCGGTTGTTCGGGAAGAACTCCCGGAACTCGTTGGCCAGCTGGGCCGCAAGCGACTTGTTGGGCGCCAGGATCAGCGTGGGCTTCTGCACCTGTTCGATCGTCCAGGCGATCGTGGCCGACTTTCCTGACCCGGTGATGCCCAAAAGGGTCTGGAACCGGTCGCCGCGTTTGATTCCTTCGACCAGGTTGGCGATGGCTTCGGGCTGGTCACCGGCCGGTTGGTAGGCCGACTCCACCTTGAAGGGCTTGCCCGGGAGCTGTCGGACGGGAGCGTCGGTCGAGGTTACGGACATCCCACGAGTGTAAGGACCCCTCTATGACAATTTTACGGGGTCCGAAGGTTTGGTGAACACGGACTCCGGGCGGGTCCGGATCCACTCCCACACCGCATCGACCTGGCCTTCCAGCTCCTCCACCGTCGTCGAGTTGTCGATCACCCTGTCCGCCAGGGCGACGCGGGCCTCGCGGGTCATCTGTGCCGCAACACGACGACGAGCGTCGTCGGCGTCGAAGTTCCGGAACCGGACCAACCGGTCGATCGCCACCTCCGGATCGACGTCGACCACGATCGAACCGACGAGGCCATCTCTCGATCGATCGAACAGCAAGGCCGCGTCGAGGATGACGACCCGGTCCGTGCCGACCTGGGCGGCGATCTGGCGGTTGATCTCGACGCCGATGGCCGGGTGGGTGATCGCGTTGAGCGCGGCAACCGACTCCCCGTCGCGAAAAGCCAGGGCGGCCAAGGCACCCCGGTCGAGGGATCCGTCATCGCGCAGAATCGCCGACCCGAACCGTTCCACGAGCGCCGTCAGCGCAGGCATGCCCGGTTCGACCACCTGGCGCGCGATCAGGTCGGC
>JANOJN010000276.1:0-3332 GCA_031418775.1 Acidimicrobiia bacterium
TCGCGGCCGATCCCTGACGGAAGACAGATCGCCGGAAGCCCGGTCACATTGCCAGGGCCGGTGAAGCGTGCGTGCATCTTCTGCAGCGGATGCCTGCTGCCGTTCACGTCGAAGAACAGGTCGTCGTAGCGGGGCGAGGAACTGACGAGCCCGGGAAAGAGGATCGCGTCGACCGAATCGAAGGTTCGCTGGAACGAGTTCTGAATCAATGTACGCATACGAAGAGCGCGTACGTAGTCGGTTGCCGGAGCGAGCTTCCCGACCAGGAGTCGGAAGACCAAACCGGGGTCGTACTCGTCGGGACGGGACCAGACGTCCTCATGGAGGCTCGCGCCTTCGCAGAGCAGGGCGAGCCAACCGGCACCGAAGGAATGCTCGATGTGGTCGATCTCAACCTCGACTTCAGTTGCGCCCAATGATCGGAGGACGTCGATCGCCTTGTCCATCGCGGCGATGACCATCGAGTCGGCGAGCGGCTCGTAGTACGAGCGAGCGACTCCTATGCGAACACCGGTCAGGTCGCCGGGCGATGACATCGCGGCGAGAAGGTCGGGCCGATTGCCGGAGTAGCAGCTCTCGTCGCCGACATCGTGAGCGCTGATCACCTGCAGCACGCGGGCCGCGTCTTCGACGGTGCGGGCCAGCGGACCCACATGGTCCATGGTCCACGAAAGCGGCATAACTCCTCGGCGCGACACCGCGCCGTAGGTCGGCTTCCACCCGACAACCCCGGTGCACGCCGCGGGTACGCGAATCGATCCGAGGGTGTCCGTGCCGAGCGCGAACGGAACGAGGCGCGCCGCAACTGCACCGCCGGGCCCGCTCGACGATGATCCGGAGAAACGGTCGAGATCCCACGGATTGTGGACCGCGCCGTACCACGGGCTCAGCGCACCACCGCAGGCGAACTCGGTCGATGCCAGCTTCGCCAGCATGACGGCGCCCGCCTCGTCGAGACGGCCGACAGCGAAGCCGGACGCGCTCGGTACGTGTCCGGCGAGCACGTTCGAACCGCCGGTCGTCACGATGGCGGCGGTGCAGATGTTGTCCTTCAGCCCGTAGGGCACACCCTCGAGAGCGCGGGCGTCTCCGGTCTTCCATCGTTGATCGGACCGACGCGCTTGCACTGTGGCCTCTTCGAGCGCAACGTGCATCACTGAGTTGATCCGGTCATCGATCTTCTCGATACGGGCGACGCATGCGGCGAGCGCCTCGCTCGGACTCGCGGTCCCCGCGGCAAAGTGGCCGAGGAGCTCTGTCACCGTGCAGTCGGCCAGATTGGTCGGACCGAAGACGCTCGACGTGGGCCGCGAAGGTGCGGTGGCGTTGGGAACTGTCGGGATCGGGTGCTTCGGGTGGACCAACGGCGCAGTTCTCGGTTCGAGCGGCGACGGATGGGCCATGCCCCCGAGATCGATCTCCCGAACGGCCACGACCTCGTCCCACCACACCGCCATCGCATCGGCGGCGAGCTTCACGTAGCGATCGTCGAGCTCCGCGCCGGCAACTCGAGCGGTCACGACCATCTCGTCATGGGACCGCTGGATCATGCCCTACCTACCGTTTCGAATGACCGGCTCATGGTGAGATCCACGAGTCGTTGTGGTCTTCGGTGTCCTCGCCCGATCCGCGTGCCAGGACACCGGAGAAGAGAACCCGAACTAACGGAGCAACCGGGCGAGCGCGCCCGACGCGCCCTCGGCCCACGTGGCAACAGTGGCGGGAAGCTGCTCGAGTTCGCCGTCGAGCACGAACAGTCCCCGGGTCGCAACGATGGCGCCGATCTCCACCAACAGTGGACGAAGAAAGACTTCGGGTGCGAGGGCGTGGACCGTGGACGCGCCCACCATCACCGGGATCGCCACCACACCGGCGAGCCCGGTCTGGCCGAACCAGTCGAGGTAGGACTTCAACAGCCCGGTGTAGGTCGCCTTGTACGTTGGCGAGGCGATCACGGCGAGGTCGGCGCCGGACAGTGCGGCAACTTCAGCCTTTACGTCGGCCGACGACCAGTCGAAGAGCTGACCCCCGAGATTCGCGAGGTCGGTGATATGCGTGCGTATGTTGTCGCCTCGCCCGGCAGCACTGGCCGCTTGCCTGGCAACTTCCTCAGCGACTCCCAGGGTGCGGGAGTTGGCCTTCGGATTGCCGCAGACGACAACGACGTTCAGTGCAGCCGGGTTCGACATGATCGACGCCTTACTTGTTGCAGACGAGAAGCGGCATCACGTCGGTGCCGAATCGCTCGACACCTTCCACGAAATCGGGGAACGTGAACATCATGCCGACAACGCCCGGGATGGCGGCGATTTCATCGACCTTCCGGGCAACGGTGGCCGGCGATCCCGCGATGACGTTGATGTTGAACATGCAGTTGTTCTGCATGTCCTGGAGGATCTGACGCGCCGTGCTGGTCTCGCTGGCGTTGACGTCGGCCGCAGCCATGCCCATCATGAACGCGAGGGCTTCGGTGTCAGCCCCGTCCTTGCAGTACTGCACATAGGCCTCGGCCTCTGCATCGGTGTCTTTGATGAAGATCATGTTGAGGGCGTAGGCGCCGACCTTGCGGCCCGTCTTTGCCGCAGCTTCCTGCAACTGCGAGCTCATGGACCGCATGAGGTCGAGGTCGCTCGGCGTGACGATGAAGTTGTAGTCGCCGTACTCGGCGCAGAACTGCATGCCCCGGTCCGACTGTCCCGCCCCGACGATCGGGATGTGCGCGGTCGGCTTCGGCTGCACCATGCAGTCGTCGAGCTGGTAAAAGTCGCCCTTGATCGAGCTACGGCCGTTCTCCCAGAGGTCCTTCATGATCGCGACGTATTCCGACGAGTGCTCGTAGCGGTTCGCGAAGTGCGGTTCGCCCGGCCAAACGCCCATCTGCTGGTACTCGCTCATGTTCCAGCCCGACACGATGTTGATGCCGAAACGGCCCTTCGAGATGTCGGAGATGGTGACCGCCATGCGGGCGACCATTGCCGGGTGCAGCGTGAGGATGGCGGTCGATGCGTAGAGCTTGATCTTCTCGGTCACGGCGGCGAGGCCGGCCATGAGCGTGAACGATTCGAGGTTGTGATCCCAGAATTCCGTCTCCCCGCCAAAGCCGCGAAGCTTGACCATGGACAGGACGAACTCGAAGCCGTGCTTCTCCGCAGCAAGGGTGATCTGCTTGTTGAGTTCGAAGCTCGGCATGTACTGCGGTGAGTTCTTCGAGATGATCCACCCGTTGTTGCCAATCGGAATGAAGACGCCAAAGTCCATGTGAAGCCTCCTGTAAGGGGAACTGAGGAACGGAACTCTAGTGATGGCCCCGGGTAGCGACAACTCGTTCGGCC
>JANOJN010000277.1:0-10329 GCA_031418775.1 Acidimicrobiia bacterium
CGGCGCGTCGAACGCTCGCTCGTCGAGCCTTGGCGGGCGGCGCTTCGCATCGGCGCCGTCGATGCCGAGGGAGTTCTGCTCTACGGTCCACCGTCGTCGGCGAAGCGGTTCTTCGCCCACGTCGCGGCGGGCGAACTCGCCCTTCCGGTGATCGAGATCGACCTCGCCGCAGTCGTCGATCCCTGGGGTGAGCCCGATCTCGCGGCCATTCAGGAAGCGTTCGCGCAGTGCGTTTCCATCGGACCGTGTGTTCTGCTTCTCGCCAACGTGGAGCTCGCGACCCATCGACGGCTCCGCTACTCGGCCAAAGGGCGCAAAGTACTCACCGATTTGCTCCTCGGGCTCGACACCATTCCAAACACACAGACCTTCGTGGTCGCGACCTCGTCGGCGCCATGGCTGATCCAACCGGTGCTCCGTCGCCCGGGCCGGCTCCACGATGCTGTGCTGATCGGTCCGCCCGACCGGGCCGCCCGTCGGCATCTGATCATGTCGTCGCTGCGACGCCGGGAGATCTCCCACGACATCGACGTCGACGGCAGCGCCGGTGAACTGCAGGGGTGCACGACGGGCGACATCGAGTCGTTGCTCGACCTCGCGGCGGCTCGTGCGTATTCGGAATCGCACCGGTCCGGGCAGCTCATCCGTGTCCAGGCCGATCACATGGCCTTCGCAGTCGGGCGCTGTTCGCGTCTTGCCAACCAATGGTTCGACATGGCCTATAACTTCCCGGAGTTCACGGACGACTCGGCTCAGTTCGACCCATTGTTCGACTACATCCGCCGCCACGTCCGGCGCGGCTGAGCTGTCGCGGGCTGTCCGCTCACGTTCCGAATCCGGCCGAGCGGCGGTGACGCGGGCCAGTAGGGTGAACGGCCGTGTCGGGGGTCGAAGCAGCAGTTGGTGACGGCACCGGCCGTCGGGCCAATGTCGTAGGCGCCGGGCTGATGGGTGGTTCGGTCGGAATGGCCCTGAGGGCACGGGGCTGGGAGGTCTGGGGTTCGGACCGGACGATCAGCCATGTTGCTCGTGGCATCGATCGGGGTGCGTTCGACGCGGAAGGCTTCGAACGAACTGCGGAAGTCACGTTCGTGTGCACCCCGGTGCTTTCCGTCGTGGAACACGCGCGGGTCGCGTTGGCCCACGGCGGCATCGTCACCGACATCGGCAGTGTGAAGTCACCGATCGTCGACGCGATCAGCCACCCGCGCTTCATCGGCGGTCACCCGATGGCCGGTTCGGAGCTTGACGGCATCGACGGCTCCGACGCCGACATGTTCCAGGGCCGGACCTGGGTGCTCACGCCGGGCCCCGACACCGACGCGGACGCATACGCCACGCTGCACGCCATCGTCGCGTCATTCGGGGCACTGGTCGTCTCGGTCGATCCTTCGTATCACGATCGCCTCGTGGCGACCGTGTCCCACGTGCCCCACCTCGCCGCAGCGTCGCTGATGTCCGTCGCCGCGAACGGAGCCGAGGAGCATGCGACCCTGCTCCGACTGGCCGGCGGCGGTTTTCGTGACATGACCCGCATCGCCGCCGGACACCCGACGATCTGGCTCGACATCTGCGAGACAAACCGTGACGCCATCATCGTCGGAATGGACGAGCTCATCGACGATCTCGCCCGTATGCGCGACGTCGTCTCGAACGGCGACCGTGAGCAGCTCCGCCGGCTCCTCCAGCGCGCTCGCGAAGCCCGCATCAACCTTCCGGTGGGCGCGCCCCCCGCCGAGGAGCTCGTGGAGATCCGGGTGCCGATCCCGGACCGACCGGGTTTCATCGCCGAGGTGTCGACGCTCGCCAGCCAACTCGGCGTCAACATCTACGACATCGAGATCAGCCATTCGTCCGAAGGCGGCGGCGTGCTGATCGCCGTCATCGCCCAGCATGCGTCCGATCTCCTCCGGGGTGGTCTCATCGCTCGTGGTTTCCGCATGTCGGTGGCGCCGTTGGGCGAAGGCTGAAGCGTTGGCCTCGTACCGCGGTCTTCCGGACCCCCTGCCGATCGTGCCGCTGGGGTTCGCTCTCGACGCCGAGGTCGTCGTGCCCGGCTCGAAGAGCCTCACGAACCGGGCGTTGCTCGTCGCTGCCGCGGCAACCGGCTCGACCCTGTTGACCGGGGTGCTGTCGAGCGACGACACCGACGCGATGCTCGACGTGCTCCGTGCGACTGGCGTGAAGGTTGAGCACGACGCGGGGACCGCGACGGCCATGGTTCATGGGTCGGGCTCCGCGCCGCGAGTCCTGTCCGACGGCGACGGCGACGGCGACGTCAGCGAGATCGTGATCGACGTTCGGCGGTCCGGAACTACCGCGCGTTTCGCGGTTCCGTACCTGGCGGCCGGCCAGGGATCGTTCCTGATCGACGCCCACGAACAGATGCGAGCCCGGCCGATGGACGACCTGTTCGCCGCGCTCGATCAGCTCGGGGTTCGACACGAAGCGGTCGGGCGCGCCGGTCGTCTTCCGGTTCGTGTGCAGGCGTCGGGTCTGGGCGGTGGAGTCGTGCGTGTACCGGGCAACGTGTCGAGCCAGTTCCTCTCCGGACTCCTGCTCGCCGCCCCGCTCGCCCGGTCAGAGATGGTCATCGAGGTCACCGGGGAGCTCGTCTCGACTCCCTACGTGGATTTGACACTCTCGGTGATGCGGGCCTTCGGAGCGAGCGTGCTCAATGAAAGCTATGCGCGCTTTGTTGTTGCCTCGAGCGGCTATGCATCGCCCGGGTCGTTCGCCATCGAGCCGGACGCGAGCGCGGCGTCGTACTTCTTCGCCGCCGCCGTGGCCACGGGTGGCCGCGTGCGCGTGCCGGGATTGGGAACGCGGGCCGAACAGGGCGACGTCCGATTCGC
Organism: Acidimicrobiia bacterium; assembly: GCA_031418775.1. Classification (GTDB taxonomy): domain Bacteria; phylum Actinomycetota; class Acidimicrobiia; order Acidimicrobiales; family JANYDT01; genus JANLQX01. The sequence continues at coordinate 2,856 of JANOJN010000277.1, forward strand.
AGACGTCCTCGGTCAGCTCGGGGCCACCGTGATCCGGACCGACGATGCCCTAGAGGTCCGCGCCGAGGGCCCGCTCCATGGGGGCACTGTGAACATGATGGATTGCTCGGACACAGCGCAGAGCCTTGCCGCGATCGCCCCTCTGGCCACCGGGCCCATCAGCGTGACCGGGATCGGCTTCATCCGCCGCAAGGAGACCGACCGCATCGCCGCCGTGGTCACCGAACTCCGACGACTCGGTGTTGATGCGTCCGAGGACGACGACGGATTTACGGTCCACCCGGGCCCGACCCGACCGGCCACCGTGCACACCTACGATGACCACCGTATGGCCATGAGCTTCACCGTCCTCGGCCTCGCTGCCCCCGGAGTCTCTATCGCAGGTCCAGGATGTGTGGCGAAGACCTTCCCGGAGTTCTTCGACGTTGTCGAGGGTCTCCGATCCTCGGGGTCGACGACGTGAGCGACGTGCTGCGCGTCGTCGCCATCGACGGCGTTCTCGGTGCAGGGAAGACGACGGTCGCCCGGCAGTTGGCCGAGCGGCTGGGCCTCGAGTACCTCGACACCGGCGCGATGTACCGCTGCGTCGGGGTGGCGTGCCTCCGTGCGGGGTATCCGATCAGCGATGCCTCGGCGCTCCATGGAGCGGAAGGAAACGACCTGCGCTCGCATGCTATCGAGCTGGCTCGCCACGTCCGCATCGATGTTCGGACGGCGGCCGACGGAACGCAGGTGGTGCTGCTCGACGGCGACGACGTCTCGGCGGAGATCCGCGCTCCGGAGGTTGCCCGAGCGGCAAGCGTGCTTGCCACGGTCGCCGAGGTGCGCACCGAGATGGTGGAGCGTCAACGGGCTTGGACGCGTGCTCGCGGAGGTGGCGTGTTGGAGGGTCGTGACATCGCCACCGTCGTGTTTCCTGATGCCCCGGTACAGCTGTTCCTGACGGCCGATCCGACGGAACGTGCCCGTCGTCGCCACGCCGAGCAGCCCGAGCGGACCTATGAGGAGGTGCTCGACGACCTCGCGTGGCGCGATCACAACGATGCGTCGAGGGAGGTGGCCCCCCTCACCGTCGCCGCTGGAGCGACGGTGATCGACTCGACCGGTCTGTCGCTCGACGAGGTTGTCGAACGCGCTGCCGCCATCGCCGTCGCCGGGTTCACCGGAGCGCCCCACCGGTCGGATCACACTGCGGCAGCCCCCCACGCCCCGAAGAACCCGTCCGCTGTCGCCGCAGATGCGGACGGCGGCGCGACGGCACCTCCGGGCAGGTCGGTCGCCGTGAACGAGGAGCGGCCGTCACCGTTCGAACGCCGGCTTTGGGCAACCCTTCGTCCGATACTGCTCGTGATCGTGCGCGTCTACTTCCGCGCCACGTGGGAAGGTTTGGCGAACATCCCGAAGACCGGACCGGTGATCATCGCTCCGGTGCACCGGTCGAACATCGACACGCTCCTGGTCCCGTTCCTGACGAAGCGGCGCGTGCGCCTGCTGGGCAAGGTGTCGATGTGGAAGTTCCGCCCGATCGGCGTGCTGTTCACGAGGCTCGGGGCCATCAAGGTCCAGCGGGGGACGGCGGACCGGGAGTCGATGGCGCTGTGTCTGGACGCGTTGCGAGGCGGTGAACCACTGGTGGTGTACCCGGAGGGCACCCGCAAGGAGGGGGCGGTCGTCGAGGAGCTCTTCGACGGGGTCGCCTGGCTGGCGGCGCGAGCGCAGGTCATGATCGTCCCGGTGGGAATCGGCGGTTCGGCCGACGCCATGGGCCGATCGCACAGGTTCCCCCGTCCGAAGAAGGTGCACCTCATCGTCGGCCGTCCGATCACACCCCCGCCGACGACCGGTCGGAGCGGATTGCGTCAGTGCACTGCGCAGTTGCAGGCCGAGATGCAGGAGCTGTTGGATGCGGCCCAGACCCGTGTCTACGGATCTCCGCCCCGCTGAACGACGGCGGACCGCTCGACGATCCGGGGGAGATACCCAAGGGGACACGGTAGTTGACCTGCGGGAACGGTGGTTGCTGGGCAGTACGATCCTTGTCCTCACGACGAAAGGCTCTCCCATGAGCGGACTCGAAGAACTCCTCGGCGGCGCCCTCGGCGGCGACATGATGGCGAAGATCGCCGGCCAGTTGGGCACCGACGAGGCTGGCGCCCAGAAAGCCGTGGGTGCGGCGCTCCCGGCGCTGCTCGGGAGGCTGAAGGCGAACGCCGAAGATCCGGCAAAGGCAGAGGCGTTGGCCGCCGCGGTGAACCGTGACCACGACGGCTCGTTCCTTGATTCCGCGGGCGACCGGATCGGTGGCCTCCTCGGCGGCGGCGACCAGACCGGGTCGAAGATCATCGGCCACGTGTTCGGCGAAGATGCCGACTCGGCACAGGAGCAGGTGGCGGCCCAGGCGGGCATCGACAAGGGGCAGGCCGCGGGCCTGCTCGGCGCTCTTGCCCCGATGGTGCTCGGTGCGCTCGGCAAGTCCGGCCAGGGCACGGGCGGCGTGCAGGCACAGGGTCTCTCGGGCATGCTCGGAGGCCTCCTCGGTGGTGGCGGTGGCCTCGGCGGGATGCTCGGGGGGCTGCTCGGTGGCGGCGGGCTCGGTGGAACCAATGCCGGTGGGGCCGGAGGCTCGTCTCCGCTTTCGAAGGTCACATCGATGCTCGATCAGAACAAGGACGGATCGGTCATGGACGACCTGTCCCGCATGGCCACCGGCGGCGGATCCAAGGGCGCCTCGAGCGGTGGCGCCGGTGGCATGCTTTCCAAATTGATGGGGATGCTGCGTCGCAAGTGAACGACGATGCCGCAGCGGTCGGTCCGGACCGACCCGACGCCACGGGTCCGGGAACGCTGGCGTTCCTCGGGCTGCTGCGGACCCACAACGAGTTCCGGTGGACTCTCCCCGTCGAGCAGTCGATCTGCACGTGGGCCGGCAACCTCTTCGGAGGTGCCGGCCTTGCCGCCGCCATCGAGGCCATGGAGGCCGTGTCGGGCCGCCCGGTCATCTGGGCGACCGGCCAGTACCTGTCGTTCGCCAAAGTGGGCTCGATGCTCGACCTCGACGTGACCCTGGCCGTGCACGGCAAGGCGACCACGCAGGCGAGGGTCGTCGTCAAGCGCGGGAACACCGAGATCCTCACCGTCAACGGCGCGCTCGGAAGCCGCGACACCGACGCAGAGGGGTCATTCGCGGTGAAGCCCGACGTGCCGCCTCCCGAGGAGTGCAAGGAGCGGCGTCATCGCTTCGGCACCCGGAACTCCATCAACGAGCTTTTCGAATCGCGCATCGCCATCGGCCGGGACCTCGAGGAGCTCGATGGCGTGCCCGTTCCCGACGGTCGGTCGGCGATGTGGGCCCGACTTCCCGATGGTGGCGCGAGCACCGCGGCGGGACTGGCGGTCCTCGGCGACTTCGTGCCGTTCGGCATCGGCCAGGCACTCGGTGCCCGGGCCGGTGGGAACTCGTTGGACAACACGCTGCGGGTGATCCGTCTCGTGCCCACGAACTGGGTGCTCTGCGACATCCGGGTGCACGGCGTCCATCATGGGTTCGGTCATGGACTCGTGCATCTGTGGGCGGAAGACGGCACGTTGATGGCGACCGCGAGCCAGTCGACGATCGTGCGCTACTGGTCGGAGCAGGGGCTTCCGCCACGCACCCGGAACGGCGAATAGCCGGTCGGCGCCTACCGCAACGCCGCGAGCACGTCGCTCGCTGCGGTGCTGCGATCGTTGGTAAGCGCGCTTCGCTCTGGCGGGGGCGCTCCGAGGCCGAACGCGAGCGCGGCAGCGATCGCCGGCACCATCTCACGCAGTTCCTTGGGCGGTGGGAAGTACTCGTCCTCGTCGGTTACGCGTACGAGCGCCACGCCGTTCTTCGGCGCGAGGTGGGCGATCACCTCGTTCACGAGCTCTTCGGGCGCCGACGCACCTGCGGTGACCCCGACGATCCCGTGGAGGTCCGTGGGGAGCTCCGAAGCGCTGTTGACGCGAAACACCCTGGTGCAACCGGCGGCTACCGCCACCTTGGCGAGGGCCACAGTGTTCGAGGAGTTCGCCGAGCCGATGACAACGATCGCGTCGCACCGTGGAGCCATCGCGGTGAGCGCGTCCTGTCGGTTCGTGGTGGCGTAACAGAGGTCGGAATGCCCCGGGACCCACATCTCCGGGAAGCGGGTGGTCGCGGCGTCGAGCACGTCGGCCCAGTCGTGATGGCTGAGCGTCGTCTGCGCCAGCAGGGCGACGGGTCCTTCGATGTCGAGCGCGGCGACGTCGTCCACGCTCTCGACCAGGTGCATGGCGTGCGGTGCGACGGCCATGGTGCCGACGGCTTCGTCGTGGCCCTCATGGCCGACGTAGACGATGTTGAACCCCTTTCCGGCGCGCACCTTCGCCTCATGGTGGACTTTGGTCACCAGAGGGCAGACGGCGTTCACGACGAAGCCGCCGTTGGCTTGGGCGGCGGCCACGACCTCGGGCGGAGAACCATGCGCGCTGAGCATCAGGGGAGCGCCCGGTGGAACGTCACCGACGCTGTCGACGAAGACGACTCCGAGGTCGCGGAACCGATCGACGACGAGACGGTTGTGGACGATCTCGTGGTAGCAGTAGACCGGCGGCTCGAACGTCCGTACCAGCCAGGTGAGGGCCTTGATAGCCATCTCGACGCCGGCGCAGAACCCTCGCGGAGCGGCGAGGAGCACCTGATCCACGCCACCGGTGCTCTCCGCATGATCGATCGGGACGCCGCTCGGCGTGGACGAGGTGTTCACCCGTTCGAGGGTATCGGGGTCGGCAGTGTACGCGGGTCACTGCCGTCGTCCGACGGAGGCACGACCGCCGACGCGACGTGACGGTGGGCACGGTCGGGGGCGTCCCGACCGGAAGAACGGGGGTGACCGGTAGGCTTGATGGGTTCTGTCACCGGACAGACCAGCCGAAGGGGGATGGGGTGAACGTAGCCGAGCGAAGCGAACAGCCGACGCGCCCGGCAACCGGGGTCTCACTCCCGTCGGTGGTCAGCGTGGTTCCCGGCTCGGCGGCCGAGGGCGCGGGGATCGTCTGCGGTGACGAACTGGTGACGGTGAACGGTCAGGCCGTGCGCGACGTGATCCAGTACCGCTTGCTCGTCGACGAGGCCGAGGTGTCACTGGTGGTTCGCCGCGGCGGCCTGGAGTTCGACGTCGAGATCGCCAAAGTGGAGGGTGAGGCTCTGGGTATCGAAGTGCAATCGGCGTTGTTCGATCAACTCCGCACGTGCGACAACCATTGTTCGTTCTGCTTCATCTACCAGTTGCCGCCGGGGATGCGGCCGAGTCTGTATCTGAAGGACGACGACTTCCGTCTCTCGTTCCTCTACGGGAACTTCACCACCCTGACCCGATTCACGGAAGCCGATCTGGAACGGGTGATCACCGAGGGGTTGTCGCCGCTGAACGTGAGCATCCACGCCACCGATCCCGACGTGCGTTCGTCGTTGCTGCGCAACCGCCGCGGGGCCACGAGCCTGCGCTGGCTGAAGGCGCTGCTCGACAACGGTGTCGAGGTCCACGGCCAACTCGTGGTGTGTCCCGGCGTGAACGACGGCGACGTCCTCGAAGACACCCTGTGCGGGGTGCTCGACGAGTACTCGTCGCTGGCATCGCTGCATGCCGTGCCGCTCGGCATCTCGAAATTCAACAAGGAACCTTCGCTACGTGTGCATACGGTCGAGGAGGCGCGGCGGGTCGTCGACATGGTGGCGCGATGGCAGAAGATCTTCCTGTCGGCCATCGGTCGTCGCATGGTCTTCGCCGCTGACGAGTACTACCTCATGGCCGGCGTCGAGTTCCCGGCGAGCGAGACCTACGAAGACTTCTGCCAGCACGAGAACGGCATCGGGATGACCCGTGCGCTCGAGCGGGAGGTGCTCGGTCTCACCGACGCGCCGACCGACGTGGCGTCGGGGTTCTTCGCCTGGGTCGAAGGCGCTCCGGCGGAGGGCTACCGCGCTCCCCGCACGGTCGGCGGAGACCAGGGCGGCATCGTGTTCGCACCGAGGCGCAATGCGCCGGTCGCGATCCTGACCGGCGAGTACGGAGCCAAAGTGCTGAACGGCCTGCTGCCGCCGGTTCTCGCGGAGCTCGGACGCGATGACGTCCGCGTCGTGCCGGTCGTGAACGAGTTCTTCGGCGGCAACACCGCCGTGGCCGGATTGATGGTCGGCAGCGACCTCGCCCGGGTGCTCGCCGCCGAGCCGACCGGGCACCGCTACCTGCTCCCCGACGTCTGCCTGTCGAAGGGCATGTTCCTCGACGGCACCCGTCCGGAGGACCTCCCACGACCCGTCGAGATCGTCCCCACCAACGGCATTGCGCTTCGCGAGGCCCTGAAGGTCGGAGCTCGATCGTGAACACTGCCGAGTCCGGATTCGTCCGCGCGCAGATGAAGGCACCGCTCTCGGTGATGAGAAAACAGGGACTTGTATGAGTGAACAGACCGAACGTCGATCGAAGGCCGCCGCGCTGGCGCGCATTTCGCCGAGCAATCCCCGGGGGTTGCCGGTCGTGGTGATCTGCGGCCGTCCCAACGTGGGGAAGTCGACCCTGCTGAACCGCTTCGTCGGCCGCCGGGAAGCAATCGTCGAGGAGAAGCCGGGTGTCACTCGCGACCGCAAGGACGTAGAGGCCGAATGGAACGGCGTGCCCTTCATCGTGGCCGACACCGGCGGCTGGCTGGCGTCGGGCTCGGACCTCGACGACAAGGTCAGCGAAGCGGCCGAGAAGGCGATTGCCGATGCCGACGTGTGCCTGATGGTGGTCGACGTGGCCGTCGGGTTGACCGAGGAGGACGAGCGGGTCGCTGATCTTCTGCGTCGGAGCAGGCCGAAGGGGTCGGTGTTCCTCATCGTCAACAAGGTCGACGGCGAGACCCGGATGCCCGACATCTGGCAGTTCACGCGCCTCGGTCTCGGCGATCCGTGGCCGGTCAGCGCGTTGCACGGCAACGGTTCCGGCGACGTGCTCGACGCGGTGCTCGACCAGCTTCCCGACGCCAAGCGTCAGGTGGCGCCGGTCGTCGAGGACGAGAACGCCCCGTTCGACCACGAACGCGCCTCGGACGAGGCGACGTTCGACACGATCGGCGTCGGCGGGGGAGCGACGCCCAAGGTCGTCATCGCCGGACGGCCGAACGTCGGAAAGTCGACGCTGTTCAACCGCCTCATTGGTGACGAACGCTCGATCGTCCACGACATGGCGGGCACCACCCGTGACACCGTCGACACCGTCATCGAGACGGCGGAAGGACAAATCTGCTTCATCGACACCGCCGGCATGCGCCGCCGCAGCAAGATCGATGACGGAACCGAGTACTTCTCCCTCGTGCGGGCGCTGCAGGCGATCGACGAGGCCGACGCCGCCGTGCTGGTGATCGATGCCCGCGAGGGTGTCACCCACCAGGACCAACGACTCGCCGAGCGGATCGACGCGTCGGGCTGCCC
>JANOJN010000278.1:0-2398 GCA_031418775.1 Acidimicrobiia bacterium
GAAGCGAACGGCCGAGGGCACGGCACCGTGCAGACGAAGCTGCGTGATTGGCTCTTCAGCCGGCAGCGCTACTGGGGTGAGCCGTTCCCGATCGTCCATGACGAGATCGGTCCGATCGGAGTTCCGGAGTCGATGCTGCCGGTCGACCTGCCCGACACGGATCAGTTCGCCCCGCGCAGCTTCGAGCCCGATGATTCGCAGAGCGAGCCGGAACGTCCGCTCGACCGTCTGGTCGATTGGAAGAACGCCACGCTCGACCTCGGCGACGGAAGAGGTATGCGCACATATGTGCGCGAGACCAACGTGATGCCGCAGTGGGCTGGTTCGTGCACGTACTACTTGCGCTACATCGATCCAACCCTGGTCGAGGCCATCACGGTGGAGGAGAACGAGCGCTACTGGATGGGGGATCGCGGCGTCGATCTCTACGTCGGCGGCGTCGAGCACGCTGTGCTCCATCTGCTCTACAGCCGGTTCTGGCATAAGGTCCTCTTCGACCTCGGCGTCGTCGGCACTCCCGAGCCGTTCGCCCGTTTGTTCAACCAGGGTTACATCCAGGCCTACGCCTACACCGACGCGCGAGGCATCTACGTGGAGGCGAGCGAGGTCGAAGAACGCAATGGCGAGTTCTTCTTCCACGGGGAAAAGGTCAACCGCGAATACGGGAAGATCGGAAAGAGCCTGAAGAACATGGTGTCGCCAGACGACATGTGCGAGTCCTACGGCGCCGACACACTGCGGCTCTATGAGATGTCGATGGGACCGTTGGAGCAATCCAAGCCGTGGGACACCCGCGCGGTTTCGGGAGCGCACCGGCTCCTGCAGCGCATCTGGCGCGTCGTCGTCGATGAGGACTCTGGCGCCGCTCGGGTGACAGACCAGACGCCGACCAACGGCGATCAGGTCATCCTGCACAAGACGATCGAGGCGGTGCGATCGGCGATGGACGACCTGCGGGTGAACACCCCGATCGCCCGTATCACCGAGCTCACGAACCACCTCACCTCGACGTATCCGAACGGTGCCCCTCGTGCGCTGGCCGAACCGCTCGTCCTCATGCTCGCTCCGTATGCCCCGCACCTGGCCGAGGAGCTGTGGTCGCGCCTCGGCCATCCGGGATCGCTCATCCGGGCCCCGTTCCCGGTGACGGATCCCGCCTATCTCGTGGCCGACACCGTCGACGTGCCGGTGCAGGTGAACGGCAAGGTCCGGTCGGTCCTCACCGTCGCCACCGGTACCGACGGTCCGTCGCTCGAAGCGCTGGCCCTCGCCGATGAGAAGGTCGCCGCGTACCTCGACGGCAAGACGGTTCGCAAGGCCGTGGTGATCCCCGGTCGGTTGGTCAACTTCGTCGTCTCCTGACCACGAAGACGCAGGCGTGCCGCCAGGGTGCCAGGGAATTCTCACGTGGCGGGACTACCGTTGTCGCTCGTGATTCGCGCTACTTCCAACCGTTCGATCCTCCTCGGCACCCTGGTGCTCGCCGGACTCGCTCTCGCTGCGTGCTCCGAGAAGGACGTGGCCACTCCCGCAACCATCATCGAGGACACCTCGATCGGCTACGCCAGCGCCGCCACCGATGCGCCCACGACGCTGGCTCCGACGACCACGATCGCCATGGTCCCCCCGAAAGACCCGAAGGACTGCCCTGCGGCGGACGGTTCGGCCCCCCAGAAGCGTGAGTTCAAGGCCGAACCCCCCTTGTGCATAGATGCGACGAAGACCTACGTGGCCACGATGGAGACGTCGGAGGGCACCATGACCTTCGACCTCCTTGCGGATCGGGCGCCGCGTACGGTGAACAGCTTCGTCTTCCTGGCTCGCCAGAAGTACTTCGACGGGCTCAACTTCCACCGAGTCGTAAAGGACTTCGTCCTTCAGGGTGGCGATCCGAAGGGCAACGGTTCCGGCGGCCCCGGGTACGCATTCGCCGATGAACTGCCCAAGGCGGGGGAGTACAAGATCGGTTCGCTCGCCATGGCGAACTCGGGTCCGAACACCAACGGGAGCCAGTTCTTCGTGATCTCCGGTCCGAACGGCGCATCGCTCCCTCCGATCTACTCCTACTTCGGCCAACTGCAGGCGGGCAAGGGGGAAGACGTCATCAAGAAGATCGACGCCCTGTCACCGTCGGGCGACGGACCACCGACCAAGCCGGTCACGATCACCAAGGTCACCATCACGGAGCAATAGGCCCCGCCAGAGGTTGTGGGCCACGCCAAACGTCGTGGGCCAGCTCACGATCTGGGGCCGGCAAAGACCGGGAAAACCGAAGTCAGCTGGCCCAAGACAGCCAGCTGGCCCACGGTGATGGGGCCCCGACCCGGTGTCGGAATGTCGGGCGGGCCGCTGGACGCGTGGACCGGGCCGGTGCGGTGTAACGAAACACTCGGCTGAG
>JANOJN010000279.1:0-16366 GCA_031418775.1 Acidimicrobiia bacterium
CCGCCGAGCCGGTCCAGTCTGGCGCGAAAGAACCGCCTGCCTGGAGTGACGCAAATGAGTTGCCGATGGCACGACCGTTCATGATCGTGCCGTCGTCCTGCCGCACCATCAGGAAGGACTCGGGACCGAGCTCTTCCATCTGCACGTCGCCTGGGTTCGGGATCTCTGCCTCGCGTCCGAGGAGCTGCCACGTCTTGGTGAAGATGGCGTCCCACTCGGCTGCGGCGAAGCTCGGGTCGGTGTACCGCGTCCCGTCCAACGGGTGAGGCGGCACGTCGGGCTGATCCCATCGCTCCGCCGGAAGGCTGCGCCAGTCGGTCACGTCAATGGTCACGTCAACCTCCGATCAACCACCTGAGCGGCGGCTCGACGAGGACACCGTAGCTTCTCGAGCGATGCTCGAGCCCGCGACCTTGCCATCCCTTCGGATGTCGGCGAGCCATCGCACCAGACGTGCGCGCCGGAACGTTCACGCCCGGCGGTATCCGATGCTGCTACCGACGTCGATTGCCTTTTCCAGCGATTCGTCCCGTCCGTAACGAAGCCCGTCCATGTCGACGCCGACCGAGCTCTTACCGCCGTTGGCGTAGCGCGCGAGCACACCGTCGACGATGCAGACGGACTTCCAGTAATTGAAGGCGACATAGAAGTCCAAGTCACGAAGATCGACACCCGTACGGGTCGCGTACCGTTCGAGCAACTCGCCATCGGTCGGATAGCCGGGGACGAGCGACGGCTTCGGGCCCCGGCGACTCTGCTCGCCGCGCTTGCCCCAGAGATTGATCGAGTACGCGAGATCGGCAAGCGGGTCGCCAAGCGTCGCGACCTCCCAGTCGATCACCGCGGCGACCCGTCCCTCGGTTGTGGAGAGCACGTTGTGCAGGCCGTAGTCGCCGTGCGCGATTCGGGCCGGACCCTGGGGCGGGACGTTGTCGGCCAGGAAGTCGTGGAGTCGCTCTACGTCGGGACGCTCGCAGGTCATCGACGCGTCCCACGACGCCTTCCACCGCCGGAGCTGCCGCTCGATGTAGCCATCGGGACGACCAAGTCGCCCCAGCCCGACTTCGGTCGGGTCGATCGCGTGCAGATCGGCGAGCACGTCGATGAACTGGAAGCCGTGCGCGCGTCGCCGATCCTGCGGGACCGTCGCGAGGGCCTGCTCCGCGTTGTAGAGCGACACTCCCTGAACGGAGCGCATTGCGTAGAACACCGCTCCGGTGACCGAGGTGTCTTCGCACAATGCAAGCGGCTCGGGGACCGGCACTCCTGTTGTCCATAGCGCCTTCATGATGGTGAATTCACGAGCCATGTCATGAGCGCTTGGGAGTAACTCGCCCAGCGGAGGACGGCGCAGCACGATCGTCGCACCGTTGCCATCGCGAACTCTGAACGTGAAGTTCGAGTGCCCGCCCTCGAGCTTCTCCCACCGCAATGGCTCGGTCAGCCATTCGACATGAGCACGGAGCCAGGGGATGACTCGATCGAGATCGAACACCGCCGAGGCATCGTCGGCCGGGTCGGTCTCGGAAGCGGAATGACCTTGCACTCGATACCTTCAGTCTGTCGGTCTCTCAGAGACTGCCATGCCAGGTTCCGTCCGTGCGACTGCATACCCGGTGATGTGGGTTGAGTCTTCGTCAGGTGGCTGGTTGACAACGCGTGAGTTTCGCACTTCCTGCGAATTTCGAGCGAAATGCAATCCAACGGGCATTCAGCGGCGAACCAGTAGGCATGAGTGCTCGACGATTTCGACGTTTCGGTTGGCGACATGGCGCAGCAGCGGTCGGGCTGCTGGCGATCGGTTCGACCGCGTGGGTTGTCAACCGTGGAAGCGACAAACCGAGCTACGGCGGGCAGCCGTCGAAAAGCCTCAGCTTCACGCTCCCGAGCAGAGAGCCTGAAGCGGCGGACGCTGCGGATGTCGCCAACGTCCTGACGGGAGCGAGCACGGACTCGCTCAACGCGCGTGACGCGGCACCACTCCCGACTTCAGTGACCGGTTCGGCACAGGTGTTTCTCGACGCAATTGTCGAAGGCGACGCGGTCACGGCGTTTCCGCTGCTGGCCAAGAAAGACCGGAACTTCTTCGGATCACCAGAGCAGTTCGGGGCCAGCCTCGCTCGCGCCGCGCCGTGGTTGGATGCCCAATTCACCACAGCAGGGTCGAAGGTCGTGGCGACCGTGCAGAGAACGCCGGAGCTCGACGATGCGCTCGGCCTCATCACCGCCGACTCCACCGTCACGCTGTCGGCAGTCGAAGAATCCGGTGTCTGGCACATCGACTGGAGAAATCGCATCGCTTCTGCCGAGCCGACACTCAGCGACGCTCGTGCTACCGGTGACGTGCTGCGCTGGGCCCAGGCGCGCCAAGCGTGCCGGCCGGTGGCCGACCTTGAACAAGCAACGGGGCTAACTGGCGTGGCGGGCTTTGCTCCGGCATTGTGCGGGGCCAAGGGCGCGGTGTCTGTTGGCGACGTGGCAACGCTGGAGGAACTCGACGATCCGGGACTGTTCATCGATGCGTTCGGCGGCGACGTGCTGCGCTGGGGTCGCGTCGTGACCCTACGCGCACCTATCGATATGCGAGTTGTCGTGGCGCCGATCGGCGACCGCTGGGTCGTCGTTGGTCTCGATCGTCCGGAAACGCCTTTTTGAGGTTCCCTCCTCGTAGGCCTTGGGCCGACGATCCGAAGTCCCTGTCTCCCGTCCTTCACGGGCGAGTCGGAGCGTGATGTCTCGCGCTCCGACAACACCAGGCGATGAATCCATTCTTCATCGCTGTCCCCCCAAACATGCATTGAGAGGAAACCCAATGAACACGAATCGACGCAGAACTGCGTTGCTTACCGCAGGGCTGGCGGCCGTCATGGCCGTCGCATCGACAGGCCCGATCATGGCTTCGAGTCACCGCGAAGCTCCCGGCATCACCGAAGATCCGGTCGCCGACATCACGGATGTGTACGCATTCGTGAGTCCGGATCGACCCGACACGACGACGCTCATCATGAACGTGAACCCGTTCGAACTCCCGGGCGGCGGGCCGAACTTCCACAAGTTCGGTGACGATGTGCTCTACGAACTGAAGGTCGACAACAACGGCGACGCCGTTGAAGACGTCACCTATCAGTTGCGCTTCAAGACGACGAACACGAATCCGAACTCGTTCCTCTACAACACCGGACAGGTCGAATCGCTCGACGATGCCGATCTCAACGTGCGTCAGACCTACACGCTGCGCGAGATTCGCAACGGTCGGCGAACGATGCTCGCATCAGACGTTCCGGTCGCACCGGCGAACGTCGGTCCGCGCTCGATGCCGAACTACGAGTCCCTTTCGCTCGCCGCCGTCCGCCCCGCGTCGAACGGGATCACGACCTTCGCCGGCCCCCGTGACGACGCGTTCTTTGCTGACCTCGGGTCGATCTTCGACCTCGGTGGACTTCGCCCGTTCAACGCGGCGCACGTCATTCCGTTCCCCGCAGCGACCGGCCGCGATTACCTGGCCGGGTTCAACGTCCACACCATTGCGCTGCAGATTCCGACGAGTCGACTCACCGCCGGCGATCCCGTCATCGGCGTATGGGCCACCACATCACGTCGCAGCGAGAACGAGCGGGGCAAAGGCGACGACGGCAAGTGGCAGCAGATCGCCCGCCTCGGACAGCCGCTCGTGAACGAAGCGATCATTCCGATCGGACAGAAGGATCTGTTCAACAGCTCTCCCCCGAGCAAGGACGCCCAGTTCGCCAAGAGCGTTCTCGAGCCCGAGCTCGGCAAGCTGATCCCGTTCCTGTATCCGGGAGTGAACGTGCCGACGACGGTTTCGGCCGGACTTGGCCTGGGTGGTCGCGAGGATCTTGCGACCATCTTCCTGACGGGTATCCCGGGTGTGAACAAGCCGGCCAACGTGAAGCCGGCGGAGATGCTGCGCCTCAACACGACGACGGCAAGCGGATTCCCGAACGGGCGCTTGCTCACCGACGACGTGATCGACGTGGCGTTCCAGGTCATTGCCGGAGCTACGGCCTTCTCCCCAAGCTTCAACATCTTCCCGAACAATGCGCTCGGCGACGGTGTGAACGCGAACGACAAGCCGCTCGGAACGGTGTTCCCGTACCTGGCCGAGCCGTTCTCCGGTTACGGCGCGTAACCCATTGATGCCCTCGACGATGGTCCTTTCGCTGCCTCAGCGATCGGACCACCGTCGGGGTTGCTTTGGTTTCAACGGTGACGACGGTGCGGCGAACCTGTACCCGTCAACTCGTCGAACGACCGCGGTCGCCGCTCTCGATCAGCGTGACGTCGGCGTCGGCCAGGCCCCTGGCGAGAACTTGCACGCCGCGATCGAAGGTCGCCAACGAGCCCTGATTCTGTCGACTGATGCACAGAAGGTGCGCGTCGGTGACCTGCCGGTGGCCGATCAGCCGCTCACGCGCAAAGAGCGGCGAAGTGCTCGGCTCCTCCACGTCATTCCAGAATCGGTGGGCCCCGACGCCGCGCAACTCGAGGAGGAGAGCGGCTGATTCACTCGGCCTCACGGGCGTCTGCACCACGTTCGCATTTGCCGAAATCCGCATGAAACCCGACTCCGTGATCGCGCACGTGGCCCACCCCTCGTCGGCATGCGCATCGAACCATTCGAGCGCTGTCGTGTGGAGTGTGTGCTCCGGCCACGCGACCGCGATGAGCACGTTGACGTCGGGAAGAACGATCACTCGTCGTCGAGCGCTCGTCGCACGCTCTCCATGGTGATCGGTCGGGCGCCCGGCCGAGGGGCGAAAGTCGGCACTCGGCCAGTTCGTGTCGAACCGAGCCGCGCCGCCTCAAGCCCACGACGGGACAGATCCGAGATCACCGCACCGATCGACACGCCTTGATGATCGGCGAGCTCCCTCGCCGCGGCGAGCACATCGTCGTCGAGACTCAGCGTCGTTCTCATGGGGGTGATGCTAGCGCATCAGATGCTCACTCACCACTGCTGCTGCTGCCGCGGCCGGCGGGCCCCGCTCCCTCAGGCGATGCTGCTCCCCCGACCGGTCCCGAGCGAGAGCGGCGTGTGCGCCTTGGTGAAGCGGAGGTTCAGCTTGAGCGTGCCGAGCATGATCCCGGGCTGGTGCATCCACGTGTTGCCCTCGCCGTACTCCAACGACTCGAGCCGGTCGAGCAGCACACCCCACGCGATCTGCTGCTCCACCCGCGACAGGTTGGCGCCCGGACACACCCGAGGTCCCGTCGAGAACGTCACGTGGCGGGTGAGCCCCTCCCGGTCGAGGTCGAGGTCGAACGGGCAGGCGAACTCTTCGGCATCGACGTTGGCCGCGGCGAATCGTAAGTGCAGCAACGAACCCGCCGGCACCTCGACACCCTGGAAGACCTCGTCGTGAGCGTTCGTGCGGGTCGACAGCCCATGCGTGGGCGAGCGCATCCGCATCCCCTCCTCGGTGAACGAACGCACCTTGCCCCGGTCGTGACGCAACTGCGCGAACACGGCAGGGTTCTCGCACATCAGCTGGGCCTGCTCCTCGAGGGCGTACTGGGTCGTCTCCAGTCCCCCGAGGATCATGGCGTGGACGATCCCGGCGATCTCCAGGTCGGTGAGCTTGCGGTCGAGCGCCTCGTAGTGGACGTCGCACAGGAAGCTCACCATGTCGTCGTGCGGGTCCGCCCGCTTGGCCCGCACGTGCTCGTAGATGTAGTCCTGGAAGCCTTCGAGACGACGCAGCATCTCCGCTGTCTGCTCGGGCGTCATCTCATGCTTGAGCCCGGTGCCGTGAACGAACGGTGTGACGACCGCGTCGCCCCACTCGGCGAGCAGCGGTATGTCGGCCATGGGAAAGCCGAGCACGGTGGCCATCACACGCTGGGGCAGCGGACGGGCGAAGCGGCTGACGAACTCGACCTGGCCCGCTCCGTCGCCGTTGTCGTTGTCGATCCACTCGTCGAGCAGATCGTTCGCGTGCTTCGCAATCATCTCCCGGTGACGTAGCGCACCCGTGCCGACCCACGGGTCGGTGAGCTCCTTGCGGTGACGGATGTAGAGCTCCTGCGTCGGGCGAAGCGACACCATCGACGCCTGCATCAGACTGCGATACGTCGTGTACGCATCCTCGGCGGTCATGCCCTGCTCGGCGTAACCACCGACGCGCACCTGCGACAGCGGCGGGAACCGCTCGGGATCCTTCACCACGCGGGTCACGTCGGCGTGCTTGGTGAGCACGAACGCATCCGTCCCGGGCTTGAAGCCACCGCCCTCGATGCGCAGCACGGGCGCCTCGCGGTGCAGGATCTCGTACGCCTCGTACCAGTGCTCCTGCGCACCCTTGCCGAACAGGTCGACATCGCCCAGAGCGACCGGGCAGGTCATGGCTGAGAGTTCGTGGTTGATGTGCTTCGGATACGACGCCATGCGCGTGCACTCCCCTGGTCGTGTCTCGGCTCAGGTGTAGCAGAACGGCGGGTTGGGAGCGAAGCCGAGAGACGGTGTCGCTGGTTGTTGGACCAGTCGATCGACGAACATCTCGATGTGCAAGCCCTAGCGGGCGTTCTACAGGTTCGCTAGAGGGCGATTTACGGAACCCCTAACGGGTGTTTTGCAGCACCGATACCGGGTAAGCCGACCCGGGCGTTTCGGGACCTCGACGGATCGGTCACCACAAACGGAGTCGCGGACTTGACGCCACCACGCGACGATGTGCGGCACCGGCACGTCTCGGTGGAGGGTCCGATAGGCCTCGGACCGGCGCGCCTCACCGAAGGGGTCGGCTGGCAGCTATCCGAGCAGGTGTACGTGCTTCGGGTGGAGTGCGACAAGACCACGGTCGAGCGTGACGACGCTGGCATCATGATGTCGAGCGAGCGCGACGAGGTACGCGTCGGTGACCTGCCGGTGACCGATGACGCCGGCGAGGTGAGCTCGTTCGAACGGAAGCGCGTCGGGCCAGAAGACGTGCCAATCCTGAAAGCGGATTGCTTCGAGCACCGCCATTGCGTTGATCGCCGTCTGCCCGGACCGCATCAGAAAACGGACAAGGGTTCCTTCGGTGATCGGGCAGGTGGCAAGGTTCGGTTGTTCGTTCTCGAACCAATTGAGGGCGATGCCGTGGTGGACGTGTTCAACGATTGTCAATGCGACCAAGACGTTCCCGTCAGCGAGGAACGTCGTCACGCCTCGTCGTCCAGCGAACGAACGTCTTCGGCGGTGACGGACCGGCCAATCGAAACCTGCGGCATGCCGCGCTTCGTCACGGCGACTTCTGAACCCTGCCGACCAAGGCCGAGCCGAATGAGGTCGGCGATGACATCGCTCATCGACCTTCTCCGGTCGTGGGCCAGCTGACGCGCAAGGTCGTGAAGGTCAGGCGGAAGATCAATCGTAGTTCGCACACTTGCACCTTAGCATCGTTGCATCATGATGCCCACGTCGAAAAGCGCGCACGGGCGCCGTTTTGTAGTATTGTTACTACAAATGTGAGGAGACACTGCTGTGGCGATCACCACGCTGACCAGTCGAGAGTTCAACCAGGACCGGGGTCGGGCCAAACGTGCCGCGGCCGAAGGGCCCGTCTTCGTCACCGACCGCGGACGGCCCTCGCTCGTGCTCGTCACCTACGCAGACTGGCTGAAGCTCTCCGGTCGGTCCACGACCATCGCCGAAGCGCTTTCCGGGACAATCGAGGCCGCCGAAATCGAGTTCGATCCCGCACCGGATCGCACAATCGCGTCGGGCGCCGAGCTCGACTGATGTACCTGCTTGATACGAACGTCGTCTCGGAACTGCGCAAGCTTCCGGCGGGACGAGCCAACGAAGGTTTCGTGAGGTGGGCGGCGGCGGTTCCTTCGGCCGCAATGTTCCTCTCCGTCATCTCGTTGCACGAGCTCGAACTCGGCGTCCTGCTCGCGGAGCGGACCGATCTGGCGAAGGGCCGGGTTCTCCGTGCGTGGCTTAACGAAACCGTGGTCCCCGCGTTCGGAGGACGGATACTGCCGGTTGATCATGAGGTCGCCACGCGATCGGCGACCTTCCACGTCCCGGACCCTGCCCCGTATCGCGACGCCTTCATCGGAGCCACCGCGCAGGTTCACGCCATGACGGTGGTGACCCGCAATGCCGCGGACTTCGAGCGCTTCGCGGGCACCGCTGTCCTCAACCCCTGGACGTAAGCGCGTCACGACAACGGGCATGCGCGTGCAATCAGGTCGCGGCAAGGTACCGGCAAGCGGCTGGGGCTGCTCAACTGGACAAGCGGGCCCGACGCAAAACTGTCACAACGCCCTGCGATGATGGATCGCATGGAAGTGACCTACGACGAGCAGAAGTTCACCGAGTTGGTGCTCTACGTCGCCGAGAAGCTGAGCGATGACCGTTTCGGAGGCGCCACCAAGTTGAACAAGGTGCTGTTCTTCGCCGAGTTCACCCACGTCCGACGCACCGGAAAGCCCATATCGGGGGCGGAGTTTCAAAAACTGGCGCACGGGCCCGCTCCGCTCCGCCTCCGCCCGGTTCGCGACGCCCTGGTGCGCTCGGGGTCGGCCGAGATTCGTCGCGATGATGTACTCGAGCAAGCCACACATCGGCTACATCCGTTGCGCAGCGCGGACCTCTCCGTCTTCGACGCAGAGGAGCTCGCAACGATCACCAGCGCTTGGATGAGCTGCACGCGATGACGGCGCTGGAGGTGAGCGACCTCTCGCATGAGGAGCCGGGCTGGCGGCTGGTCGAACTGAACGAGACGATTCCCTACGAGGCCGCACTCCTGGGGGCCCCTCAGGTCAGCACACCAACTCGATCCCGCCTCGAACGCGAGGTCGCTGTTCGACACGGGCTCCTGCCTGCGTGAGGCGCAGTGTTCGGGTCGCCTCGACTGTCTTCGGGAGAGCCCACGAACGCTTCGGGGACGAGGAGTACTGAGATTCCCGCCACGCTGATCGATGGTCCGGTGCGGCGCCGCAGACCTGGCAAGCAGGGCGATCCACGTGGCTCCGGCGATCGAACGCACCGAAGTCGTCACAATCACTCGACACAGTGGACGACGGTCATCACGATGCCGTCCACTGACGGACATGACCATTCGACCCGGAACTCCGTCCACGTGGGCTCCTCGGCTCACCAAGTCCGACGCCAAGCACTTCCTGCGCCTCGTCGAGGGGCGCTTGATCGCCCGACGCCTGGTGTTCACGGGCACCGCTCCTCTGCTCGTCGACCAGCTCGGCCGGGAGATGTTCCTGGGGAACCTCGCCGCCGAGTGCGCGCTGTACAGCCGGTCGGCGTGGCCCTCGGCGGTCACCGCCTTCGTCGACACGATTGCGGTGATGAGCGACATCGACGATCCGAGTGCGATCAGTCCCGACGTGGTGCGTCGAAGCCTGCGGCTCCGCCTCTATCGCTCGACGCAGCCAGCAGATACGCGCACATATGACTCGCTACGCGCGCTGACAGATCTCATCGTTCGACGTTCCGCCATGCCCGACAGCGAGTGGTGTCTCTACCTCCGCCGTCCTGGCGCCGGGCAGGGTGTGATCGACGAACACCTGGAGCAGTGGGGCATCGAGGTCGACGAGGCGTTCACGCTCGCCCGCGCCAACACTCTGGCCGACGAGCGCGGGTTGTTCTGCGAGCGCCGTGGCCTCTACATGGAGTCGGGCGATTCGATGTTCGCCCACGCCGGCGTGCTGGCAATCATCGACCGACTCCCCCGGGCCGACGGCTACGTCGTGGCCGTGCCCAACCGCCACGAGGCGCTCGCCGCGCCGGTCACGCCCGACGACTGCGGACTCAATGCGGTCGTCGGCATGCTGCACGAGAGCCTCACCCGCTATGACAACGCGTCGCCGATCCATCCGTTCGCCTGGTTCGTCCCGGCGGGCGGGCTCGGGACGTTCGGGGAGAACGCCGAGTTGATCCGCTTGGTGGACAAGGCCCCCGAGGGCGCCGAGCCGGAGGTCGGCGTGCGCTTCGGCCCGAGGTTGAACCAGTACTTCGCCGATCTCGGTTGATAGCAGAGGTGGCACGGCGGCGGTGATGCGTGAGGCCGACCCGCGTCAGGGACGCATTCACTCGCATCTCGTAGTCGGCTCGTCAGGTTGTCCCGCCCCGGCCGGAAATCGCGCCTCGTTCCGGGAGATCTTGTCGTTGGTCGCTGCCGCCAGATCGACCCCGGCGACGTCGGCGAGGCGAAGCAGATAGATGAACACGTCGGCGAGTTCGTCCTCGAGTGCGGCTCGCCCGACACTGCTCTGCAGATGATCTTCGACCTCCTCCGCCGACTTCCACTGGAACACCTCCAGCAACTCGGCCGCTTCGATCGCGACCGAGACGGCCAGGTCCTTGCGATTGTGGAACCGCTCCCAATCCCGCGCCGCGGCGAATTCACGGAGTCGTTCCTTCAGCTCAGTGATGCTTGGATCGACGCTCACGTCGACAGCCTCATCCGGGAGAGCAGAAAGTTGCGAGTCTCGTCGTCTTGCACGTAGATCGAGCACGAGTTCATCCCCCGGCTCAGCAATACGCGGTAGGAGTTCTTGAGAAGCCTCGTGAACTGATCGAGGTCAGCCTTCGCTCCCTTTCGGACCACGGGGTCCTTGGAGTGTTCGGGTTGGCCGATCCATCCAATGCGTGAGCGATAGACGAGGTCTCGACCCCAGATCACGCCGACGCGTCAAGGTCGTACACGTCATCGACAATCTCAATCGAGAAACCGTCGGCGCCCTCCCAGAGAGCCGGCTCCGCTCGCTCCAAACCCAGGGTGTTGTTCACCCACCGGAGGTAAGCGTCGGATCCTCCGCACCGAAACTGAGCTTCGAGCTCCCGCTCGACCACGCGAGCGCCGAGGGAGAGGGCGACTGATCGGATCAGGTCGGTACTCCCGATCTCCACGGGACGGACGACCTGGCGGTCATCGATGAAGAAGACCGAGATCTTGGCCGCCGAAATCAGCTCATGAATCTGCAGCCGATCGGTCCGATCTGCTTTCGGGGTGAATCGAGTTCCGCTGTTCTCGCGAATGCGGTGGGCCTCGTCACAGATGAGCACGTCGATGGACTGCTCTTCGATCCTCCCGAAGTTGTTGAAGTAGCTGAACTGTGCAGAAGCTCGCGGACCGACCGTCTTTCGAAGGTTCTCGGTGAACGCCTTCGAACCAGTGGCGTGCTGAGCGACAAAGCCTTGCGACGAGAGTTCAGCGAGCAGGTTTACTGCGATCGCCGACCTACCGGTCCCCGGTCCGCCGCGAACAACGATCACGGTGCGATCCGCTCCCATGTGGAACGTTCTGATCTTCGTGAGCACCTCACTCATCACGACCTGCTGTTCGTCGAGGAGCACGCATGCCGGCTCGCCGCGGATGACACGTGCGGTCTCTTTCAGAAGTTGCTTCGCCGGCCGATAGCGCCCTTCGAGAATCCGCTCCAGAATTGGGCCGCCATTCCCGCTACCAAGAGATGCAATGAGTTGGCTCTGGAGACCTCCGCTGTCCCCATCAACGAATGCTGGGTATCGACGGACAGGGACGCGAAACGCTCCTCGAAGATCGGACCTGCGTTCTCGCGCCGGAGATTGTGGAGATAGCTGCATCCCTGAAGTGATCAATCGCCGTCTCGGTGAATGCCGAGTGCGCGTCGAGCAAATAGCGGGTGTAGCCACCTACCTGAGCCGACGGATGAAGCACGTCCCGCATCCCCTTCGCAAGGAAGGTCGACACGCAATCATCGATCGGCGAAGCTTCAACTGCTTCCCATTGCTTGAGTTCGACGATCACCGCGGCAGCCTGACCGTCGTGTGCTTCGCCGGTGATCATGCAGTCGAGCCGCTTCGAGGTCAGCGGCAGCCGGTACTCGACGGCGATGCCGTTGTCGTGGAGATCAGCCCCTTCGATAGTCATCGCGATCGCACGAAGCGAGTTCTGCCACGCACGGACTTCACCGTCAGGCGGCGAGTAGCCGAAGTGCTCCCGGAAACCGTCCTGCAACTTCCCGCCAATCAGGTTGCCACGAACATCTTCGATGAACCCCGTCGTCGATCCCCGATACAGATGCACGTGATTCCCTTTGCCTGGTAGTTCCGCCCTGCATTCGGCCCCGGATCGAGCGTAGTGAAGAAACGGATGACCCAGTCAGTATCGACTCCCCTGGCATGCTCGTCGGAATGAACGCTCTCGTCCTGGGCCAGGACGTCACGCGCCATCTCCACAGCGGGATCGCACGATGACGCGTGAACCACTCCCACTTCAACGAACGTTCGCGCTCCTCGTCGGAGCGAAGCTCCTGCTCGTTTCCCTGATGGTCGTCGGCGCCGTGTTCCCTCAGGTCGGTGGGTTCGAGGGCAAGGGTATGGGCTACCGGCTGCCGGTGTACGTGATCCCGGCACTGGTCGTCCCGCTGCTGTGGTCGCGGGGACGGAGGTGGGATCCCGGGCTCGACATCGGCCTCACCGTGCCGTTCCTCCTCGACACTCTCGGTAACGCCTTCGGGCTCTTCGACAGCTGGTCGAGCTTCGACGACGTGCTGCACTTCCTCAACTGGTTCGTCCTCGTGTGGGGCATCACGATGTCGCTCTACGGCAACGAGAACCGTCGACGTCAACGGGGTCTCGTGTGGATCGCCGGTACCGGCATCGGCGCCATCGCGGCGATCGCCTGGGAGATCGCCGAGTACAACATCATGCGGGCCGGGGTCGGCGGCAACCTGCACCTCACCTACGCCGACACCTTGGGCGACCTCGCCGCCGGCACGGTTGGCGGAGCAATCGGCGCATGGCTCGCCGTCACGATCACGGCCCGCTGGTGGCAGGGTGCCGCGGCGCGCACGTGAGGGTCTGCGGGATTCTTGGTACCTGGGTCGCTCCCGGGGCGACCGAACGAACAACCAAGGCGACGCACGGCTCGCCGAACGCATCACTCCACACGCGGCTCCCGGGCCGTTGCCCACCTCGTCGTCAGGGAGGTACGCCTCCCCAGACTAGTACGAATCTGCTATACTATCAGAATGCGAGCGAACGATGTGCTAACGACCGCTCGGCGGCGGGCTGGCCTTACGCAGGCTGAGGTTGCCCATCGTGTCGGCACCACCCAGTCGGCGATCGCCCGGTTGGAGCGTGGCGAGAACAGTCCGTCGTGGGACCGCGTCGACGAGATCGTTCGTGCCTGCGGCCTCACCCTCGACGTGTCGATTGTCGAGCCCGATCGGGTCGAGCTGGCGACGATCCGGGGCAGTCTCGATCTCTCCATCGACGAGCGTTGGCGGCGGGCCGTTTCATCAGCGCGCTTTGTATTGGCCGGTCGCGATGCGATGGCAGCAACGGGACGGGTCACGGCGAAACGTCGATGACCGAGTTCCGACCGGAGCAGATTCTCGCGGTGCTCGCCGAGCACGGCGTCGACTACGTCCTCATCGGCGGCCTCGCTGCAGCCATTCACGGATCGGACATGGTCACCACCGATCTCGACATCACGCCCGCCAGAGGAACGGCGAACCTTTCCCGGCTCTCGGATGCGTTACGCGCTCTGCACGCAGGCATCCGGTCCGACGCAGTGCCTCACGGACTGCCCTTCGCGCACGACGCCACGTCGCTGGCCAAGGCGGACACGTGGAACCTCACGACCGACTTCGGCGATCTCGACATTGCGCTCATCCCCGCCGGAACAAAGGGCTACACCGATCTGCGTCGAAGCGCGGTCGTCATCGACGTGATCGGTACCACGACCACGGTTGCCTCGCTGGCCGACATCATCCGATCGAAGGAGGCGGCCGACCGTCCGAAAGATCGGATCGCCGTGCCCGCCCTTCGTCGTTTGCAGAACGAGATCGATCGCCGACGCAGTTCGTAGCTTCCGTCGCTCGTGTCCGGCGAAGGTCGGCATCAGCTGCCAACCACTGCGTCCCGCAACTCCTCCCTGCACGCGTCGAACCAGTGACGTCGGCGGGTGAAGCGCTGCTCGCCGCCGAACGACTCCCACATCGCCGCGAAGCTCGGTTCGCCCCGCTCCACCCGCGTCCGCACGAACCGCTCCGCCAACACGATCGACCGGTCGAGACGATCGATGAACGTCGCCCGATCCGTCACCGACGCGTCGTAGGCATCGAGCACCACCCGCAGCCGCCGTCCCACACCGACGGACGTCCATTGCAACTGCTCCCGACGAACCCCATCGTCGACCGGCACACACATGCGGGCCATCGACGCGAGATCGTCGAGCGGATCACCGGGCGCAGCGAAGTCGAAGTCGAGCAGGGCCACGGCGACACCGTCGCGGAAAACCACGTTCTCCAGGCACACGTCGAGGTGACAGATCACCGTGGCCTCCGGCGGCGGGGCTCCGAACGCATCACTCCACACGTCTCCGAGCAACGGCGCCGACACCCGTGCCGACGCGTCGTGGAAGCGTCGGAGCAACCGTGCCACCGATGCCAACGCATCGTCGCTCTGCGCCCACGCCGGATACGGCGGCAGCGCAACGTCACCCTCCACGAACCGCAGTTCCTCGTCCGAGTCGCTCAGCCCGATCGGCTCGGGCGCCCCGGTGAACCCGACGGTACGAAGCGCGCGTAGGAGCACATGAATCGTCGACGAGTGCGCGTTGGACGGCCGGACCACAACATCACCACGACGTCGCACTGCCCCGGCATTCGCCACCCCACCGGCCAGAACTTCGTCCATGTCGCACCGTACCCCGAGGACGCGCCGCACAGTGGGGGTTCTTGGTACCTGGGTCGCCCCCGGAGCGACTGAGATACTCGGTGCCTGGGTGCCCCAGGAGCGACTGCGCACACAACAACGCGAGGGCACGCGGTCAGGGCGCGTCGATGGTTGGTTTGCGTGAGCCGAGGAGGCGACGGAGGAGGTTCGGGTCGGCGGGCCATGCGTCGAAGAGGACGTCCGACGGGATCTGTCGTGCGGCATATCGGAACGCCAGCGCGACAACGACGATGTCGTCGAGGGGCCCGATGACCGGCAGGAACTCGGGAATGAGGTCGATCGGTGAGATCACCCAGACCCCGGCGAACGCGATCGCCAGCTTGGCCCGTCGAGGAACTCGCGGGTCCTTGCGGAGCGTCCTGATCGTCGTGACGCACGCGGGGAGGAAGCCGGCGAGGTCCTTGAGGATGCCCGGTGGAAGCCGCGCCGCGAGAACGATCATCAGCACCCATGACGCGGCGAGGCATCCGAGCGCGATGAGCAGGACGCGGATCACCGTTACGCGAGTCCCACGCCGCCGGGTCGGCCGGCGGTGACGAGGGGCCGCAACGGTGTCCGGGCGACGGCCCGCAGCAGTGGCTCGATCACGAGTGCCGCGAGCCCGCTGAGGACGAGCGTCACCGTGGCACCGAGGAGCAGCCCGGCGACGACATCGCCGGGGTAGTGCGCGCCGACGTAGACCCGGGCGAGGGCCATGGCGACCGCGGCCACGAAGGCGATCAGCCCCAGACGCCGGCTCACCAGGATCAAGCCCCCGGCCACAGCACCGGCGATCGTGGCGTGGTCACTCGGGAACGAGAAGTCGGCGGTCTTGGCGACGAGCAGATGCATCGCCGGAATCACTGCGTATGGCCGGGCCCGGTCGATGGCGGAGCCGATCGGTTGGTTGATCGCCAATGCCAGCAACGCCCCGGCACCGGCCCATACCGCCTTGCCGACGCTCTCGATCGGTGTGTGCGACGTGCGTCCGAGCCACCAGGCGGCGAGGAGCAGCACCGCGAACACCGCAATGCCGTCCTTGGCATAGAGCCGGACGATGCCATGCGCCGACCCGGTCCGATCGGCGAGACGGTTGGTTGCCTTGTACAGGTTCCGGTCGAGTCTGCTCACCCTCGATGTCTACTCCCGAGTAGGCACCACAGCGGTCGCACAGATGCGCACCACCGACGCGGTTCCGGGAACTCGCCTCCTCCCACCAGCGCCGTCGCCCGCTCTTTCCGAGAAGCGATCACGGCAAAGGCGGTTGCCGCTACCGGACGGCGGAGCCCATAGATCGCGGAGCGGATCACCGGGACGCCATTGATCTCGTCGACGTCAGCCCGCGCATCCCATCCGCCCCGTTCGACGGGATGCGCGGTGTTTCCCCCGGTTTCGGCGGTCCTGAGCGCGAGATTCGCGCCCCGGACTAATTTTCAACGCATACGTTCGTACTTGTCGTACGGGTGTTCTAATATGGGTTCATGAGCACGTGCGCGGAGGAACAGATCGGGGTCTACAAGCGCCTGTCGATCCCCCGCGTCTGCTCGTCCGACTGGGACCCGGGAACCGCCAAGGTTGCGTTACGGGAACTCCGACGACTCCGCGGGGAACTCGCCTCCGCCGAAGCCGTCCTCGTCGGCGTCATGAAAACCGAAACCGGACGCGACACCAAAGCCACCCTCGCCCGGGGATTCGGCA
>JANOJN010000280.1:0-48014 GCA_031418775.1 Acidimicrobiia bacterium
TGCAACCACCACCACCACCACACCCACCACCACCGAACCTGCAACCACCACCACCACACCCA
The DNA here is from genome assembly GCA_031418775.1 of Acidimicrobiia bacterium. Lineage (GTDB taxonomy): Bacteria > Actinomycetota > Acidimicrobiia > Acidimicrobiales > JANYDT01 > JANLQX01. Next base: position 63 of record JANOJN010000280.1, read on the forward strand.
CCACCACCGAACCTGCAACCACCACCACCACACCCACCACCACCACCGAACCTGCAACCACCACCACCACACCCACCACCACCACCGAACCTGCAACCACCACCACCACTGAACCGACGACGGCACCACCGACGATCCCGGAGACGACTACAGCTTCGACGTCGACCTCCGCTCCGATCACGGTGGCCGTCACCCCAGACCCCTCGCCCCGAGCAACGCCCGCGACAACGACGATTCCACCGACCCCGGACACGACTCCCGCGCCGTCGTCGAGCGCCGTCGCGGCAGCGTTCACGACGTCGACCATCCCGACGATCCTCGGAAATGGACCGATCCGCCAACTCGCCCCACTCACCCCGGTCGTGGTCAGGAACCCTGATGGGGCGATCGTGCTGACGACCTCCGCCGACGAGACCGGAACCGCATCGCTCGACGGACTCCCCCCGGGCCGCTACCTCATCGAATCGACCGATGCCGAGGGGAACACCACAGTTCGAGGCGTCGAGGTGCTCGGCGCCCGGCTCGACGCGCCGACGACATTGGCCCTCACCGGATCAGACCCCAGACCACAGATCGGGCTGGGGATGCTGCTCGTCCTCCTCGGTGGCGCCCTTCTCTTCGGTCGTCGTGGGGCACGCCGACCGACCCGGACCGATTGAACGGCGCAGGACCGCCGACGCCGGGTCTCAGACCGTGACGTCGACGAACGGCTGACCGAGGACGGTCTCGTCGAGGGTGAGGCCGAGACCGGGGAGATCGGTCTGAGGAACCAGGAACGAGCCGACCCGGGGACGCGGGCCGGTGACGAAGCGCACGGTGACCCAGCTGTCGAAATCGACCGAGTGCACCCGCAGCCGAGCCGGGGTCGAGGCGTTCATGTGAGCGAAGGTGGTGTCGGCCAGATCGCAGCCACTGGCGTCTTCGACGGTGACACCGATGCCGAGCTCGACCGCGATGTCACGGATGAGCTTCGCCGGCGTGATCCCGCCGACGCGCATCAACTTCACCGTCACTCCGTCAGCGACGCCCAGGCGGTTGGCTTCGAGCAACGCGGCCAACGACACGATGGTTTCGTCCATCACCATGGGACCGGTCCACGAATCGCGAAGACGGGCACAGTCGAGCAGGGTGGCACACGGCTGCTCCAGGAACACGCCGGCACCGTCTGTACCAAGCGCGCGTACGAATCTTCGCGCGGCCGACAGCGAGAAGCCGCAGTTGGCATCGGCGAAGATGACCACGTCGGGCCCGGCCGCTTCTCGCACGGCGAGCACCCGGGCGGCGTCGAGGATCGGATCGTCGCCCACCTTCACTTGAAGACGGTGGTAGCCCTGGGCGATCCGCTCGTGGGTCTTGGCAATGACTGCTTCGACGGTGGCACCCTGGACCGGACGATAGAGCGGTGTCGGCTCGGGCCCGTCCCCGCCGAGCCGCTTCCACAGCGGAACCCCGGCGATGCGGGCGGCGAGGTCCCACACCGCGATGTCGATCGGTGCCTTGCAGTACGGATGGCCGGTCATGGCTGCGGTCATGCGGCGGTGAACGGACTCCGGGCTGAGCGGATCGGCTCCGAGCACCGCCGAGGCAAGAGTGGTGACACCGGTGATCTGGCCGGGCAGGTTCGCCGAGTCGAACGTGACCCCGACGGTGCCCGACTCGCCGATCCCCCACGTACTGTCGTCGGCGGTGACCCGCACGACGACGACGTCCTGGCCGGTGGAGATGCGATCTCCCGCCATCCGGTAGGGCCCCTCTGCATTCGGCAGATGGATCGACCAGGCTTCGACGCGCGAGATCCTCATGCTCAGAACTGGTTCTCGCCGCCGAAGATGTCGGAGACCGAAGCGTCTTCGAATACCGCCGAGATGGCATCGGCCAGCAACGGTGCGATCGACAGCACCTCGATCTTGTCGATCTGCTTCTCCGGGGGTAGCGGGACCGTGTCGGTAATCACGAGCTTGGACAGGGACGAGTTCTTGATGCGGTCGATGGCCGGGCCGGAAAGGATGCCGTGGGTCACGACCGCCAGCACTTCCGCCGCGCCCGCCTTGACGAGGAGGTCGGCTGCGGCACAGATCGTGCCCGCCGTGTCGACCATGTCGTCGACCAGCACGCAGGTACGTCCGGCCACCTCGCCCATGATGTCGAGCGCCTCGACCGTGTTGACCGAGCTCGTCGAACGCCGCTTGTAGATCGACGCCACATCGGCATCGAGGCGTTTCGCAAATTTCTCCGCTACCTTCACCCGGCCGGTGTCCGGCGACACCATCACGCAACCCGGACCAACCGCATACTTCAAGTGCTCGACGAGCACCGGGGTGCCCGTCAGGTGATCGACGGGGATGTCGAAGAACCCCTGGATCTGGCCGGAGTGCAGATCGATACTGACCACACGATCCGCCCCTGCGGCCGTCAGCAAATCGGCTACCAGCTTCGCGGTAATCGGCTCGCGCCCGTCACTCTTGCGATCCTGGCGGGCGTAGCCGTAGTAGGGACACACCGCCGTGATCCGCTTCGCCGACGCCCGCTTGGCGGCGTCGATCATGATCAGCTGCTCCATGAGATGATCGTTCACCGGAGCGCAGTGCGTCTGAAGGATGAACACATCAGACCCGCGAAGCGACTCGCCGAAACGGCACCGGATCTCACCACTCGCGAAGTCGACCAAACCGGGGTTGGTGAGCGTGACCCCGAGGCAGTCCGCCACTTCGGCGAACAGGGTCGGATTGGACCGGCCGGCGATGAGCTGCAGACGCTTCGTGGGGGCGACTTGCATGGGAGTGGATCGTCTCCTGGGGCCGGCGCCGGGAGCGTCGGGAACGAGGTGGACCCCGGACCGATCAGCCGAGGTAGGCGCCCGGGCCGACCCGAACGCCGTCGTGCACGCTAGTCCCCGGCTCGAACGCTGCATACGGGCCGACGACGACGCCCGCGCCGAACGTCACCCTCTCGGCCGTGCTCGCTTCAATGGTGGAGCCTTCCCCGACGGAGCACTCGACGAGTCGCGTGTTCGGGCCGATCTCGCAGCCGCTGCCGATCACGGTGTGCCCTTGGAGCAGCACGCCCGGGAAGAGCGTCACATCCGTGCCGACGATGACCGTCGAGTCGACATACGTCTGGTCCGGATCGAGCATCGTGACGCCCTGGCGCATCAGCCGGTCGTTGGTCCGCCGGCGGAGTTCCGCCTCGGCCTTGGCCAGCTGCACGCGGTCGTTGACTCCCTCGGCTTCGGCGCGGTCCTGGACCACGTGGGATGCCACCGGGTATCCGGCGTCGGCCAAGACGGCGACGACGTCGGTCAGGTAGTACTCCCCCTGGCTGTTCTCGGGACTCAAGCGCCGCAGCGCCGGGGCGAGCAGCGCTCGCTTGAAAACGAACACCGACGTGTTGATCTCGTCGATCGCCCGTTCGTCGGCCGTGGCGTCGCGGTGCTCGACGATGCGCCGCACCCGTCCGAGCTTGTCCCGCACGATCCGCCCGAGCCCCGTAGGGTCCGGGACGTGGGCGGTGAGGACGGTGACCGCAGCTCCACTTGACCGATGTGTCTGGACAAGGGCTTCGATTGTGGCCGGCCGGAATAGCGGCTGGTCGCCTGGCATGACGATCACGTCGGCTTCGGCGTCGGCGTCGAGCTCGTCGGAGGTGAACGCGGTCAGGGCTACCGAGACGGCATCGCCCGTACCCCGCTGCACATGCTGGGTCACGAACTCGAGTGTCGTGTTGGCGGGGGCCTCCTCGATGAGCGTCTTCATGACCCGCTCCGCTCCGTGGCCGACCACGACGATTGCCCGGGAGACGCCGACCGGGGTCACGGCGTCGAGCACATGGCCGATCATCGGCTTGCCGCAGAGCCGGTGCAGCGGCTTGGGCCTGGCTGACTTCATCCGCGAGCCTTCTCCCGCCGCCATGATCACCACGCTGAGGGTTGGACCCCCCGGCGTGCTCCCGGGCTGCTGTTTGGCGATCGACAGGATCGCGTCGACCTCTTCGCGTGCGTTCACCACAGGGGGACCTCGTCGATGATTCTCGGGACGGAGCAGTCGCGTCGACCGTCAACGCGCCGAGTTCTCGGGGAAGGACTCGAACCCTCATTCTCTGGACCAAAACCAGATGTCCTGCCATTGGACGACCCGAGACGGACTGCCGAAAGCCAACCTTACCCGAGGTCGCTACGCCCGAACCGTTAGGTTCCGGCGGAGGTTCAGCCGGTGGCGGGAAGGAGTGCGAGATACTGGCTGCGTTGGATCGGGGTCGAGATCGGACCGTCCGGACCCGCAACCTTGGTCTTGCGCACGCCGCCGACCTCTACGGAAACCGCGCCGAACGACTTGTTGGGCACGTTCGAATCGATGGCATCGAGCAGCTGCGCGAGCACGATCGCCTGACGCTCCGCCGCCAGATCATCGAACGAGGCATTGAAGGAGAGCGCATAGCCGTTGCCCTCGTCGCGGAACTCCGGTTCGACGTCGCGAACGTCGGATGTCAACGTCGGTTCGGAGGGCAGCGGACCGCTGACGAGCGCGGTGATCAGCTGTTCGGTCCACTCCAGCGGATCCGAGGCATCGGTGAGGCCGGTCACCTGGCGTTCGACGGGGACGAGTCGGCCGTTCTGCACGAGCAGGATGCGGATGCTCCGCTGGCGGCGGTCGAGCGTGGTGCAGAGATCGAGGGTGAGCGGCTCCCGCGCGTCGACGACGGCCCCGTTCGGGTCACGGACTGCGTTGATCCGGGAACCGCCGTCGAAGAGCTGGACGGACCGCGCGGTCCGACCGTCGATGAGGGTGTAGAGCATCTGACACAGCGGAAACGCGTTCTCGGCGATGTCCCGCCCGGTGGCGACGTCGATGGAAAGCGTGCCATCGGCAAAGCGGATCGCCACGAATTTCCAGGAAGACAAGTACTCCGAATCGACGGCGCTGCCGTCTTCTGGTTGCGGTCCTCGCTGCAGCTGGCCGAGAAGCGCTTGGGAGACCACCAGCGGACTGTCGGAGAGCAGGACTTCGCGCGAGCGCGGGAACAGGCTGTCCTCGCTCCGGAAGTAGACGTTGCGCTGCTGGACGGGTGTCTGCAGTCGTTCGACTGCCCCACGATCTCCGAGTTCCCCTGGTCGGCCGGTCGGCGCTACCGCACACGCCGTGAGCATGACGGCCACGCCCAAGGCCGCGATTGTCCGCCGGAGGGCATTCACGGTTCCACCAACTCGGCGCAGAACCGCGCCCCTCCGCCCGGCCTCTCCTCCACCCACACTCGGCCCCCATGGAGCTGCGCGTGTGCGGCAACCAGAGCGAGACCGAGTCCCGTTCCCTTGACGCCGGACCCCCGCTGATGGGCGGCGCCGCGTCGGAATCTCTCGAACAGCAACTCTCGATCCTCCGCACCGATGCCGGGGCCCCGGTCCTCGACCGCAATGACGATGCGCCGGGGGGGCTCCGCTGAATTCTCGCCGGTCAGCGGTTCGGATCCGGGTCCAAGGATCGTCGACGTGCTCAGGATCTCGGAAGGGACCGACGCGGCGTCTCGAAGCTCGACACGAACGGCCCCATTCGCGTAGTTGGCGGCATTCTGGAGGTAGTTGGCGATGATTCGCTCGACGCGACGCTTGTCGAGACGGACCTCGGGATGGTGAAGACCGGATGCGTCCACCTCTGCCGACGAGTCCTGCAGCGTCACGAGTTGCTGCACGAACGACGGAAGGTCGAACACCTCGGCGACCAACTCGGCGGCATTGGCGTCGAAACGGGATATCTCCAAGAGGTCGAGGACCAAGCGCCGGAAGTGCCGGGACTGGTTGCCCAGCACGTCGACGATCTTCCGATTTCGTTCGCTCAGTTCGTCGCGTCCTCCTTCGAGCAGTTCAACGGCTGCGGTGAGCGCGGTGAGGGGGGTTCGCAATTCGTGGCTGACGTCGGATGCGAAACGGGCTTCGCGCTCTATGCGGGTCTGGAGCGACGCCGCCATGTCGTTGAAGGACGTGACGAGAGGATCCAGATCGGAGTCGCCGGTGAGCTCGAGACGGGTCTCCAATCGTCCGCTGGCGATGTCTCCGGCAGCGACCGCCACATTTCGCAGCGGGCGAACCACCCGTCGGCTCACGGAACGACCGACGACCGCAGCTCCCGCTGTCGAGGCGAGAGCAGCGAGGGTCAGGGCACGTCCGAGGTTTCGAAGCGACCCGTCGAGATCGGCGAGGGAGGAGAACTCGTAGAACGTGGCCGACACGCTCGGCAGACGAACGCCGATCACCAGGCGGGAGCCGCTCCCGTCGCGGGCGATCTGCCAGCCGCTGGCCGTATCGTTGCGGGGATTGCGAGAAGACGCCTCCATTCGGCGCCTGAGCTCGACGGGCACCAGGTCGAGGGTAACCGTGGCGTCGTTGCTTCGATAGGTTGCCGAGCCGCTCTGCAGGAGACTCGCCGACGAGCCGGGCCGATGCTGACTGCGCAGAACGGAGGAGACACTGCGTCCCGATCGACCGGCGAGCGCCTGCTGGGCCTCGGCGGCGTTGGTGAAGGCGAGTCGTTCGGCGGCACGACGGCGCTCGGCCACGAACGATGACCGGGCGACCACGAAGGTGAGCAGCGACACGATGACCGACACGACGAGCGCGCCGAGCGCGAGGGCGATGGTCGTACGGGAGGCCAGGCCCAGGTGGACAGACCGGAGGCGACGGGGTAGGAGACGGCGGAAGAACCCGGAATCGACGAGATTGGTCACGTCCTCCACCGGCGGGGACGGCTCCGTGCGATTCAGGTAGGCACCGGGAAGGATCGAACCGCGGCGGATGGCGTCGACCGGTACGCCAGGCGAGACAGACGGTGACGGCGCGTGGCCCGAAGGGCGGGACGGGCGGACCTCGGCCGAACCCGCCTCGCTCGCGGCCGGCGACGATACCGGCTCGGCGCGCCGTGGGTCAGTCACCGGGCGGGACCAGGCGGTAGCCAAGCCCTCGAACGGTGGCGATGAGGGTGGGTTCGGCGGGGTCGTCCTCGACCTTGGTCCGAAGACGGCGGACATGGGCGTCGACAAGTCGGCCGTCGGCAAGTGCGTCGTGATGCCAGACTTCCGCCAGCAGCGCTTCGCGGGAGAACACCTTTCCGGCGTTCTGGGCCAGGAACAGCAGAAATCGGAACTCGGTGCGGGTCAGCTTCAGGTCGACCCCACCCTTGAGCGCTCGGCCCTCCACTTCGCGGATCTCGACATCGCCGAAGGCCAGGCCGCGCAGACTGCCGCCGGCGGAGGGGCGGGCCGGCTGGGCCCGTCGAAGGTGAGCGCGGATGCGGGCCGCCAACTCCTTCGGCTGATACGGCTTGGTCACGTAGTCGTCGGCGCCGGCCTCGAGCCCGGCGACGACGTCGAAGCTCGACTCCTGGGCGGTGACCACGATGATCGGCACATCGCTCGTCTGGCGAATTGCCCGGCAGATATCGAACCCGCTCATGTCGGGAAGCTTCAGGTCGACCAGCACGAGCAGGGGCTTGTCGGCCGCAAACGCGGCCAGACCGTCGGCGCCATTCGCCGCCTCCGACACGTCGTATCCCTCATCTTCGAGGTGCAGGCGCAGCGTGAAACGTACGTCGTCGTCGTCTTCGATGGTGAGCAGGCGGGTGCGCACGTGCTCCAGTCTGGTCGCTCGCCGGAGTCACGACGACGATCGTCGGTCAAGCAAACCACTACCGCGCGAAAACCGGCGGTCGCCGCACGCGCAGGCGCCGGGGGTCACGAATCACCGGCGCCCGATTCACGTTCCGAGTGTCCACCCGACGGCGATGGTCCCGGCCTGTTCTTCTTCCTGCCGTGCTCGATCGTCGACGGAGTCCGGCGTGGCGGCGCTACTTCTTCTTTCGCCCTGCTGTGCTCGATCGTTGCCTCAGTCCGGCGCTGCTGGGCTACTTCTTCTTCGCCCTGCGCTGGAAGCGCGTCCTCTTCAGCATCTTCTTGTGCTTCTTCTTACGCATGCGCTTACGGCGCTTCTTGATCAGCGATCCCATGAGGTCGAAAAAGTTAGTGCATGCCGCAGGTGGGCACGAACGGGCTCACTTGACCGTGATGCGATCGGTGGCCGGAGGCGACACCGGACCCTTCTTCAGCACCGCTTCGAGGGCGTCGAGGTCGACGACCCCGCCGAGGCGGTTCTTCCCCTTCACGAAGGCGAAGAACTTGTCGCCGCCGTCGGTGAGGAAGTTGTTCGCCGTGACCCGGTAGCTCGCCTTCGGATCGAGATCCGTCCCGTTGAGCTTCACGTTCGAGACCTTCTTCCCCGTCGGGGCACTGGCGGTCCAGGTGTAGGTGAAGCCCTTCGAGACCGACAGGATGCGATTGGCGCCCGGTCCGGGGTTGTCGAACTGCTGTTCCAGGGCCTCGATGATGTCGGCGCCGGTCATGGTCAGCGTGACCAGGTTGTTGCCGAACGGCTGCACCGAGAAGGACTCGCCGTAGGTGACGTCACCGACGGCTTCGCCGCCGCTGATCTGCGAGGCGACCAGGTCGGTGCGGATGCCGCCGGGGTTCATCATGGCGATGACGGCCTTGCCGTCGCCGTCGCCGGCTGTAGCGGCAAGCTGGGAGTCGGCGAGAAGGTTGCCGAGAGCGGACTCGCCGGCCGGGTTGTTGGTCTTCACGATGTCAGCCGTGACCTTGCCGATCACGCGGCTCGTCTTGGGCGCCGTGCGGATCCTCAGGCGGCTGACGTACGCACTGATGTCGGCAGCCGGAGTGACGTCGCGGGTCACGATGACGTTGCGAGCGGTCGTTCCGACCACTTTGCCGCTCGCCTTGTTGATCGTCAGGTCCAACTTGGTGATAACCCGGCCGAACGACGCGGCGCTCGTGACCGGCTTACCGTTGATGGTACAGATGTAGGCCTGGTGGGTATGACCAGTGACGAACGCGTCGACATCGGCGGTGGTCTTTTTCACGATGTCGGTGATCGGACCGGTGATGCCGTTGCACCCATTCGGGTCGCCGTCCGCAGGAACGACACCTTCGTGGATCAGCGCGACGATGGCGGTGACGCCGTAGTTGTCCTTGAGGAGCTTCGCCGTCGAGTTGATCGCCGTGGCCTCGGGGAGGAACTTCAAGCCCTTGACCCCCGCAGGGGCCACGATCGTGGGAGTCGATTCCAAGGTGACCCCGATGAAGCCGATGCGAACGCCGTCGACGACGCGGATGTCCCAAGACGGAAGCACGGAATTGCCGGACTTCTCTTCGACGACGTTGGCGGCCAGCACCGGGAAGGTGGTGCCGGAATAGGTTCCCTCGAAGCACCCTTCCACAGGATGGCATCCGCCGCCGGCGATGCGCTTGAGCTCCACGATGCCCTTGTCGAACTCGTGGTTGCCGACGCCGAGGACGTCGAGGCCGATCATCCGCATCACCTCAACCGTCGGCTCGTCCTTGAAGATCGCCGAGAGCAGTGGCGACGCGCCGATGAGGTCGCCGGCATGCACGATCAGGGTGCGACTGTTCTGGTCCCTGAGGCGGCGGAGGTGCGTCGCCAGATACTCGGCTCCACCGGCATTCGTCGTGCCGATGCGGCCGCTCGAACCGGCCGGCGGTTCGATGTTCCCGTGGAAGTCGTTCAGACCGAGGATCTGGACGGTCATCGTGTCGGAAGGCGCCGTCTGCGCATCGACGGGCGCGATGGACGCGAACAATGCGGCGGCGGCGGCGCCCGCAGTGGCGAGACCGATGAGCCGGGAACGGGTACGTGACATGGGCAGACCTCCGCAGGTGGTGAAGGCGATAACTGTACGGAGGCAAATCAACCCCCGGCGTCGATCCGTGCGACTGAGAATCAGTGCCGGGGGATGGCGGAAACAACCACAAAACCTTCGCCCGGAAAGGCACCTTCGACGAACCACGTCGAACCGCTCCCCGCCAGGACCGGAACCCGGCCCGTGTGCTCGCGCAACCGATCGCGCCACAGCGCCAGTCGCGGTTCGACGACGAGCGCCGCGGGCTCCAAGTCGTTCGGACCGTCCGCCCGCGGTCCAGCGAGGACGTCCCACGCCCGGTAGACGGCAGGAGTGGACACCCCGAACGGCGGAGTGCACAGGGTGAACGTCAGGTCTCGATGGGCGAGCGGCTCGCAGATCTCCCCGATACCGGTAACCCGAGCCCGACCACCGTGAATGCAGAACGACACGTCGGCCCCGAGCCGCGACGCCTCTCGGACATCCCGCTCCGTTGTGCGCCCGGCCCAGCGGAACACCGCCGCGGCATCGGACGATCCTCCGCCCAATCCACCGCCAGCAGGAATCCGCTTTGTCAGCATGACGGAAGCAGTCCGGCCGACATGTCGGAGGGCTCGGCGGACGAGGTTGTCGTCGTCAGCGTGCACAGCAAGCGCCCCGGATGCAGTCGCTTCCGTGACGATCGAAAGCGAATCGCCTTCGGCGAACACGAGCGTGTCGGCGAGATCGAGTGACACCATCTCGGCGTCGATCAGGTGGTAGCCGTCGGGTCGCACACCGGTCATCCGCAGGGAGATCGTCAGTTTGGCCGGTGCGACCTCCGTGTGAGGCTCGGTCGGAGGTGCGGGCGAGCTCATGGCACCGGTGACTGTACGACGCCAGCCCGCGCTTCGACAGCAGCCGCAAGGCGAATCCAGGCATGCACGTCGAGCTCTTCGGCCCGGGCGGTCGACGCCACGCCGGCTGCGTTGAAGTCTGACTCCACCACCGTTCCGGCGAGGTTCCCTCGCAGCATCTTGCGCCGTTGCGAGAAGCCGGCCTTGACCAGGTCGAAGATCGTCTGCGCGCGTACGAGACCCTCAGGTAGGATCGGCCCGCCGGGGTGGCGGTCGAGGCGTACGAGTCCCGAATCGACGTTCGGTCGCGGGAGGAAGACCGTCGGAGGAACAACCCCGACCATGCGGGCGACCGCCCAATACGCAACCTTGACCGTCACCGCGCCGTAGGCAGCCGTCCTCGGTGCAGCGGCGAACCGCTCGGCGACTTCCTTTTGCACCATGACGAGCATCACAGTGATCTGCGGCACGAAGTCAAGCAGGTCCGCGATCAGCGGAGTGGCGATGTTGTACGGCAGGTTGGCGACGAGGGTGTACGGACCTTGTTCCGGAGGAAGGACCGCATTCCAATCGAGCGCCATCGCATCCGCGTGGAGCACCGTGACATTTCTCTGGGCGCCGGTGTTCTCACGCAGACCGTCGATCAGGTGCCGGTCGATCTCCACCGCCAGGACCGACGCGCCGGTTTCGGCCAGCGCAAGGGTGAGCGAACCGAGCCCGGCACCGATTTCCACCACCTTCGTGTTCGCGTCGACGTCGGCGAGGCGGACGATCCTTCGCACGGTGTTCGGATCCACCACGAAGTTCTGTCCGAGCGAACGGCTCGGATGACCGCCGGTCTGATCGAACCAGGCCTGCACCTGCTGTCGCGACAGTGTCATGCCCGGTCCAGCCGGAAAGCTCGCGTGGTGTTGGCGAACGTTGCAGCGGCCAGCTCCGCCGCGGACATGCCCCGTGCCGCGGCCACGGCCTCGCCGACGTAGGGCACCCAGGCAGGTCGATTCGGCTTGCCCCGGAACGGCATCGGCGCCAGGTAGGGGGTGTCCGTCTCCACGAGCAGCCGATCGAGTGGAGTCAGAACCGCCGCCTCTCGGAGATCGGTTGCCGTCTTGAAGCTGACGATGCCGGAGAAGCTGAGGTGGACCTCATCGTGAATAGCGAGGCATCGCTCCGCTTCCGCGGGGCCGCCGGAAAAGCAGTGGAAGATCGTCGCCCGCGGCGTTCCCTCGTCGGCAAGGATCGCGAACGTGTCGTCCCATGCCTCGCGTGTGTGGATCACCAACGGCAGGTCGTAGGCGAAGGCGAGCCGGATCTGCGCGGCAAACTCGACTCGCTGCACCTCGCGTGGCGAATGGTCGTAGTGGTAGTCGAGCCCGCATTCACCGACACCGACAACGCGAGCGACGGCGGCATCGGCGAGGAGCATCGGCATCCACGACGACCCCCGCGTAGCGTCGTGCGGGTGGAGGCCGACGGTTGCCCACACGTCGCCGTGTTCGGCGGCGAGTGCGATCGCCGCCCGCGAAGTGGGTTCGTCGCAGCCGACATCGACGAACCTGGTGACTCCGGCCCGGCGCGCCTCGTCGAGCGCAGCGGCCGCGTCGATACGGGCGTCGTGCACGTGGCAGTGCGAATCGAACCACTCCACAGCGGTTGTCATCGTGCGGCCGCCCCGGCGGGTGGGCGAGTGTTCGGGCACGGGAGCACCTGACTACGTTAGGTGGGATGACCTCGGCCGACGGCGAAGCCGCTCCCTCCTCTTTCGGGCACGAAGCGACCGCGGGATCCGAACCGAGCCACGAGGGGGCGCGGGGGATTGCCCGGCGCATCGATCACCTTGGGCGCATCGTCATCCCATCGGAATATCGCAAGGTGTTCGGGATCGAGACCGGCGACCTGCTCGACATGACCATCGAAGGCGACGCCGTGCTGGTCCGTCGGTTGGAACGCGCGTGCGTGTTCTGCCGCTCCCTCGACGACCTCGGCATGTTCAAAGGCAAGCTGGTCTGCCACTCGTGCCACAACGCCCTGCGTCAACCGTTGAGCTGACGCAATCCCAAACCCGCCGACCGTTCGACGGGACTCCCGCCCAAGGGGTTCCCGCATCGACCACCCCACGCCGACAGCCAAGCAGACCAGATGCCGTCCGTCATCCGGTGTTCTGAAGACCGGCGGCGGCACCGTTGACGGTGAGGAGCAATACCCGCCCCCATTGGTCCCGCAGAGGTCCGGGCTCGAGGGGCTGCCCGTTCTTGCCTCGCAGGAGGCGCAAAGCCCTCAGCTGCAGATAGCTCAGCGCATCAATGTACGGAGCCCGCAGCGAGACTGCGGTCCGCAGCTCGGCCTTGCGCTCCAGCAGCTCGCCTTGGTCGAGGACAGCGAGCACCCGGGCCCGGGTCAGGTCGTGCTCGGCGAGCACGGCGGCGCTCACGTCGTCTCGACCTCCCAGGGCCAGGAACGACTCGGCGAGCTGTCGGTTCGCCTTGGCCAGTGCCATTTCGGCGACGTCGATCAGGCTGGCGAACAGCGGCCATTCACGGTAGGCCGAGCGAAGCTCCTCGAGGTCGGCGACAGCGGCAAGACCGGTTCCCAGACCGTACCAGCCGGGCAGGTTCGCTCGGATCTGGGCCCACGCGAACACCCAGGGGATCGCCCGGAAGTCAGAGAGGTCACGGCCCTCGGTTGCCCCGCTGCGGCGGGCCGGACGGGACCCCAGGCGCAGCTCCCCGAGCTCCTCCAGCGGGCTCGACTCGGCCACGACGTCGGCGAAGCCCGGCATCCGGACCAGCGCCAGGTAAGCCTCCCGCGAGGCCAGCTCCACGGTCGCTCCGATGTCGGCATAGCGCTGCGCGCCGCTCATGCTTGCGTGCTCGGCCGCCTCGCCACCGGCGAGTAGCACGGCCGCGGTGAGCCGCTCCAGGTGTCGCTGACCAATCGTCACGTCTGCGTACCGAGCAAAGATCACCTCGCCTTGCTCCGTGACCTTGAATCGTCCGGCGACGGAGCCGGGCGGCTGGGCCAGGATCGCCCGATGCACCGGGCCTCCGCCGCGGCCCAGCGACCCGCCCCGGCCGTGGAAGAGGGTGAGCTGGACGCCGCGCTTCTGGGCCCACCCCACCAGATCGGTCTGGGTGCTGTAGAGGGTCAGGGTTGCGCTGGCCGGTCCAACGTCTTTGGCCGAATCGGAGTATCCGACCATCACCTCGATCTGGCGATCGGTCTCCGCCAGCCACGCCTGGGTGCTTGCCAGGTCGAACCAGCCGTCCAGGACTGCTGTCGCATTGCGGAGATCCTGCCCGGTCTCGAACAGAGGGACGACGTCGAGCCTCAACGGCCTGTTGCCCACGGCGAGTCGGGCCAACGCTCGAACTGCAACCAGTTGCGCCGGCTGCTGCGAGAAGCTCACTATGTAGCGTCCGCAGCATCGCGGCCCCCAGCGCTCCTGGAGCAGCGCCATCACCCGGAGGGTGTCGAGCACCTCACGGGTGAGGGCGCTGTTGGGGCGTACGTGGCCGGGCCAGCCGTGGACGGCCAGCCGGTCGAGCAGGACCGGATCGACGGCAGCGGCTCGGGCGTCGATCTCCGGGTCGAGCTGCGCCACCAACTCGACCAGCGCCTCCTGGTGCACCGCGCTGTGTTGGCGGACCTCGAGCTCGGCGAGGTTGAAACCGAACGTTTCCACCTGCCAAATCAGATGCTGCAGCTCGCCGTAGGCGGCCCTGGCGTCGCCGGCGTCCGCCAGGGATGTCTGCACCAGGCGAAGGTCGGCGAGCAGGTCGGTCTCGGTCCGGTAGCTCAGGTCGAGCGCGCCGCGACGAGTGGCACCAAGACGGGAGGCAGCGAACAGCAGCTTCTGACGGTGGGGTTCCCCGGGCGAGCCGGTCACGATCTCGGCGAAGACCTGCGGAGCGGCGACGGCGTCGTTGGCGAGTGCGTCACGCAAAGCTGCGGACGCCGGAGTGCTCTCCTCGTCCATGGTCAACGTGCGCGCCACCCGGCCGACGCTGTCGACCAGCGAGCGCAGGACGTGATCGACCTGCTGTGCCATCGTCTGGCGGGTCACGTCTGCGGTCACGAACGGATTGCCGTCTCGATCACCGCCCACCCACGATCCGAATCGCACGAACGCTGGAACGGTCGGCGGCCGTTCGCCCGGCTCCCCGTCACCCAACGCCGCCTCGACGGCGCGGTAGAGGCGCGGGACGGCACGGAAGAGCGTCTGGTCGAACACCGTCATCACCGTGCTGACCTCATCGGCCGGCTGAGGGCGGGTGGTTCGCAACGGAGACGTGCGCTGCAGAATGTCGATCTCCTCGAGAATTCGGCGACGCGCTATGGCACGTTCGCCGGGCCCGGCGCGCTCGTCGTCGTAACGATCTACCTGGGTCGCGATCCGCCGCAGCGCAGACGAGATGGCGCGGCGGCGCGCCTCGGTCGGATGAGCGGTGAGCACCGGATGGATGCGCAGTTGTTCCACACGGTTCCAGACTTGGCTGCCCAGTGCGGCCACGGCAGGCCACACGTCATCCGAGCCGAGCGGGTCGATCGCAGCACCGACGCGAAGCAGCCGCACACGTCGGCGTTCGTCGGCGAGGTTGGTCAGATGGAAGTGCACGGTCAAGGCGCGGGCCAGACGCCCTGCGGTGCCGACATCAAGGGTCTCGATGATCCGACTCGGCAGTTCGAGGTCCTCGCCGGCACCGGCGCAGATCGTTGCCTCGCGAAGCTGACCGACGAGGGTCACCAGCTCGGCCTGCCCCGCCTCGCGCAGCACTTGTTCATGAAGGCCGGTGAGCAACTCGACGTCGCGGAGCAGGAGCTTGTCCACCGGGTATCCCGGCGGAGAGAGCGCATCTGGGGATTGGGCCGCCTTTGCCATATCGAGAATGTACCGGCGCACGTGGCTATCAACACCATCGACATTCTGTCCTCGCCGGTTCGCCTCCTCGTCGACGGACTACCGGCTGAAGTGTCAGTGGGTCGTCATCCGTTCTTGTGAGTGACCGCCAACGAGTACACGTGGCGGCGAGGCAGGCCCGTCGCCGTGGCGACAGCATCGACCGCTTCTTTCGTTCGGGCGCCGCGTTCGCGTTCGACGGCCAGCATGGCCCGGATCGTCTCGTCATCGGTCGGCAGAATATCGCCGTTGATCGTCCGCCCGGCGACCACGATCACGTATTCCCCACGCGGCTCGGCGGCGCCTTCGGCGGTGAGCGCGTCGAGCACGGCGCCGAGCGCTCCGCGCCTGGTCTCCTCGAAGCGTTTCGTGAGTTCACGGCTCAGGCTGATCATCCGATCGCGACCGCATCTCGCCACCAGATCGGTAAGTGTACGAACAAGTCGATGCGGCGCCTCGAAGAGGATGACGGTTTCGGCGCCCGCCGCGACAGCGACGAGTCTGTCCTGCCGTTCGGAGCCCTTCACCGGAAGGAACCCCTCGAAGACGAAACGAGCGGTGGGCAGGCCGCTGATCGCCAGCGCCGTGAGCGCCGCGCTCGGGCCGGGGACGCACGTCACCGCGAAACCGGCAGCAACGACTGCCGCCACCACCCGCTCTCCAGGGTCGGAGATGGCGGGCATGCCGGCATCGGTGACCATTGCGACCGTCTGCCCCCGGGCCAGAAGTTCGACGATGCCTTTTGCCGCGTTGTGCTCGTTGTGCTCGTGAACGGCCAGCATCCGCTTTCCCTCGATGGCGGCCGACGAGAGCAACTTGCGGGTGTGGCGGGTGTCCTCGCAGGCGATTGCATCAGCGCGCCGAAGGACCTCCACGGCCCGTGGGGAGAGGTCACCGAGATTGCCGATCGGGGTGGCCACGAGGATCAACTCGCCTGGGCCCGTGCTGAACGGGTGGGTGTCGGGGTGGTTGGGATCGGTCACGGCTCCACCCGGAGTTGATCGCCGACGTCGAGGTTCCACCGACCGAAGGCGCCCGCATCAGCCTCGAGAACGTGCCGCGCACGAAGGACAACCGCACCGAGGCGCCGTGGCGACATCATATGTAGACGTAGGATTCGCATAGACGAATCGAGATGGGCGACATCGATGGCGAATCGCATTCCGAGGGTGTGCACGCTTCGGCACTTCATGATCAACAGCGCTCCACCATCCACCGAAGTCCGTCCGAGGAGTCCGCGGCGGCGAGCGGAGCGCGTCTCGGCCACTTCCAGCACGATGCGGCGCCCGTCTCCGAGCACGAGAGCGGCCATCGGTTGCCTCGCGACTCGTTCCGGGTGGACTACTTGGCGACGTTGAACTTGAAATCGACGACGTCGCCGTCCTGCATCTCGTAGTCCTTGCCCTCGAGACGCAGTTTGCCGACGTCACGGGCCTTGGCCATCGAACCGCATTCGAGCAGCACATCCCACTGGATGGTCTCGACCTTGATGAAGCCTCGCTGGATGTCGGAGTGGATCTCGCCGGCACACTCCGGGGCCTTCGCTCCGGCCCGGAAGGTCCATGCCCGCGTCTCCTTCTCGCCGGTCGTCAGGAACGTCCGGCGGCCCAGCATGTCGTAGGCGGACTTCATGAGACGGGGCAGCGCACCATCGCCGAGCCCGAACCCGTCGAGCATCTCGCGGCGCTCCGCCTCGTCCATCGTGGCGGCCTCGGCCTCGAGTTGCACGCACATACCGAGTACCTCGCCGTAGGGCCCGAACAGCTCGCGGACCGGAGCGGCCTTGGCGTCGATGTCGTCGAGATCGTCGTCGCCGACGTTCACGACGGCGAGCACCGGCTTGTTGGTGAGGAGGAAGAACTCCTTCAGCAGACCCCGTTCGTCGGCGGACATGGGCGTGCGGTAGAGCGGCGTTCCATCGGCGAGAAGGATCTGCGCGTGCTCGAGAGCGGCGACGGCGGGGAGCAGCGTCTTGTCGAGCTTGGCGGCTTTCGCCCGTTTGGTGACCTGATTCTCGACCGTCTGCAGGTCGGCAAGGGCCAGTTCGATCTCGACGGTGGCGAGGTGGTCCAGTGGATCCGAGGAGCCGGGGACATCGTCGCCGGTCGATCCCTTTTCGAAGGCCCGGAGCACGAACACGATGGCGTCGACCTCGCGGATGTTGGCGAGGAACTTGTTGCCGAGACCTTCGCCCTTGCTCGCTCCTTCGACCAGGCCGCCGATGTCGACGAATTCACTCGTGGCGTGAACGATCGTCTTCGTCTTCGACATCTCCGCCAGGGCGAGAAGGCGGGCGTCGGGCACCTTGGCCCGGCCGATGTTCGGCTCCTTGGTGGCGAAAGGATAGGGGGCCGCCAGCGCACCGCCGCCGGCCAGGGCATTGAACAGCGACGACTTCCCTGCATTCGGCAGACCGACAAACCCAAACCGCTCCATAAGGGCGGACAGGCTACAAGCGAACCGGTCGCCCCAGCTTCCGGCGAGGATCCAGCAGGGCGGAGAGGCTAGGACCGGGGAAGCGGAACCGACTTCGGGGTCGTCACGACCACTCAGCGGGGAGTTGGTCGCGGCGGCGACGTTCTTCGATCACCGTGATGCGGGTCAGCACGCCGGTATCGAAGGTCTGCCACAGCCGGGTGCGGAAGTCGTCCGTGGCGAGCGTGATGATCTCGACGATCTCCCGGCCCGGGTTCGACTTCCAGTGGTAGGGGAACACGGTGATCCGGCCCTCCACGAGATACGAGACGCCGTGGAAGTCCGGGTCGTCGAACGTCACCGTGTCGCCGGTAATCCGGGCACGGAAGTCGATCACTTCGGGCTCGTGGCCCTCACGCGAATAGACGATCCGCTCGAACCAATCCGTGCCCCGCAGCCTGGTTTCCTGGCGGGACCCGAAGCGCTCGATCAGCTCGCCCGACGGCTGCAGGTGGGTGTAGGTGCCCTCCCAGACACCGGCAATACCGGCGAGGAGCTCGGAGAAGCGGGTGTACTGGTCGAGGTCGTGGCGGGCCATGCGACACCCTAAACCTCGTCGGTTCGGGCCGTCGTTCCGGGGCCATGGCCGACGCGGCTATCGTTGACCCCCTTATGCCGTCGAAAAAGCGCAACAAGAAGAAGACCAACGCCCGCCGCAAGAAGGCGAACCACGGCGTCAAGCCGAACATGGGTCGCTGAGCTTCGCTCGCACCCCCGTCGTTCTCGTAGTTCCGTCGATCGGTCAGCCCGCGAGGCTGGCCGATTTTCGCGTCCGGACTTCTACGGCACCGAAAGCACCCTGACGGACCGTTTCGACAAGACTCTGCCCAATGTGGCTCCACGACCTCGCGCTCTTCGGGCGGATCGCTCTGGCCGGGTTGCTCGGTTTCGTCGTCGGGTGGGAGCGAGAGGTACGCGGGCACCCCGCCGGCGCCCGAACCTTCGCCCTCGTTTCGGCCGGATCGGCGGCACTGACCACGATCGCATCCGATGCCTTCCCGTCGACGGCGGAGAAACTCATCGCCGGCATCGTTACCGGGATCGGGTTCATCGGCGCCGGTGTCGTGCTCCAAGATCCGCATGGTCATGTCCATGGGTTGACAACGGCGGCGGCGATCTGGGCGATGGCCGCCGTCGGTGTGATGGCCGGAAGCGCAAGGTTCGTGCTGGCGGCAGCGACCGCGGCACTCTTCGTGCTCATGCTGGAGCTCCGATCGCTACCGTTGGTCGGCCATCTCGACCCTCGACGCTGGTCCCATCGCTTCAAGAGCGAAACCGACAGCTCACCCGACTGACCGGGGTCGACGGCGGCATTCCGACGGCGCCCATACGCGGCGCGCGCAACCAACCGATGATGGGTCCGGAAGTGCCGAACGGGCAGGGCGGGCGGGACCAAGGACCCCTGCGGAACCGGCCGGATCTCCGTCAGCTTGGATGCATGGACACGAACCATGCCGTGACGCAACTGGACGGCGCGTTCTCCGCATCACGCACGAGCCGGGCGGTACCTCGATGAGCGCCGGACGGAGTGCGGCTGGCTTCTGGACGGCGATGCCTTTGGAAGAGTGCCTCGGTCTGTTGAGCACCCATCACGTCGGGCGGCTGTGCGTCGTCGAGAACGGATTCCCCGTGGCGTTCCCGGTCAACTACCGGATCGTTCCCAATGTCGACGGTGGTGCGGCCGTCGTCATCCGGGCGAGGGCGGGGAGTGTGCTCGATCAGGACGAGGTGCCGGTCGGATTCGAGATCGACGGAATCGATGAACAGACGGAAACGGGATGGAGCGTTGTCCTGCGAGGCACGCTGCACCGAGCCGATGCGAGCACGACGCCTCCGTGGCTTCACAGCTGGGACCCGCGTCCGTGGATCGGACCACGCGACAGTTGGCTGTACATCACTCCGATCGAGATCACCGGTCGACGGCTCGTCGCGTCCGTCATCGAGTGGGCGGTCTCGTTCCGCGGCTACCTCTGACGGCATCAAGGGCCGGTGCGTGACCCTCACGTGACGGAAAGGGAACAGGTATCGCAATGTCAGGTTTCCGTATCGACGATGTTCACCAGGTGCCAGCGACAGACCTGGCGGTGTTGCCCCGTCGGGCAATGCTCGGGAGCCGCCCGCCGAAGTCATCGACGAGAGGTTGACCCGGTGTCGGCCAGCTCTCTCTTCGGAGCCGTCCTAGCCACGTGGTTGGTCATCGGCGCGGCGACCGGGGTGGTGATGGGACGACGAGGTCACGCCGCCTACGCGTGGACGTTCTTCGGTGCCGTGCTCGGCCCGTTGGTCCTCCCGCTGGCGGCAGTCGCCATCCACAATGAGCGCGATGCCACAGCATCGTTGGTCTCCACCGGCGCTGCCGGGTGGGGTCCTGTCGATGTTCTCGTCGGAATCGATGGGTCGCCGGAAGCGATCGCGGCTGCCCGTGCCATCGTTGCCCTTGTCGCGGACCGATTGGGTCGGTGCACCCTGGCATGGGTCCTTGACTTCGACACCGCCACAACAGGGATGGTTCGGGGGGAACGCGAGCGCGCCACCGCGGAGCTCGGCCGGGTAGCGGCGCTGTTGCATGCCGAGTTCGCGGTCGTGGCCGAAACGGTCCTCCTGACGGGGCGACCCGCCGATGCTCTGGCGAGCCGATGCCGAGAGGAGCGGTTCACGTTGATGGCGATCGGACGTCGCGGCAGCGGCGCGTCCACATCGCTGCTCGGAAGCGTCGCCGGCACGTTGGCACGCGAAGCCCCCGCTCCGGTGCTCATCGTCGGCAACGACGAAGGGGATCCGCAGGTTTCCACTCGAAGTCGAAGCGACCTGTGAACCAGAAGCCGCGTATAGCGATCAGCGAGACGAAGTGCCTGAAGACGATTGATGGCCTGACCGCTGCGGACCGCACGGCCCACGAGGTCTGGCGGCTCGATGTCGTTGATGTCGCGGAGGAGTTGGACACCGACCTTCGCATCGGGCTGACGTCCATCGAGGTGGCGGCGCGCCTTGCCTCAGATGGCCCGAACACGCTTGATGCGGCAGTCGAGGTCCCGATGTGGCGCAAGTTCCTTGCGCAGTTCGTCAACCCGCTCGTGTATCTGCTGCTGGCTGCCGTTGTGGTGTCGTTGGTCGCCTGGATGCTTGATGGCAGCGAAGGGTTACCGCTCGAGGTGTTCGTCATCGTCGGCATCATGGTTCTCAACGCTGTGCTCGGCTTCGTCCAGGAGACTCGCGCCGAACGGGCGGTCGCTGCATTGCAGCGGATGACCGCAGCAATGGCGACGGTCGTGCGCGACGGGTGTGAGCAACGAGTGCCCTCCCACGGGGTTGTCGTCGGTGACGTGCTCTTGCTCGCTGAGGGGGACGTCATCTGCGCTGACGCCCGCGTCGCCGAGGCGGCGTCGCTCTACGTTGCCGAAGCATCGCTGACTGGCGAGAGCGAAGCGGTTCCGAAGGGGACTGCGCCGATAGCCGATGGCGCGGCAGTGGGCGACCGGGCGAACATGGTCTTCAACGGAACCGCGGTGATCCGTGGCCGAGGCCGCGCGGTGGTCACCGCAACCGGCATGAACACCGAAATGGGAAGCGTCGCCCGACTTCTCGGTGCGACCGAACAGCAGCGAACCCCGCTGCAACGTGAAGTGGACCGCATCGGGAGAATGCTCGGGGGTGCCGTTGCGGTGATCACGATGGTCGTCGTGGCGACGATTCTGTTCACCACCGAGGTCGACAGGGTCTCCGACTTCGTCGACGTACTGCTCATCGGCGTTTCTTTGGCCGTTGCCGCGGTTCCGGAAGGGCTCCCTGCGGTGCTCTCCGTGGTGCTGGCCCTCGGCGTACAGCGCATGGCCCGTGAGCGAGCAATCGTGAAGAAGCTTTCGTCGGTGGAATCGCTCGGATCAGCGTCGGTGATCTGCACCGACAAGACCGGAACCCTGACGAAGAACGAGATGACGATCGAGAAGATCGTCAGCGGGTCCGGGGTGATCGATGTCACCGGAACCGGCTACCTCCCCGTCGGCCAGCTGCACGCTGACGGTCGCCCGGTAACGGAAGGTCCGCTGTTCGACGAGGCGTGCCTGGTGCTGCTCGGCGGGAGCCTCACGAACGACGCCTCGTTGCACTGCATCACCTCGGACAGCGGCGACGAACAGTGGACCGTCCAAGGTGATCCGACCGAAGCCGCGTTTCTGGTGGCCGAAGCCAAAGCCGGACTGGCCGCTCATCGTGTCGCCCGGTTTGCGCGAGTCGGGGAGATTCCGTTCACATCGGAACGCAAGCTGATGACCACGTTTCAAACCGACGGGGACCGACAGGGGAACCTCTCCATCATCACCAAGGGCGCCCCCGACGTCCTCCTGAAGCGCTGCACCCACGAACACGTCGGCGGCAATGTTCGCGCCCTCACCGACGACAGACGAGTCGCCCTCGCCAAGACGGTGGACGATTTGGCCGATCTCGCGTTCCGAACCCTGGCTGTCGCGCACCGGCCGCTCCCCCACGGACAACGGCCGATAGACGACGACGCAGCAGAGAATGACCTCGTGTACCTGGGAATGGTCGCCATCATCGACCCTCCGAGGCCCGAAGCGAAGTCGGCCATCGCCGAAGCACGAGCAGCCGGCGTGCGAACCATCATGATCACCGGGGATCACCCGCGCACTGCGGTACGCATCGCGTCGGACCTCGGGATCATCGACGACACCGCCCGTCGGGCACTCGCCGGTCCCGACCTCGATGCCATGGATGACGACGAGCTCAAGGACGCGATCCGAACGGTTTCCGTCTTCGCTCGCGTTGCTCCTGTGCACAAACTCCGCATCGTGAACGCCCTCAAAGCCGACCACCACATCGTGGCGATGACGGGCGATGGCGTGAACGATGCACCGGCACTCAAGTCCGCCGACATCGGTGTGGCCATGGGGATCGCGGGAACCGACGTCACCAAAGAGGCGGCCGACATGATCCTGGCCGACGACAACTTCGCCACCATCGTGACGGCCATCCGCGAGGGTCGAGCGATCCTTGCCAACATCCGCAAGTTTCTGCGCTTCTTGTTGTCATCCAACATGGGCGAGGTGTTGACGATGTTCTTCGGAGTGGTGCTCGCAGGAGCCATCGGACTCGACGCCACCAACGAACCGATCGCCGTTCCCCTGCTGGCCACCCAAATCCTGTGGATCAACCTGCTCACCGACACTGCCCCGGCCCTCGCCATGGGCGTTGATCCACCGCCCGGCAACATCATGCAACGAAAACCGCGTCGACTGACCGACCGTGTCATCGATGCACGAATGTGGTTCGGCATCGCGTGGGTCGGATTCGTCATGGCCGCGTCGACTCTTGCTGCGCTCGACCTTCGCCTCGACGGCGGGATACTCGGAGGATCAGGCACCATCGTGGAAGCACGCACCATCGCATTCACCACACTGGTCTTCGCTCAGCTGTTCAACGCCTTCAACGCCCGATCCGACACCGTCAGCGCATTCCACAATCTCTTCACGAACCGCTGGCTCTGGGGGGCCGTCGCACTCTCCGCCGTCCTGCAGGTTGCTGCCGTACAGCTACCCGTCTTCAACCGGCCATTCGGCACGACCCCGATGGCACTTCGCGACTGGGCCCTTTCGGTGACCCTCGCCAGCATGGTCCTGTGGGCGGACGAAGCAAAGAAGCTGTTCCTTCGCAAGGCACACGCGTCTTCCCGTTGACTGCACGTGCAGCACCGCACAGCCCGGCGAGAACCCTGGGAGCCTGGTCCGCAACGCACCGAAGACCCGCTCAGTCCGACTCCCGTCGGTCGGCGCAACCCCGCTACACGAGTTGGACGGTCCCGGCAACGGTCACGGCGCAGCTCACGGAGTTGCCGACGAAACAGTTCGCGGACGCTGCCGCATGGAGCGCCTCGGCGGCGCTCGGGTCGCCGGCGGAGATCGTTACTGCCGGTTGCAGTTCCACCTTGGCGAACCGTCCTGCGGAGGCGCCGTCAATGGTGAGCGTCCCGACCGCCTTGTCCGTGTAGGACTGCACGACGATGCCCGCTCGGAAGCACAGGAAGAGATACGTCAGCATGTGACACTGACTGACTGCCGCCACGAACAGGTCCTCAGGCGCCCAGTTCACTCCGTCCCCACCGAACTCCGAAGGGGCCGAACCGATGATCGTCGGTTTGTTCGGCGCGGAGAGCTCGTTGTCCCGACCGAACGTCTTCGTCGACGTCCCCGAGCCGTCGTTGCCCATCCACTCGACCGTGGCGTGGTAGCGGAACTCTTTCATGGCACCCTCCGGCATTCTGATCTCCCTGATGTGATGTGGGTCCGCACAGCTCAGTGGATCCAGCCACGGCGTCGATATACCCTGGTAGGTATCCTGAGGCAGTTCGACCCGGAGCGGGCAGGCATGCCGCGGTCAGGACCTCTTCGCCTCCAAGAGCATCCGACGTTCCGCCGCCGCCAGCATGTGGTGTGTCGCAGAGGCGGCACTGGGATCGACGGACACCGACGTGATGCCGAAGCGGACGAGGTGCTCGGCAAATGCCGGACGGTTCGACGGAGCCTGGCCGCACAGCGACGCCGTGAGACCGTGAGCCCGCGCCTCGGTGATGATGTGCTCGATCGTCGCCAGCACGGCCGCGTCCTCTTCGTCGAAGAGTTCGGCGCAGACCTCCGAATCACGATCGACTCCCAGCACGAGCTGGGTGAGGTCGTTCGAACCGATCGACACGCCGTCGATGCCAAGGGCGGCGTAGTCCCCGATGCGGTAGGCCACCGACGGCACCTCCGCCATGACCCAACGCTTGAGGCCGCGTTGGCGTCCGAGCGAACTCGCGTCGATCATCTCGAGGCACGCTTCTAGCTCCCAGAGCGTCCGCACGAACGGGATCATCACGTGGACGTTCGGCGTCTGCTCACGCACCCGGGCCAGCATCTCCAACTCCAACTTGAACAGCTCCGGGTCTTTCACGTAGCGAAAACAGCCCCGGTACCCGATCATCGGGTTGTGCTCCTCGGGTTCGAATCGGTCACCGCCCTCGAGGCCCCGGAACTCGTTCGTGCGGAAGTCGTACGAGCGGTAGATGACCGGTCGGGGGAAGAATGCGGAACTGATCCGCAACAGGGACTCGGACATCTTGGAAATGAAGTCCTCCTGACGATGCTCGGCGAGGAGTTGCTTCGGGTGGACTCCTCCAAGCGCCTCAGTGAGCATGAACTCGGCCCGCAACAGACCGACGCCGTCGACATCGAGCGCCGCCGCCGCCTCTGCCTGTTCGGGAAGCGCAACGTTGACGTAGAGCAGCGTTCCGGTCGCCTCGGCGCGGGAGAACGTGGACGAGGGTGATGTCGGCGCCGCAGCGGCGGAGGCCGCTCCAGCGGTGGCAGCCGGGCGGGTATCGCCGGCGGTGATTGTGCCGCGGCGTCCGTCGATGGTCACGAGCTGTCCCGTGGTGAGCAGGTGCGTCGCGTCACGTGCACCGACGATGCACGGCACGCCCAGCTCGCGGCTGAGGATCGCGGCATGGCACGTGGCACCGCCCGACTCCGTCACGACGGCGCCGGCGCGATGCATGGACGGTCCCCAGTCCGGATTCGTGGCCGGCGCAACGAGGATCTCGCCAACGAGAAGGGACGCCCCTTCGGCCGGGGTCTGGAGCACCCGCACAACTCCGGTCGCCAGTCCCGGCGAGACACCGAGACCACGCAGCAGCACGGTCGCCGGACCGGTCGCTGCGGTGACCGCTCCGGACGGCGCCGGGTCGGTAGGAGGGGACGTCGGGGCGAGCGCGGTGACGGGCCGGGCCTGGAGCAGCCACAGTCGGCCGGCGGCATAGGCCCACTCGATGTCCATCGGGATGGCGTAGTGGTCCTCGACCACTTGGATCAACCTGGCGACTTCGAGGACCTCGTCGTCGGTGAGGACACGATGGTCGGCGTCGATGTCGCTCACGGCGAGGGTCCGATCGTGGCCGTCAGGTCCTCGCACGATCTTGCGCGTCTTGTGTCCGACGCGCACTTCGTCGATCCGAGGACCGTCCTTTGCGACGGTGTAGGTGTCGGGTTCGACTTCGCCGCTGACGACCATCTCGCCTTGACCGAACGACGCCTCCACCATGATCCGCGTGCGGTCTCCGCTCACCGGATGGACGGAGAATCCGATCCCGGCCCGCTCGGACTCGATCATCACCTGGACGACGACGGCGATGGCCGGTTCGTCGAGCAGGTGTTGGGAGTGCCGATAATCGAGGGCGCGCGGGCCGTAGGCGGATGCCCAGCACTCGCGCACACCGTCGATCACTTCGGTGGCAGTGCGCTGGTTCATGAAGCTCTTGTGCATGCCGGCGAACGACGTCGCCGCAGTGTCCTCGCCCGGAGCAGACGAGCGCACGGCGACGAACGGCGCCTCACGACCCATGCGATCACCGAGTTGGGCGTAGGCGTCGCCGATCGCGGAGCGCAGCCACGACGGCACCTCTATCGCCAGCACGATGGCCTCGAGCTTGGCCGATACCTCGTCGAGATCGGCAGGGCTCTCCGACCCACCGGATGCGAGCGTGCCGTCGGATTCCAGGATCGGACGGACGAGCGACAGGATCTGCGAACGCACGCCGGTCTCGTCGAGCACGCGCAGGAAGACCTCGGCGCTGATCACGAAGCCGGGGGGAACCGGAAGGCCGACGTGGGTCAGTTCGCCCAGCCCGGCACCTTTGCCGCCGACGGAGCCGACGTCGCCCCGGCCGAGATCCTCGAACCAACGGATCGATTCCATGTCCTCTTCTCCGATTCCGCCGCGGCCGAACCTGCTGCAGCGTGGTCAGCGTGACGGCGAAGCGTCGAAGCCTCCAGTGCCGAAGGTCCGCGGTGCCGGTGACATACGACGAGTCTCGGCCGGGCGCTCGGCTACCGACGGGACCGCCGAGCCCGTTCCCGAAGTGGGTCTGCCAGCTCACTCCATCCCCATCGGCATCGCTCCGGCCGGCGAAGGGTTGCCCTCGCGATCGACAAGGGTGACGTCGGCCAAGAGCAGCGTCCCGGCGACTTCGACCGCGCTCTCCAACGCGAGTCGCACCACCTTGACCGGATCGATGATGCCCCGCACGTCGAGCTCGGTGAACTCCCGCGTGTGCGCGTCGAACCCGAAGAACCCGACACCCGCCCGAATCTTCTCGACCACCGGCCCTTCGTCCACTCCGGCGTTGCGGGCGATCTGCCGAGCGGGAACTTCCAAGGCCAACCGCACCACATGCACCCCCGCACGTTCGGCGGCGTCGCACTCCTGCTCGGCCGCTTCGACGGCGGTGATGGCCCGCAGCAGCGCCGCTCCGCCTCCGGGGACGATGCCCTCCGCGACAGCCGCCCGGGTTGACGAGATCGCGTCGTCGAACGCGTCCTTCAGGCGCTTCAGCTCCGCCTCGGAGACGGCACCAACCCGGATCAGCGCCACACCGCCCGAGAGCTTGGCCAGCCGCTCCTGGAGCTTCTCCCGATCCCAGTCGGACGTGGTGTCGGCGATCTGGCGACGGATCTCCTGACAACGGGAAGCGACCGCCGCAGCAGCACCACCACCACCGATGATGGTGGTGGTGTCCTTGTCGCACACAACGCGGTCGGCCTGTCCGAGGTCGGCCATCGTGACGGAGTCGAGCTTGATGCCGAGATCCTCCGAGATCATCTTCGCGCCCACCAGGACCGCCATGTCCTCGAGCATGGCCTTGCGCCGATCCCCGAAACCAGGGGCCCTGACCGCGCACGTCGCCAGCGTGCCGCGAAGCCGATTGACCACGAGTGTGGCCAGCGCCTCGCCCTCAACGCTCTCGGCGACGATGAGCAGCGAACGCCCGGCTTTCAACACCTCTTCCAGGAGCGGCAGCAGGTCGGTCATCGAGGAGATCTTCCGGTCGATGAGCAGGATGAGCGGGTGGTCGAGCACGGCCTCCATGGCCTCGCCGTCGGTGACGAAATACGGCGACAGGAAGCCCTTGTCGAACTGCATGCCTTCCACCACCTCGAGGGTCGTCTCCGTGCCGCGGGCCTCCTCGACCTCGACCACTCCCTCGGGCCCCACCTTCGCCACGGCGTCAGCAACCAGCGCCCCGATTGTTACGTCACCATGTGCACTTACGGTCGCGACATGTGCGGTGTCGGCCTGGTCCTTGACCGGCCTGGCCATCGCCCGCAGGGCCTCGACAGCGGCGACCGAACCCCGCTTCATTCCCTTGCGCAGCTCGACCGCGCTCGCGCCGACCAGGACATTGCGAAGGCCTTCGGCGAACATCGCATGAGCGAGGAGCGTCGACGTGGTGGTGCCGTCGCCAACCGCATCGTTGGTCTGGACGGATGCTTCCTTCAACAGTTGTGCGCCCAGGTTCTCGAAACGGTCCTTCAACGTGATCTGCTTCGCGATCGTCACACCGTCGTCGCAGACGAGAGGCGCACCGAACTTCCGCTCGATGATCACCGATCGCGCTTCCGGTCCGAGCGTCCCCCGGACCGCGTCGGCCAACGTTGTGGCGCCGCGGAGCAGCTTCACGCGCGCCTCGTCGTGGAACAGGAGTTCGCTGTAGTTGGTCATGGGACCAGCGAAGCCCTTACAAGGGCGACCAGCCAGGGTCCTTGGTCATCCTCGAACCGATCGAGTGGCCCAAGTGTCGTCGAGAACGGCGCGTCGACTACGTGGGGTGGTCCTCAGATGCCGGTCGGATAGGTGTCCGGGGCTTCCCCGACATCCCACACGGACGTCCGTTCGAGCGGCTCCAGCGCCGAGGTGTGATCGATGTGGATGACGCCATCGAACTGATCCGCGAAGTGCGAATCGAGGTAGTGGCTGCGAAGCTCGGTTTCGGGCCGGTAGATCACGCCGATGGCCCGTTGCCGCCGTGGCTCGCGCAGACGTTGCGCCAACACATCGTCGAGGCGGGTCCGCAAGAAGAAGCGCGAATGACCGACCTCGTGGAAGACATCTTCAATGCTTCCCGGGAGGGCATCGCGCACTCGCTTACGTTCCGCGACTGCCCCCCAGTCCGAAGCTGCGGTGACGGTGCCGTTGTACGTGGTGAACCCCACGAGGAACACGTCCTCGGCACCGTATCGCTGTCGCACCACCTGGCCCACGTTGAGCTCGCCGTGCCGGCCCATCGTGGTCGCCCGGGCGTCACCCACATGCGAGTTGTGCTCCCAGATCACTATCTTCGATCGGCCGAGCTGGGCGGTCTGATGCTCGTGCAACGCTTGCAGTGTGTCGGACATGTGGAGGTCGCGGAGGTTCCACGTCGACACGCGGTCGCCGAACATCTCCCGGTAGTACTGCTCGGCCGCGTGAACGACGCGGGCGTTCTGCTCGGCGAAGAACAGCTCGTCACGCCCGACCCAGCCGTCGAGCGAGACGTAGCGCGCCGCGCTGTGCCGGAGTTCGATCAGCTGGGCGATGACTTCGTTCTCGCACGGCGGTGTCAACTGCAACCGGGCGCGGGCGCCGTACGCCTGGCCCTCACGATCGGTCTCGTCGAAGAAGGAGTATCTCGCCCGGGCACTTACGGCGGCAGCAGGATCAACCCGGTCGAGATAGGCGATGACCGCTTCCATCGAGGCGTGCATGCTGTAGAGATCGAGTCCGTAGAACCGGACCCGGCGTTCGGGTGGCACCGTTGCGTTGTGCGACCGGAGCCACTCGACGAACTCGACGACCTCACGGTTGCGCCACATCCAGGCCGGGAACCGGCGGAAATCGGCGAGCGCCGACGCGGCCGTCGTGTCCTCTGATGCTCCGCCTACGTAGCGGTTCACCCGATACGCGTCGGGCCAGTCGCCTTCGATCGCTACCGCAGTGAACCCTCGCTCCTCGATCAGACGGCGGGTGATGGTGGCGCGCTCTCGATAGAACTCGAGCGTCCCGTGAGTCGCCTCGCCCAGCAGAACGAACGAGCGGTCGCCCACTGCGTCGAGCAGACCGTCGTAGTCGTGCGGATCGCCGTGCAGAGGAACGCAGCTACGGTCGATCAAATCCGTCAGGTTTGCGGTAGACGTCGTCTTCATCGGCCCTCCATCTCCGATCGTGGCCGGCTCACCTTGGCATTCGAGGTCGGTCGCCGACATGGGACTTTCGCAACCGGACAACCAGTCGTTCGTCGTCCACGCCGGGCCGCCGGACACACCCGAACCAACGGACGAACGGCTCGCTCCGGACCGACGATCGCCTCTTCCGTTTCCGTACGTGGACTGTCAGAACTACAAGGAGTCCAACTGAGTCAGGGAGGTTCGTATGTCCACCACACTTGTTTCCGCTCCCGAGTTCCGCACTCCGAAGATCTTCCGCGACGAGTGGCCGTTCGGTCGCCTGTTCGACGGTTTCCGGGAGGTCGAGCCGACCATCCGTGTCGAGGAGACACTCGACAAGGACACCTTGGTGATCAAGGCCGAGGCCCCGGGCATCGATCCCGAAAAGGATGTCGAAGTCTCGATGGCCAACGGCAAGCTGTTCATCAGCGTCGAGCGCCGTGAGAGTTCTGACAGCGAGAAGAACGGAGCGACACGCAGCGAGTTCCGCTATGGATCGTTCACCCGTACCATCGCCCTGCCGGAAGATACCCCGGTCACCGACGTGAAGGCGAGCTACAAGGACGGAATCCTCGAGGTTCGGGTACCGATGCCGCCGACGAAGGCTGCGGCGACGAAGGTCCCGGTGTCACGAGCCTGACCATTTTGCCGTAATGCCCGGTGGCTGATCGCAGCCACCGGGCAACGCGCGTGTAGGGAGCCACGATCACAGGAAGGATCGGTCGGGAGCGATGTTCGCCAAACGGGGCGCCATGTTCGCCAACCGGATCGACGCTGGCCGTCGACTCGCGGCGAAGCTCGAGCACCTTCGGGGAAAGGACCTCGTGGTGCTCGGGCTTCCGCGCGGTGGTGTGCCCGTGGCCGCCGAGGTCGCGCGTGCTCTCGGTGCGCCCCTCGACGTGATCGTGGTCCGCAAGCTCGGCGTCCCGTTCCAACCCGAGGTTGCCATGGGAGCCATCGGTGAGGACGGTGCCAGGGTCATCAGCCACGACCTGATCGCTTCGGCCGGCATCACGCTCCGGGACGTGGCACTCGTCGAGCAGCGCGAGCGCGTCGAGCTGGAGCGCCGCGCGCTGCGGTTCCGTCGGGATCGTCCGAGGCTCAGCCTTCGGGGCCGAATAGCGGTCGTGGTCGACGACGGCATCGCCACCGGGTCCACCGCCCAAGCGGCGTGCCAGGTAGCGCGCGCCCACGGCGCACGGCGGGTCGTTCTGGCTGTACCCGTCGCCCCTCAGGACTGGACACTTCGGCTGGCCGACGCCGCCGACGAGTTCGTCTCTGTGGAGACGCCCGAGCACTTCCGTGCGGTCGGCCAGTTCTATGCCGACTTCTCGCCGACAACTGATGAGGAAGTCATCGAATGTCTCGACCGGGCCGCAATCCCGAACCCACCTCCCGAGTTCGGGTGATTTGTTGCTGCCAGAGCAACAAAAGCCCCGAACATGACCGGGAGTCGACAGACAAACGCCCCGCCATTTGTCGAGCGCGGTAGAGCCCAACGGCCCTGTTGGAGGCACGGCCTCGCGGTGCAGGGTCGAGGTGGCCAGGGGTTCCGAACTGCCGGGTGCCCAGGAGGGACGAGATGATCGAGAAGAAGCTCCGCACGCTTATCGTCGGCACTGTCACCGGTGTCCTCACCGTCACCACGATCAGACAGGTGGTCGACCACGCAGAGGGGGCCGATCTCGCGGACCGCGTCCGGACGGAGCTCGGCCCGCTGGTGAAGGAGCTTGACCTTCCGCGCATACATGTCATGGCCGAGGGAACCGTCGTTCTCCTTCATGGTGATGTGGGATCGGTCGACCAGGCCGAACGGATCGAGGACGCCGTGGCGCGGCTACCCGGGGTGAGCGTGGTCGAGTCGCACCTTCACATCGGGCTGCTTCCCGGCGATTCCCGTCCGTCGGAGGGGCACGCTCATGCGCCGCGATCGGAGATGCTCACCGCCCTGCTCGGCACCGCCGAGGCGATCGGCATCACCGGTGAGCCGGCGGCCGCTGCGGTGCGCGGAACGCTGAACGCGGTGATGAACCAGATTCCGCCCGACGAGCGGGCGCAGCTCGAAGGCCACTTCCCGAAAGACGTTCGCGCGTTTGTCAATGCGCGTCGCCTGATCGGCGAGAACGCCAGGCACTGGAAAACCGAACTGGGCCTTGATGCTGCGGCGGCGCTGCGCGGCGGGATCACGGTCGACGATGCGGAGGTGTTGGTACCCGCGGTTATCGGTGTCGTTCGCCGCTTCGTCCAGAAGAGGATGCCGACGTCGAGGCGACACTCCATCGCCGAATCCGGGAGCTGTGGGACGTGTCGGTCGACCCGAATGCCGAGGACACCGACGCGGAAACGTCGGACTAGGAGACCTCTCGAACGCCCGCCCACGTCGCAGTGACCGACCTCGACGAATCCACCAATCTCGCATCGAAGCAGCAGTCCCCCCTCTTGGAGAACATCATGGAAACACTTTCACTGGCCACACTGCACGCCCTCCTCGACGCCCCCGAGCAACCGTGCGTCTCCATCGTCGTGCCAGCGGCGCGGGGCGCCTATGACCAACGGCAGGCCCGCCTCGATCTGAAGAACCTTGTCGCCCAGGCGCGTGGTGAGGTCGCGAAGCAGCTACGCCCTCACCAGACCGATGCGTTGCTCGCTCCGGCAGAGAAGCTGATCGACGACGCGTCACCGTGGCCCCAGGGTGGTGGCGGCATCGGCCTGTACCTCGCCCCGGGTCGGTCAACGGTCGTGCGTGTGCCGAACGTCCCCGCTCCCCGGGTGATGGTGGGAGAGCGCTTCGACGTCGTACCGCTACTCCCGGTCCTCATGCCCGACGCCGAGTTCCACGTGCTTGCGATGAGTCGCAATCACCTGAAGCTCTACCGGGCTACGAGGCACAGTATGGAGCAGCTCCACCTGCCGGACCTGCCGAAGAACCTTCAGGACGCACTCTGGTACGAGCGACGCGAGAACGTCGGCGCGACACCCGTTGGCTACGGCGGGCCGTCGTCGCCGGACGAGCGCAAGGAGATGTACCCGAGGTACTTCCAGCACATCGATCGGGTGCTCGAGCCGGCGCTCTTTGCCTCCGGCGCCCCCATGGTCCTGGCTGCTGTTGAACGCGAGATCAGCGGCTACCGCGCGGTCAGCCACCACCCCCGTCTGTGCAAGGAGGCCGTCATCGGCAATCCCGAGCTCCTCACCGATTCAGCGCTCCACGAACGAGCGTGGGAAGCCGTGCAGGCGAACCTTCAGCATGGGACGGACACGGTGATCGACCGCTTCAACGAGCTGACCGGCACGGCGCGTCGGTCCGTTGACGTCAACGAGATCCTCGCGGCGGCGGCGGCCGGCCGCGTCGAAACGCTGCTGCTCCCGGCGACGGTCGGCTCGGGGCCGCATCCGCATCCGCAGCCGTTCGTCGCCGGCGATGCCGATGATCTGGTGAACCGTGCTGCGATCGACACGCTGACCCATCGTGGGGACATCGCGCTGGTGCCGCCGGCGGCGATGCCCGACGGTGCCGCCATGGCCGTGATCCTCCGCTGGGGCGAAGACGTGTGAGCCGGTCGCCATCGACTTCTTCGGCCTCAACGGGTTCGGGCGAGCCGCAATCCGGCACGCCCGACCCACGACCGCCGACCCCTCCGGTCCGGCCGACGTTCACCCGATGGATTCCGGTCATCGCGATGATCTTCCTGGTCAACCTCTTCCTGGCCTCGCTGCTGCCGGCGAAGGAGCCCTCCCGGATCACCCTTCCGTACTCGTCATTCTCCGATGAGGTGACCCGCGGCAACGTGTTGTCGGTGTCGTCGAAGGGCGCCACCCTCGAAGGGGAGTTGCGCAAGGCCGTCACCTATCGACCACCGGAGACCGGCGCGAAGTCCGTCACCGGTATCCGGTTCCGAACCGAACGTCCTACCTTCGCGACCGACGACCTCCTTGCACAGCTCCGGGCCAACAAGGTCACGGTCGGGGCAAAGCCCGAGAAGGTCGACCAGCCGCTCTGGATCCTCCTCGTCACCGGGGTCGGCCCCACGCTGCTTCTGATCGGCGTGATGTACCTCATCTTCCGCCGCTCGGCCGCAGCGATGGGCGGATTGGGTGACATCGGCCGATCGAAGGCGGATCTCTACGTCGCCGGCACCGCGCACACCACCTTCGACGATGTCGCGGGAATCGACGAGGTCGTGGACGAGATGCGCGAGATCGTCGACTTCCTTCGCGACCCGCAGCGATATCGGAACCTCGGTGGCACCATCCCCAAAGGGGTGCTGCTCACCGGCCCTCCGGGGACCGGCAAGACCCTCCTGGCCCGGGCACTCGCCGGCGAAGCCGGGGTGCCGTTCTTCTCCATGGCGGCGTCGGAGTTCATCGAGATGATCGTCGGTGTCGGAGCCAGCCGCGTCCGGGATCTCTTCGACAAGGCTCGGGCCGCCGCGCCATCGATCATCTTCATCGACGAGCTCGACGCGGTCGGCCGCGCCCGGGGAGGCTCGGTCTCCTTCGGCGGTCACGACGAACGCGAGCAGACGCTGAACCAGATCCTCACCGAGATGGACGGCTTCACCGGCGCCGAGGGCGTGATCGTCGTGGCGGCGACGAACCGCGCCGAGATCCTCGACCCCGCGCTGCTCCGTCCCGGACGCTTCGACCGCCATGTTGTCGTCAACCCGCCCGACGTGGTGGGCCGAGAGGCCATCCTGCGGGTGCACACGCGGAGCGTGCCGCTGGCGCCGGACGTCGACCTCGGCGCCATCGCCGCCGCCACACCGGGCATGGTCGGCGCCGATCTCCGCAACCTGGTCAACGAGGGAGCGCTGCTCGCCGCCCGACGTCGCCATGAGATGGTGAACTCCGACGACTTGTCCGAGGCGCTCGAGCGGATCCAGCTCGGCGCTGCACGTCACCTCGTGCTCACCCTGGAGGACCGCACCCGCACCGCCGTGCACGAGTCCGGCCACGCGCTGCTCGGCATGCTGCAACCCGGTGCCGACCCCGTGCGCAAGATCTCCATCATCCCCCGGGGCCGGGCGCTCGGCGTGACCTTCCAGAGCCCCGAACGCGATCGGTACTCTTACACCGAGGGATATCTGCGCGGGCGCATCATCGGCGTGCTCGGCGGCCGCGTCGCCGAGGATCTGAAGTACGGCGACATCACCACCGGAGCCGAAGACGACCTTCAGGTAGCCACGGCACTGGCACGCCGGATGGTGGGCCGTTGGGGGATGTCCGATGCCATCGGACCGGTCAGCGTCATGTCCGAGGACGACGTCGTCGACTTCGGCCAGCCGAGCGGCAACGCCGCCGTGTCCGAGGAGACGAGGCAGTTGATCGACAGTGAAGTACGCAAGCTCATCGAGGAATGCGAGGCGGCGGCAACGACCATGCTCCGGGCCGAGGAAACCCGACTCGACCGGCTGGTTGCCGAGCTCGTCCGGCTCGAGACGCTCGATACCGCCCAGGCGTACGAGGCCGCCGGTCTCCCCCGTCAGGACAACCACGGGAACATGCCGCATCCGGCGCCGACGGGCTGATCGAGCCGAGCCGACCCGCCCCTGGGACCACCGACCACCGGTTCCCGGGCCCTTCGGCTCTACCCCAGGGGGTATCTCCTCTGCACGCTGGACATCGAAAGGAAGTCCATCATGTCCAGACGAATCGTCATTCTCGGCGGAGGAACCGGCGGCACCCTCACGGCCAATCGGCTCCGGCGTCATTTCGGCGTGCACGACGTCTCGATCACCGTGGTCGATCGCGACGACCACCACGTGTACCAGCCGGGGCTCCTGTTCGTACCGTTCGACCTCGCGCAAGCTGAGGAGATCGTCAGGCCCCGACACCGCCAACTCAAGCACGGGATCGAGTTCGTGGAGCACGCGGTCGATCACGTGGACCTCTCGCGGGATGTCGTCGTGCTCGATGACGGGACGATGCTCTCCTACGACGTCCTGGTGATCGCCACCGGTGCATCGCTGGCGACGGCCGAGACCCAAGGCCTGGAGGAGATCGGCTGGGACGGCAAGGTGTTCACGTTCTATGACCTCCCCGGCGCAACGAAGCTGGCCGAGGCCCTCGATCGGTTCCACGGCGGGCGCATCGTGGTCAACGTCGTCGACATGCCGATCAAGTGCCCGGTCGCACCGCTCGAGTTCTGCTTCCTCGCCGATTGGTACTTCACCCAGAAGAGGATCCGCGACAAGGTGCAGCTCACCTACGTCACGCCCCTCGATGGCGCCTTCACCAAACCGGTTGCGGCCGCCACGCTGAAGAACCTGTTGGCCGATAAGGGCATCGAACTCGTCACCGAGTTCAACACGAGCGAGGTCAAGGGAACGGGGGGACTCCTGATCGGCTACGACGGCCGCGAAATCCCGTTCGATCTCGCCGTTGTCATTCCCCTGCACAGCGGGGCCGACTTCGTCGGACGCTCGCAAGGCCTCGGCGACGAACTCAACTTCGTTCCCACGGACCCGGCGACGCTGCAGTCGAAGGCGAAGCCGAACGTGTTCGCAATCGGCGACGCCACCAACGTGCCGGCCTCGAAGGCCGGTTCGGTCACCCACTTCGAGGGTGAGGTGCTGGTCGAGAACATCATCCGCTTCCTCGAGGGCAGGGAACTCGACGCCACCTACGACGGCCATGCCAATTGCTTCATCGAAACCGGCTTCGGCAAAGCCCTGCTCATCGACTTCAACTACGAGACGGAGCCGCTGCCCGGCCACTTCCCGTCCCCGGTCGGTATGCCACTGCTCAAGGAAAGCCGCATCAACCATCTCGGCAAGCTCATGTTCCAGTGGTTCTACTGGCATGGCCTGCTACCGGGACATGACATCCCGGGCATCGGCGCCGACATGCCCACCAGCGGCAAACGGCATCCCGAGCCCACCACCAAACAGGAGATACCAGCATGACCACCGCGACGTATGCCGGAACGACCGTCGACCTCAACGATGAGGGCTTCTTCGTCGATCCCAGCCAATGGACACGAGAGATCGCCGTCGAGCTCGCCCGGAACGAGGGCATCGACCCGCTGACCCCACAGCACTGGCAGGTCATCGACTTCATGCGCAAGGAATTCGCTGAGAAGGGCACCGGACCGACCGTCCGGGTCCTCGGCAAGACCTCGGGCGTGAGCGTGAAGGAGCTCTATCTCCTGTTCCCCAAGGGACCCGCGAAGGTGGCGGCCCGCATTGCCGGAATTCCAAAGCCGAAAGGGTGCATCTGACATGAACGACGAGAAGATCACCAAAGTCTCGATCATCGTGTCGAAAGGCTCGCTGGAAGGCATCTACCCGGCGCTGATCATGGCGAACGGCGCACGCGCCGAAGGCATGGAGGCGAACCTGTTCTTCACCTTCTTCGGCCTCGATGCCGTCCACAAGAAGCGCATCGAGCACATCAAGGTGTCGACCGTGGGCAACCCCGGGATGCACATTCCGACGATGATCGGCGGACTCCCGGGCATGTCCGCATTGGCGACGCACATGATGACGAAGAAGATGAGCGAGCTCGACATTCCTCCGATCGACGAGTTCATCGAGATGATCGGTGACACCGGAGCCGGAATGTATGCGTGCAAAGCATCGGTCGACATGTTCGATCTCACGAAGGACGACTTCGTGGAGCAGATCCAGGACATCATCACGGTCGGCGAGTTCTACGACAAGGCCGCCGGCGGCCAGATCATCTTCACGTAGCAGCCGAGCTCTTCCCTCATGGCTCCGGATCCCTCGATCGTCGCGTGTCCGCACTGCGGCCGGAAGAACCGTGTCGGGCAGCCCGCCCACGGTCGGCCGCAATGCGGCCAGTGCCACGGTGGCCTCCCATGGGTGGTCGACGCCGATGACACGTCGTTCGCGTCGGCGACGGACACGCGGCTTCTCACGATCGTCGACCTGTGGGCTCCGTGGTGTGGGCCGTGCCGTCTCGTGGCACCGGTCCTTGAACGACTCGCCGTCGAGTACGCCGGACGCCTGAAGGTGGTCAAGGTGAACGTCGACGACAGCCCGCGGCTCGCATCGAAGTATCGGGCCAGCAGCATCCCGATGCTGGTGTTCCTCCACGCCGGCAACGTCCTCGACACGGTCGTCGGTGCCCAGGCCGACCACGTCGTCCGCAAGCGCATTGATCTCCTGCTGCCCAACCTCGAAACGACATCGACATGACCGAAACACTTGATGGCGGCGAAGCCGTCGCCCGCACCGCATACCGGCTCTCCGAAGTAATCCCCATCTACCCCATCACGCCGGCCTCGGCCATGGCGGAATGGTGCGACCAATGGGCCTCCGAAGGTCGACCCAACCTCTGGGGAGTCGTGCCGGACGTCGTCGAGATGCAGTCCGAGGCGGGCGCCGCCGGAACGCTTCACGGCGCGACCACGCGGGGGGCGCTGGCCACCACGTTCACCGCGTCGCAGGGCCTGCTCCTGATGTTGCCCAACATGTTCAAGCTCGCCGGAGAACTCACCCCGGCCGTGATCCACGTGGCCGCCCGGGCGGTGGCGACCCACGCGCTTTCCATCTTCGGCGACCACAGCGATGTGATGGCCGTGCGTTCGGCCGGCTGGGCCATGCTGTCGGCCGGTTCCGTGCAGGAAGCCGCCGACTTCGCCGCGGTGGCGCACGCCGCAACGCTGACCACCCGGGTCCCGTTCCTCCACTTCTTCGACGGGTTCCGAACGTCGCACGAGGTGGCCACGGTGGAGATCCCGTCGGATGACGACCTGCGCGCACTTCTCGACGACGGAGCGATTGCCGCGCTGCGTTCACGCGGCCTCGACCCCGACCATCCGACTCTGCGCGGCAGCGCCCAGAACCCCGACGTTTTCTTCCAAGCGCGCGAGGCCATCAACCCGTTCGTCGACGCCGTTCCGGTGGCCGTGCAGACGGTCTTCGACGAGTTTGCCCAACGCACCGGCCGTCACTACGAGCTCGTCGGGTACACGGGTGCCCTCGACGCCGAGCGGGTGATCGTGGTCATGGGTTCGGGCATCGGAGCCATCACCGAAGCGGTCGAGGCACTGACCGCTCAGGGCGAACGGGTGGGTGTGCTCCAAGTCCGCTTGTATCGGCCGTTCCCGGTCAGTGCGTTCCTTGCTGCGCTCCCGCCGACAGTGACCCGCGTTGCCGTCCTCGACCGGACCAAGGAGCCCGGTGCGACCGGCGATCCCCTCCTGCTCGATGTGATCGGTGCGCTTACGATGTCGGACGAGAGGCCGATGCCCCTGGTGACGGGCGGCCGATACGGTCTCGCGTCGAAGGAGTTCACGCCGGCAATGGCGAAGGCGGTCTTCGACGATCTCGCTTCGTCGCCACCACGGCGGCGCTTCACGGTCGGCATCATCGACGACGTGTCACACACCAGCCTCCCGGTGGACACCTCGTTCTCCACCGACGACGCCGACCTCCGAGCAGTGTTCTTCGGTCTCGGATCTGACGGAACAGTCGGCGCGAACAAGTCGACGGCGAAGATCGTCGGCGAGCTCGGCGGGATCGCCGCGCAGGGCTACTTCGTCTACGACTCGAAGAAGTCGGGTTCGATGACGGTCTCACATCTCCGGTTCTCGCATCGGCCGATTCGCTCCACGTATCTCGTGGCCGACGCACACGTCGTGGCGTGCCATCAGGTGGGACTGCTCGATCGCGTCGACGTTCTCGCCATGGCCCGCCCCGAGGGCGTCTTCCTGCTCAACAGCCCGTACGCGCCCGAACGCACGTGGGACCGGCTTCCCGCCGACGTGCAGCGCCACATCATCGACAAGAAGCTACGCGTACACATCATCGACGGCCACCGGGTGGCCAGCGAGGTCGGGCTGCCCGGTCTGATCAGCACCGTGATGCAGGCCGCGTTCTTCCTCCTCACCGATCTGCTCGCACCCGATGTCGCTCTCGACGCTCTGCGAGCATCCATCCGGAAGGCCTACGCACTGCTCGGCCCGCGCATCGTCGAGGCGAACCTCGCCGCAGTCGACCTCGCAGCGGAGCGCCTCGTCGAGCTCGAGATACCCGGCACCGTGTCCGGCCCGACCCGGCGGCCGCTCGTCACCGCCGACGCGACCGAGTTCGTCCAGCGGGTCACCGCCCGCATCCTGGCGGGCGAAGGCGACCTCCTGCCGGTCAGCGCGATGCCCGTCGACGGGTCCTTCCCCACCGGAACAGCCCGTGTGGAGAAGCGCCGCCTCGCCACCGAGATCCCGGTGTGGGACACCGAGGTCTGCATCGATTGCGGGCGCTGCACGCTCGTGTGCCCGCACGCCGCGATCCGCATGAAGGTGCACGAGAACACGTCGCCTCCGGATGCGCCGGCCGGCCTGCTCACGAAGCCGTTCCGTTCCCATGACCATCCGGGGCTGCATCTCACCATCCAGGTGGCCCCGGAGGACTGCACGGGTTGCGGCGTCTGCGTTGACGTGTGCCCGGCCCACTCGAAGTCCCAGGTGAAGCACAAGGCCCTCAACATGGAGCCGATCGACGGGCGCCTCGAAGCGGAGATCCAGAACTGGTCGTTCTTCCTCAACATGGCATCGGTGGAGCCCGGACTGCTCGACCCGACCACGGTGAAGGGTGCTCAGTCGCGCGAACCGCTGTTCGAGTTCTCCGGTGCCTGCTCGGGCTGCGGTGAGACGCCGTATCTGAAGCTGCTCACCCAACTCTTCGGCGACCGCAGCATCGTGGCGAACGCCACCGGCTGCTCGTCGATCTACGGCGCGAACCTTCCGACCACACCGTGGTCGAAGAATCGCGACGGCCGCGGCCCGGCCTGGTCGAACTCCCTCTTCGAGGACAACGCCGAGTTCGGCCTCGGGATGCGCGTCGCCCTCGACCGTCAGCACGAGGTCGCGCACAACGCCCTTCGCCGATTGACGAAGATCGCTCCCCAGCTGTCACCTGCCGTTGCCGAACCGCTGCTGGCGATCGACCCACGTGTGCCTGCCGACGACGCCACCACGGCCCAGCAGCGAAGTCTTCTCGCCGAGCTCGACCTGCTCCTCGTGTCACTCGGCTCCCGAGACGACGAGGCCGGCGAACTGGCGCGCCGCCTCGCCCCGCTGACCGGCTCTCTGCTCCGCCGAAATGTCTGGATCGTCGGCGGCGACGGATGGGCCTACGACATCGGATCGGGAGGCCTCGATCACGTGCTCGGGTCAGGCCGCGACGTCAACGTGCTCGTCCTCGACACGGAGGTGTACTCCAACACCGGAGGGCAGGCTTCCAAGGCCACTCCACGCGGAGCCGTCGCCAAGTTCGCCGCCGGCGGCAAGCGAACGGCGAAAAAGGACCTCGGGGTCGAGGCTCGTCGCTACGGGAACGTCTACGTCGCCCAGATCGCCATCGGGGCGAACGACGTCCAGGCGGTGAAGGCGTTCGCCGAAGCGGAGGCCTGGCCCGGACCGTCGCTGATCATCGCCTACTCGACGTGCATCGCCCACGGCATCGACATGCGCACGTCGATGTCGCACCAGAAGGACGCGGTGAAGTCGGGCTACTGGCCGCTCTACCGCTACCAGCCCGGCATGGAGGAGCACCTCACACCGTTCCACCTCGACAGCAAGGCGCCGACCATTCCCGTTCAGGTGTTCATGGATGCCGAGACCCGATTCGCCACGCTGCGCCGGTCCGATCCGGTTGCCGCCGCCGAACTGGCCTCGCTCGCCCAGTCCGACATCGACGAACGCTGGCGGTACTACGAACAGCTGGCCCGGATCGAGCGTTCGGTGCCCGGCACGTTCACCGACGACAATGCCCATGAGGAGACACCGCAATGAGCGTCGACCTGTCGACCACCTACCTCGGGCTCCGTCTCGCCCACCCCGTCGTGGCCTCATCGAGCCCGCTGACCGGATCGGTGAACACCTTGCGTGCCCTCGAAGAAGGTGGCGCGGCCGCCGTCGTTCTCCCCTCGCTCTTCGAGGAGGACGCCGACCGCGAGACGTCCTTCATCCTTGCCGCCAGCGGACTCGGTTCGCTGGTCCACGCCGAGTCCGTCCCGCACGCAGCGATGCCGCTCGATTCGCTCGACGTCGCCCAGCGACACGTCCGACTCGTGCGCGAAGCCAAGGCGGCGCTGCGGATTCCGGTCGTCGCAAGCGTGAACGGCACGACCCCGTCGGGCTGGATCCGACACGCTTCGGAACTGGGCGCCGCCGGCGCCGACGCCCTCGAGCTGAACGTGTACCGAGTGACCGCCGACCCGGCCGACACCGCCGAGTCCGTCGAGGAATCCATCCTCGCTCTCGTCGGAGCGGTTCGGGCACGGGTGACGGTTCCCCTGGCGGTGAAGATCGGGCCGTACTTCAGCGCACTGCCGGCATTCGTGCGCCGCCTCGTCGACGCGGGAGCGAACGCGCTGGTGCTCTTCAACCGCTTCTATCAGCCCGACATCGACCTGGAAACGCTCTCGGTGCGGCCGAGCCTCGATCTGTCCACCTCGACGGACCTCCGGCTGCCGCTGCGCTGGACGGCTCTGCTCAGCGGAAACGTCGACGCCGATGTGGCCGTGTCGGGAGGTGTGCATGAACCGGCCGACGTCGTGAAGTCGCTTCTCGTCGGCGCCACGGCGGTGATGACGACCTCGTCGTTGCTGCGCCACGGACCGGGTCACATCGCAACGCTCCGTG
This sequence comes from Acidimicrobiia bacterium, assembly GCA_031418775.1. Lineage (GTDB taxonomy): Bacteria > Actinomycetota > Acidimicrobiia > Acidimicrobiales > JANYDT01 > JANLQX01. The sequence continues at coordinate 42,599 of JANOJN010000280.1, forward strand.
ACGGCTTGGCGTTGTGGATGACCGACAACGAATTCGAGTCGGTGACCCAGCTCCGAGGGTCGATGGCCGTCGCCAACGTCCCTGACCCCGATGCCTACGAACGCGCAAACTATGTCCGCGTGATCCAACAGGCGGCCCGCACCTACGGGGCCCGCCACGGCTGAAGTTCGGGGGATTTGTTGCCTACAGAGCAACAAATCCCCCGAACTCGATCCTCGTCAGACAGCGTCGGGGTAGCGGACCCAGCGGCCCGTTGTGAAGTCGAAGAGCTTGCAGTCCCGAGTGGCGCGAAGGTAATCGCGCAGATGAAATTGGCGTTGGGTGATGATTCCGGGGAAGGCCGCGTCGATGGCTCGGGTCGCATTCGACAGCTCGTAGCAGGGGATGCGGGCGTCGACATGGTGGGGTACGTGGATGAAGATGTGGTGCAGGGCGACATCGACGAGCCACGGTGCACGCATCACGGTGGTTCCGACGAGCTGGGCCTTCGACCGGGTCCACTCCTTGCCTTCGTACCACTGCAGGTCGCTCTGCACATGGTGGATGTGCACCGTCGCCCCGATCACCCACGAGAACACCAGGAAGGGGATCACCAGAACCCTCGCCCACATCCACAGCGCGCTGACGATGCTCGGATCCTGCCGCCATCCCAGCGCCAGGGTGGCAGCGGTGGCAGCGGTAACGAATCCCAAGACGATCCGGCGGTCGCGTGGGACACCCGGAGCGGACTTCGCCGGCGGCGTGAAGCGGATCATCTTCGACCACCAGACGTGGCGGAGGTAGTACACCCCGGCCCCGGCCCACGACCATTCGAGGCGATGCACGAGGCGTTGCACCCGCGACATCGCGGCGAACTCCTCCGGTGTCGACGGGTGCCAGACGAAGTCCATGCTGCGGCGAACGGTGAATCCGTGGTGCACGCGGTTGTGTCCGAACACCCAGCCGTCGCGGACATGCAGCGAGGGCAGCATCAGGACCAGCGCGACGATCCGGTTCAGCCGCTTGCTCGGTAGGAGCGCGTCATGGGCGGCATCATGGCCGAGCACGAAAAGGGCGCTCACCACCAGCCCGATGACCACCGCCATCACCGCACCCACCACCCACGACGTGGTCCGTACCGCTACGGCGAGAGCGGCGGCGTAGACGATCAGGTCGATGACGACGAGAGCAAACCCGTGGCTCATCCTCCGCTCATAGCAACGCTCGGGAATGACCCGCCGTACCTCTTCGAGCGACGGAAGACCGGCCGAGCGGACATCGACGTCGACCAAGGCTGCGGTGACATTCATCAGAACGAGTGTGCCGACCGGAGGTGCATGTCCACCAGGGCCGCGATCCCGTCCGCGGCGGGACCAAAGTCCCCAAGTCAGATGCTGGCGCCGGTCGCCAGGTCGAAGAAGTGCAGCCGCATGGTGTCGACGGCGATGCGTGCCCGCTCTCCAGCAAGCACTTGGGTGCGCGGGTTGAACGTCCCGACGAACGTCATCCCGGCCGGAACCGCCACGGCGAGGTCCGGCCGTTCCTCGGCATTCACGGCAACCGCGTTCACGGCGAAGTGCACGAGCGTCTGCGAGCCAAGTTCTTCGACGAGTTCGATCGTGGACTCGAGACAGCGCTCGGGCGGAGCGCTCACGAGCCCGGCGTCCTCCAGGTCCTCCGGTCGCACCCCGAACACCACCTTGGTCCCCTTCCCGACGGCGGCCTGCAGGGCCGGGTGCGCGGCAAGGACGGACTGGTCGAGCAGCAGCTGCTGATCACCGAGATGCAGCCACGTACGTCCATCGGAGTCCCGGTCGAGCGTCGCTTCGGCAAGGTTCATCGATGGTGAACCGATGAACCCGGCGATGAAGGCGTTCAACGGCCGGTTGTAGATCTCCTTCGGGGTTCCGACCTGGAGCAGCGCGCCATCTCGCATCACGGCCACACGCATTCCCATCGTCATGGCCTCCACCTGGTCGTGAGTGACGTAGAGCATCGTCGTCTTCAACCGACGCTGGAGCCGGAGGATCTCGCTGCGCATATGCACGCGGAGCTTGGCGTCGAGGTTCGACAGCGGCTCGTCCATCAAGAACACCTTCGGCTCGCGCACGATCGCCCGACCCATGGCCACACGCTGCCGCTGGCCGCCCGACAGCGCCTTGGGACGGCGGTCGAGGAGCTCGTCGAGACCGAGGAGCTCCGAGGCCGAGGCAAGCCGTCGGTGCACCTCCTCATCGCCCAGGTGGTGGAGCTTGAGTCCGAACTCGATGTTCTCGCGCACCGTCATATGCGGATACAGCGCATAGCTCTGGAACACCATGGCGATGTCCCTTGCCTGCGGCGGCTTGGAGCTGACATCACGACCATCGATGCGAACCTCGCCCTCCGTGGGGTCCTCCAGCCCCGCCAGGATGCGCAGGGCTGTCGACTTCCCGCAGCCGGAAGGCCCGACGAGGACCATGAGCTCCCCATCGAGCAGGCTCAGGGAGAAGTCGTCCACGGCGACGAATCCGTTCTCGAACTTCTTGGTGACGTGAACGAACTCGACCGTTGCCATCTCTGCACTCCTCCTGCGAGTGACCACACCGGCCACGACCCCACGGTGCTCGAACGCCCTGCGTCAAGCGAGGGTCGATGGTCACAAGTCGATTGCCCGTTCAGCCCTCGCCCGAGCCGTGACGATTGCACTCAGCGCCTGGAGAGTCCCGTGCCCCCGGCCTCGAAGCGCCGCTGATCGGCGGTGCACCTTCGCGCCGTCGGCCGGGCGACGAGACGCTCCTCGTCGATGGGCTGTCCGCAGTCCATACACCGACCGTAGGTACCGGCGTCGAGCCGATCGAGCGCGGCCGTGACCGCGGCGAGTTCCGCGTCGAGGTGGTCGAGCTCATCGAGGACTTCACGGCGACCGGAGAACTGCTCCCCGATCTCTGCCGGATCCTGGGGCGACGCGTCGTCGGCATCGATCGTTCGCCGTCCGTCGACAGAAGTGCCCTGTTCTTCTTCGAGCACCTTCTGGGCGGTGAGGAGCCGATCCCTGTCGTTGGTCAGCTGTGTTCGGAAGCGGTTGAGATCCATGGTCGACCTCCTCGGTCGGTGGTGGAAGGGGTGGGGGTCGTCAAGACGAAGGTGCGTGGGTCATCGGAAGGCGTCAGGGTGCGGCAGTTGCGAGTCGGGCGACGACTCCCGGAGCCGGACTTTCACGTCAACGGCACAGACCCCACGCGGGGTGACGATCAGCGGATTGATGTCGAGAGTGACCAACTCCGGGACGAGCTCGGCGAGCTCCCCCAGCCGGACGAGGACGTCGGCGATCAGGTCGCCGTCCACGGCGGGGCTGCCCCGGAAGCCATCGAGCATCGGAGCGATGCGCAACGATCGGAGCTGACGCATCGCTTCGTCATGATGCAGGGGCGGCATCCGCACGGCCCGGTCGTGGCGGATCTCGGCCAGCCGACCCCCCTCCCCCACGACAACGACCGGCCCGAGCTCGCGATGGCTCACGATGCCGACGAGCAGCTCCAACCCGGGGGTGGTTTGCGCCTGCACGAGCACCCCGCCCATCGCCGCGCCGAAGTGCCGGTGCATCGCTTCGAAGGTGGAAGCAACCTCGTATTCGCTGTCCAGATCGAGCTTGACCCCGCCCTGGTCGCTTTTGTGCGTGATGTCGGAAGCGGCGACCTTGAGCGCCACGGGATACCCAATGACCTTCGCGGCGTCGCATGCAGCATCCGCGGTGTCGGCGTGGCGCAGGGCGACGACGTCGATACCCGCCAGCTCGACCAGTCGGAACGCGTCGGGAGCGTCCAGCCAACCACCCGCTGGTGATTTCGCCAGGCACGATTCGACGAGGCGCCGTATCGGCTCGGGGTCGCGAATGCGGGCCTCGTGGTGCGCCGCCGGGTACTCCGCCAGCCACTCCGTTCGCTCGACCAGGCGGGCCAGGGTCCGGACGGCGCGTTCCGGATACGAGAACGTGGCCAGCGATGGCGCCAGTTTCATGTTGGACGCCGGGACGAACGTGCACAGCACCGGCTTGCCCGGCTTCGTCGACTGCACGCGCTCGATGGCTTCGACGAACGGTCCGGCGTCGGCCCCGGAGACGTCGGCAAAGACGACCAGCACGGCGTCGGTGCCCGGATCGTCGACGACCGCTTCGAGCACCGTCGTCATCGCCTGGGGCGAAGCATCAGCCCGAAGGTCGAGCGGACCGCGTTCCCCGGGCCGTCGTTGCGTCGATCTCCCGAGCGCGGCCTCGATGGCCGCGATGGTCCCGGCACCGAAGGACGAAGGCGTCAGACCTGCGCTCACGCAGGCATCCGACGCGAGAACCCCGGGACCTCCGGCGTTGGTGACGATGGCAACGTTGCGGCCCCTCGGCAGCGGCTGCGAGTCCAGCGCGACGCAGAGGTCGAGCAACTCCTCGACGTCGTCGACGCGCAACACACCGGACTGTCGCAGCAGAGCGCTGACGGTGTCATCGGGCAGGGCCAGAGCCGCGGTGTGTGAGGTGGCCGCGCCGGCGGCGACCTCACTCCGTCCCGACTTGATGGCCAAAACAGGCTTCGAGAGGGCCGTCTGCGGGGCGATGCGGGCGAACGCGCGGGGATTGCCGAAGGACTCGAGGTACAGCACGATCTGGCGCGTGGCCGGATCCTGCTCCCAGTAGGTGAGCAGATCGTTGCCGCTCACATCGGCCTTGTTGCCGACGGATGCAAACGAGGACACCCCAAGTCCCCGAGCTCGCAGTCCGTCGACCACCGCGATGCCGATGGCACCTGACTGCGTCATGACGGCGACCGAGCCGACCGGGAGTTCAGCAGACGCGAACGTGGCGTTCATCCGGATGTCCGGTGCCATGTTGGCGATGCCGAGACAGTTCGGACCGACGATGCGCATTCCACCAGCGCGGGCGAGCGCAACTACCCGACGCTGACGCTCGGCGCCCTCCGCGCCCACCTCGGCAAATCCGGCGGAGAGGATGACGAGCGCACCGACGCCCGCGGCAGCGCACTCCGCGACGGCGTGCTCCACCGCATCGGCAGGGACGACGATCACGGCGAGGTCCACCGGATAAGGCGCATCAGCGATGGCGGGAACCGCCGGAAGACCGCACACGTACTCAGCGTGCGGGTTTACCGGCAGGACCGGCCCACGGAAGTCGGAGCGGACGAGGTTGGCAACGAGTTGATGCCCAGGCGTTCCTGGGTGCTCCCCCGCGCCGATCACCGCGATCGACTCCGGCTCGAAGAGCCGCTTCATCGCGGCGACGGTCGTCGCCCGGTCGGTGTTCGTCAAGACGTTCATGGTGAGACTCCTTCCGGTTTCGACGGGCGCCGACCGAGCAGCACGAGCTCGTCGTCGCTCGGAACGATCGCCCGCCATCCGAGACGGTCGTGGATCGCATCGGCCAGCGCAGCAGAGGCGCGAGGTTCCCCGT